>BTUX01000078.1:0-18025 GCA_045863315.1 Candidatus Hydrogenedentota bacterium | reverse complement strand
TAGCCCGCATTTCTCACCAGTCGCCCCCGTTGACGGGGGGCGACTGGTGAGAAATGCTCTGGAGAAAGCATGTGAGTGATTGTGGTGAGGATTTTTCACACCCACCATCTGTTCTGCCGTGCCGCGCGGCGACGATGCATAACGGTGCGCCCTGTACCATGTTGTATCCTCTAACGCGCGTGGGTGTGAAAAATCCGGGTTAGACATCGCCGGAGTTTCCGATCCGACAGACCATCCGCAACGTCTCGACGCTTGATTACTCCCGGATTCGCGCCCCGCTGACAGCGCGCGCCCCGTGGAGCCGATGGAGTCATATGGAACCCTATGGAACCTTATGGAGTGCGGTAGCTTGCTACCGCTCCCCTTAAGCGACCTCGCCCGCGGTTCTGCGGCTAGCCACACTCGATGCGAAGTCGTACGCCTCGGACACAGCAGAACGTCCCTAAGAAACGCCGGAAGCGCGTGAGCAAGCTCCCGCACTCCACATCATTCGCTACTCGCGCAACTCGAACATATCGGTGGGGGCGGCACCCGCCGAGTGGCCCGAATAAAGTCGGGTCAAGTCCCGGTTTGTCGCTCCGCATGTCACCACATTGAACCCGCCCCGCTCCGGTGCATAGACTCAGGGGTCCATACGGTTGCGGAGGAGGGGAACATGACGGAAGGCAAGAAGTTTCGGGCGGGGGTGATTGGGGCGGGGGCGATCGCGCAGGCGTGTCATATGCCGGGGTATGCGCGGAACAAGTACACGCAGTTCGTCGCGTTTGCGGACCCGGCTACGGCGCGGCACAAGGAGATTGCGGAGAAGTTTCCGGGCGCACGGGGATTCACGTCGTTCGAGCAGATGTTCGCCAAGGAGAAACTCGACGTCGTGAGTGTTTGCACGCCGAATAAGTATCACGCCGCATGCACGATCGCCGCGCTCAAGGCCGGCTGTCACGTCCTGTGCGAAAAGCCCATTGCCGCCTCTTTGCAGGAGGCGGACAAGATGATCGCGGCGGCAA
Organism: Candidatus Hydrogenedentota bacterium; assembly: GCA_045863315.1. Taxonomy (GTDB): domain Bacteria; phylum Hydrogenedentota; class Hydrogenedentia; order Hydrogenedentales; family SLHB01; genus JABWCD01. Next base: position 17,021 of record BTUX01000078.1, on the reverse strand, counting down.
GAACAGCGAAGAGAAAGCTGATGATCGGGTTTACGCACCGCCTGTTCCGGGGGCCCGCAAAGACCCGTGAGATGATCCTGAAGAAGGCCATCGGTAAACCCTTCATGATTCGCGTGCGGTTTGCGCACGGCGGGCCGTATCCGGGCTGGGCGAAGGACAAGTGGTTTTACGAGCCGGACGTTGCCGCGGGCGGGGCGATGCTGGATATGGGAATCCACGCCATCGATTTGGCGCTGTGGATGTTCGGTCCGGTTGCGGCGGTATGGGGCAAGGCCGCCACCTTGGTAAAGAAGATCTCGGTGGACGACAACGCCATCCTGATCCTCGAGTTCAAGAATGGGGCGCTGGGGTATATCGAGGTCGGCTGGACCAGCAAGCCGGGGTTCACGGGTATCGAGGTGTACGGCACCGAGGGATCGCTCATCTGCGATTACGTGCGCGGTCTGCAACACTGCACCGGCAAACAGTCCGCGGGCACGGATAGTTCCCGCGAATGGGTGATGGTAGACAACGCCCCGACCACCGGCGGCTGGCCAATCGAGATTGACTATTGGATGGACGTGGTGATGGGCAAGGAAAAACTGACCATGGACGGCGCCGCGGGCCGGGCCGCGCTCGAAGTCGCATTGTCCGCGTACAAGTCGAGCCGAACCGGCAAGCGGGTCGAGATCGGCTGAATCGGATGGCGGTGGGAAGGTATCGGCGGGCGGTTTGCCTGGTGGCGTGGGCGTGCGCCGCGAGCACGGCGTACGCCGGAGTGATGATACGGCCCGGCAGGGAGTTCCGCAGCACAACGGCGGGTTCCTACGAAGTCTCAGTCAAAAAGAACGGGACCGCCGAGGTTTCATTGACGGGGGACCAACCCGTCTTCATTAACGCGTATCCCGCGATCTGGTTCGATGGAAAGCCCGCGCCCGAACCCCTGCCGGTGCGCGGCACGCACAGCAGCCGCCACGAGGTGAAGGATGCGTTCGGTCAGGGCCACGGTGTGACCCTTTCCAACGAGTCGTGCATCTGGTCACAACGCGTTTACCCGGCGGAACCCTACTTCACCGTCCAAGTCGCCTATACGAACACCACGAAGAAGCCGGTCCGCGTCAAGATGCTGTCTCCCTGGTTTGCAGGGGACGGTAAGCGCGGCGGGTTTACGCTCGGAGCGGGTACGCTCGATGCAAGATTCCTGGACGGAGGACGTCAGTTCCCGGGCGACGTGTTGGCGCCCGGCTTGCGATCAGGGCCCGGCGCGACGATGTGGAATTTCGGTGCGTACAACGGGTCGAACGGCCGATCGCTCATTGCGGGTTTTCTGACCTACGCCCGCGCGTACGGCCAGTTCCGATGCGAATCACCACTTACCGACAAGGACAGGACGGGCCGGTTTGCGGCGTTCTCCGCGGAATGCGTCTATGACCCGCCGGTCACGGTCGAACCCGGTCAGCAGCTTGTGTCGGAGGCCGTGTATTTTTCCGTTGGCGAGCGCGACCCCTTGGCGGGCCTGGAACGTTACGCGCACGCCGTTCGCCGCGCGAACAACTTGAGGCGTCCCCCGCGGTTTCTGCCCCACGGCTGGGATTCGTGGAGCACCGAATACGGAAGCGATATCAACGAAGCGCGGATGCTCGAAAACCTCGACGCGATGTCGACCCAATTGTCGCGATACGGCTGGAACCACTTTGCAATCGACGACGGCTGGCAGATCGCCAACGGCGACTGGGAGCCGAATCCCGAACGGTTTCCCAAAGGCATGAAATGGATCGCCGACCGAATCCACGAAAAGGGGCTCACGGCAGGAATCTGGATCGCGCCGTTTCGCGTCAGCGCGGACAGCCGCCTGGCAAAGGAACATCCCGAATGGCTGCGCGGCCCGAACGCCCTCGGTAGACAGGTGGTTGGCGACAACGACCGCATTCTCGACATTACTGCGCCGGGCGCGTATGACTACGTCAAGAACCTTGCGTCGAAAATCGGAAACGAATGGGGTTTCGACGCGCTCATGGAAGCGGACTACGTCTACTATCTTCCCTTGGCCGAGTCCTATCACGATTCTTCGAAGACCCGCGTCGAAATTCATCGCATGGGTATGCAGGCGCTGCGCGAAGGCATGGGTGCGGACAAGGTGATCATGGGATTCGCGCCCCAACCCATTACGGCGATGTTCGCCGAAGGGATGCGGATCGGGAACGATTGCGCCCCGATCTGGCGGCAGGCGCCGGGCCGATGGCCTTGGGGCTGCGTGGAAACCCTTCGAAACGCGGCGAAAAAGTACTACATGTCCGGTGCGGTATGGTGGCCGGACCAGGATTGCGTCTTCTTCGCGCATCCCGCCACGCGCGACCGCTGGGGAGTGGCTGACCTGCCTGCGCTGACGCGCGAGCAGTCCATCGCGTGGTTGACCGGCGCGGCGCTGACCGGCGGAGTTGTCAAGATCGGCGACCGGTTTTCCGGTCTCGATCCCGCCGAATTCGAACTGCTGCAGAAACTGTTGCCGGTACTCGATCGGCCGGCTCGGCCCATCGACCTGTTTGAATCGGACACTCCGCAGATCTGGACGATTCCGGTCCGCTCCCCCATCGGCGAATGGACGATGCTCGCCGCATTCAATTGGAACGAGAGCGCAGACCAGACTTTCTCAATATCTTTCTCGCAATTGGGCTTGGCCGCGGACGGGTTCTACACGGTCTACGGATTTTGGGAAGAAAAATACTACGGCACCGCCGAGAAGGAAATTCGAGTTGCTGTTCCAGCGGGGGCGGTGCGCCTTCTTTGCCTTCGCCGGTACACGGGGAAACCTATGTTCATCGCGACCAGCCGCCACTGGTCCTGCGGTGCGACGGACTTCACGAAGCTCGAGTGGGACGAGGGCGGCCGGACCTTGCGGGGCGCGTTTGATGGAGTGTCAAATACGGAATACCGGCTGCGGCTGCTGGTGCCCGAGCCGTTCCGATTGTCCGGTGTCCAAGTGAACTCGTCACCCGCCCGTTCGACACTTGAAGGGAACATCCTGACCATTGAACACCGGTGCGAGACCAATTCGGAAGTAACTTGGGAGGCTTCATTCTGAACATGGACTTGTCCGAGATTCTTAGTGCGATTACGTCTCCGGAACGTATAAATCCAAAGGCTGCTCTCGCCGCTGCAATGGAGCGGCGGGCCGAATTGACGCCGCTGTTGCTCGATGTACTGCGGAACGATACCGATCGCATCAGGGACCTCCAAGACTTCACGTCGTACGACGGCCATTTGTACGCCATGTATCTGCTCGCCCAGTTCCGCGAACCACAGGCGCTTCATGCCATGGCCGAGTTTCTCTCGGTGAAGGACGTGGACTACGACGATTTGCTCGGTGACGTCGTGACGGAAGACCTTCAAAGCATCCTGGCAAGCACATACGCGGGGGACGATGGACCGTTGCGCCGCATTATCGAGAATGAAGACGTGGACGAGTGGGTGCGAAGCGCCGCCTTGCATGCGTACCCGATATTGGTTAACGAAGGAAAGATGCGGCGCGAGGACGTATTGGCTTACGTGAGAGATCTGCTGACACACAAACTTGCACGTACGCCTTCGGCTGCATTCTGCGCGGCGGCGTACTGTGCGGTCAGTCTCGGGCCGCACATCTGCATGGACGCGCTGAAGGCCGCGTACGACGAAGGACTGGTCGATCCCGCATACATAGGTTGGGACGAAGTCGAAGAAGCGCACCAGAAAGGTCCCGATTGGGCCATGCGGACGCTGGCCCAATACTCGCGCGGATTCATCACCGACGTACTGAAGGATACGGCATGGTGGCGCGCGCCTCGTCCGGACGAGGAGTTGCTGGGGGCGGGATCAAGCCGGGAAGCAGACGGCTCCGAGGAGAGCTATGAAGACGCGCCTGATGTGGACAGCGAATACGTGGAAAGCCGCGGCACGGGTACTCTTATTCGCGCGGCGGAAAAAGTCTTACCCAACGATCCCTGCCCCTGCGGGAGCGACAAGAAGTACAAGAAATGCTGTGGGAGACTTGCGTGAACGGTCGATGTCCCATCCCCGTCTTGTTTGGGGCCAACGTAGGTTGGCGAACTGAATCGCTTGACGTAGGTCGCACTCGATCCGCATCGCATGGGGACGCGACGCAAAGAGGGCCGATAGCGATGACATCTGCGCGACCGCGCAGGGGGAGGTGATTCCGCATGAGTCTGTTGGGTCTGGATGTCGGAACGACCGGTACAAAGGGGGTTGCCTTCAACCTCGACGGAAAACCGATTGCATCGGCATATCGAGAGTATCCGCTCCTGTCGCCCAAACCGGGATGGCAGGAACTCGACCCGGAACAGGTATGGAAATGCGTAAAGGAGGTGCTTTCGGAAGTTGCACATAAGACGAACGGCGACCCGATCCGGGCGATGGCCGTGTCCGCACAGGGCGAGGCGGTTCACGCGGTCGGCAAGGACGGCAAGTGCCTGACCAACAGCGTGGTCACCTTCGATGCGCGGACCGCCAAGTTGCCCGCGTGGTGGCTCGAACGGAAATCGAAAATGGAGATCGCGATGATTTCCGGCATGCCGCTCCACGGGATGTACTCGCTGAATAAGATTTTGTGGTTCAAGGAAAATGACCCCGACGTATTCATGCGGACTTGGAAATGGCTATGTTATGAGGATTTCGTACAGTTTCGGCTCGGGGTGGAACCGACGATGAGCCACAGTCTTGCGGCGCGTACGATGGCCCTGGACGTCCGGGCAGGCGGGTGGTCGCATGAACTGCTCCATGTTGCGGGCATTGATATTGGACTCCTTCCAAATACGGCCCCCTCGGGGACAATCGTGGGCACGGTTTCCGGCAGCGTCGCAAAGGAGATCGGACTGCCCGCCGGGGTCGTGGTAGTCACTGGCGGACACGACCAGCCTGCCGGGGCGCTCGGGGCGGGAATATTGCAGAGTGGCGAAGCGATGTACGCGACCGGGACGGTCGACTGCATTTGCCCCATTTTCGACACGTTCGCGGTTACTGAGCAGACGGTCGACAGCAATCTCTGCTGCTATCCCAGTTGCGTGCCGGGGCTGTATGCCTCTATCGCATTTAACTTTACAGGGGGCTCACTGCTCCGGTGGTACCGCGATACGTTCGCGTCGACTGAACTGCGCGAAGCGGCTGATACCGGCCGCGATGTCTACGAACTTATCTGCGAACAGGTGCCTGCCGAACCGGAATCACTCCTTGTACTGCCCCACTTCACGGTGACCGGGACACCTCACTTCGATACGGCCAGCCGCGGCGCGATTCTCGGTTTGACGCTGCACACGAGGCGTGAAGAAATCGTCTCGGCCATTCTGTCTGGCGTGACCTACGAAATGAAATTGAACCTCGAAATGTTACAAACGGCGGGAGTTGGAATTCAGAGGTTGCGTGCCGCGGGCGGCGGGGCGAAAAGCCGCCTGTGGGTGCAGCGAAAAGCGGATATAATGGGCGTCCCCGTGGCCGTACTCGAAACGACCGAGGCGGCCGCACTGGGTGTGGCATTACTGGCCGGCCACGCGGCGGGACTCATCGCCGACTTGAAGGCCGCCGTGGACCAAGCGGTCCGGATTGCGTATGTATGCGAGCCGGACAAGCGGCGGACGATGGAGTATGCCGAGCGCTACGGAGTGTACCGGGAAGTGTATCCCGCACTGAGAGATATCAATCATCGAATAGCAGGACTGAACCAGAGATCCGGGTAAGCGTGTCGTGAGCACTCGAAAACGTTGGCGAAGCATATACACCGAGGAGAACCCCTTCGCCTTGCCGCAGGCGGTGTTGCGCGGCGTGAATCAATGCTGCAAGCGGGCGCAGAAAACCGGCAATAATGAAAAGGTGGAATACCTGTGGGTCCATCTTCCCGGAAGTCCCGGCGGCGCCAACGACGGTTCGAAGCCGTCCCTTTCGCTTGACGAGTGGCTGTGCGTGATTGACGAGTCGGCCTCGATTGGCGCCAAGATGCTCATTATCAGTGTCGGCGCCCCCCTCCACCAACTCCCTCAGTTGCTGCCGATCTGCGATTGGGCCCAAAACGGTCACGGCATGACCGTCGGCATCCATGCCTACGTTCGCTTGCAGGAGCAGGACGAGGACGTATTGGGCCGACTCGACGCCGCCCGGACGCGCGTGTTCGCCGATTCGGACGTCATCGAGTCCGCGCAGTTCGTCGAGCGGATCGGCATTCCGCTCTACTGCGCCGACGGATTCGACGACAGCATCGTCTCACCCAAGTGCGATCTCCCTTCGACCATGACCTGCGTGGGGCACGAAGGCACGCTCTACACCTGTGGACTGGTCCTTGGCCAAGAGCAGTACAGTCTTGGCAACTTTTTCGAGCACAAGCTCTCGCACGTCATGGACGACGAGAGCCTACCCCACGGCATCCCGGAAGGAATCTCGCATGCCAAACACCGGTGCAACGGCTGCCCGCCGCTGATGGCGCAAAGAATGCAGGAACATTCGCGCTGACGGCGTCGCGCAGTCAGACGGATCCTACGTGGTTTCCCTCGCGAACCGAACCGCGTTGCGGAAGACTTGCAGCCCTGCCCCTTCCTCGGGAATCGGCTCGCGCGTCCAACGCGGGTGATTTGTTTTGTCCACGAACGCTTCCGGGTGGGGCATCAGGCCGAACACGCGCCCCGTCGCGTCACAGATGCCTGCGACGTCGTCTACTGACCCATTCGGGTTTGCCGGGAAACTGCCCCGTGCGGGCGTCCCGTCGTGGTGACAATAGCGCAGGGCAATTTGACCGTTCTCGCGCAGCGCGTTCATCGTGGCGCCGTCCTGCGGAATGAATTTCCCCTCGCCGTGTCGCACCGGCAACTCCAGTCGCCGCACGTCCTTGAGCCAGATGCAAGGGGTGTCCGGCCCCGTAACGAGATGCACCCAGCGGTTTTCGAATCGCCCGGAATCGTTATGCGTCAATGTCACCGTCTGCCGAAATGTCCCGTTCCCCATTGGCAGCATGCCCATCTTCACCAAAACCTGAAATCCGTTGCAGATGCCGATCACCAGCTTACCCGCAGCCACGAAATCCCGCAGCGGCTCTCCCAGCCTGTAGCGAAGGCGATTCGCGAGAATCTTTCCTGAAGCGATATCATCGCCGAACGAGAATCCGCCGGGCACCGCTAGAATCTGGGACCCGTCCAACAGCGCCGGGCGGTCAATCAAGTCGTTGAGATGAACGCGCGTGGCCGTGGCGCCGGCGCGTTCAAACGCATAGGCGGTTTCATGGTCACAGTTGATGCCGAAACCGGTAAGAACGAGCGCTTGGACTCTCTTCTTCATGATGCTTCCATATCGCGCTACATGCGCAATGTCCGCTGCCATGCTTCTTTCAATTCAGACAGACTCGCCTCGTCTTGAAATCCCTCGCGTCCGCGGAACCGAATCACCTCGAGGGGGATGACCGCTCCGAGACGGGCCAGCGGGAGTGACGCCATCGCCTTCTCAAAGGCCTCGACCTTGCCCGCCGGCACGGTGACCACGAAGCGGCTTTGCGATTCGCTGAACAGTGCGACGATGTCGGTAGCGACATCCACTCGCGTCAAATCCACCTCCATGCCGAACCCACCCGCGAACGCGGATTCCGCGAGGGCGACGCCGAGCCCGCCGTCGGAGCAATCGTGGCAGGAGGCGACGAAACCCTGCCGAATGGCCGAGGCGAGTCTTTCGTAGAGGGCACGGGCCCGTCTCGCATCCACCTTCGGAACGTTGGCGCCGAGCTGACCCCGCAATGCCAAAAACTCGCTGCCCCCGAGTTCGTCCTTGGTCTCGCCGATTACGTAAACGATGTCGCCGGGCTGTTTGACGTCCATCGTGACGACCTGCGTCACGTCCTTGATGACGGCGGCCGCGGTGAACAGGACGGTCGGTGGGATCGAAATTTTCGTGTCGCCGATCCGGTAGTCGTTCTTCATACTGTCTTTTCCGCTGATCAGCGGGATGTCGTACGCCGTGCAGAACTCGTACAGGGCCTCGCAGCACCGCACCAGTTGCGCGAGCTTGAATTCGCCATCGGGTGTCTTGTCGCTCTGCACCGGGTCGGGCCAGCAGAAATTGTCCAGTCCGGCGATCGTGCCGATTTCCGCGCCGACCGCGATCACGTTTCGTACCGCCTCATCCACGGCGCACGCCATCATCCAGTACGTGTCGATGTCGCTGTACTTCGGGCAAATCCCGCAGGACACCGCGATGCCGCGCTTGGACCCGGGGACCGGCCTGATGACGCCTGCGTCCCCCGGGCCGTCGTGATCGACTCCCTGGAACTGTTTCAGCACGCTCTGCGCCAGCACTTCATGATCGTACATGCGCACGAACGTCTCTTTGCTGCACACGTTGAGTGAACTCAGCACCGCCTTGAGGTCGGCGATGAGGTCATTGTCCTTCACCACGATTTCAGGCTTCAGTCGCGGCGGTTCCCAGCGCGCCTTCAACTGCATCTTGGGCACACCTTCGTGAAGGAACTCCATGTCCAACGCGCCGATGAGTCTTCCCTCGAAATAGCACTCGAGCCGGCCGGAATCGGTGAACTCGCCGAGGACGGTCGACTCGACGTCGCGACGGCGAGACAACTCCAGGAAGGCGTCGATGCAATCCGGCGGCACGGCGAGCGTCATGCGCTCCTGCGCTTCGGACAGGAAAATCTCCCAGGGCGCCAATCCGGGGTATTTCAGCGGCGCCCGCTCGAGATGCACCTCCGCGCCACCCGGACCTTTCGCCATTTCGCCGATGCTCGACGACAGCCCGCCCGCTCCGTTGTCGGTAATGCTCGTGAACAGGCCGAGATCGCGCGCTTCGAGCAGGAAATCGGCCATCTTTTTCTGTGTGATCGCGTCGCCGATTTGCACGGCCGTAGCCGGTGAACCCTCATGAAGTTCCTCGGAAGAGAATGTCGCGCCGTGGATGCCGTCTTTCCCGATGCGCCCACCGCACATGACGATCAGGTCCTTCGGTCGCGCCGCCTTCTCATGGCTGGGCTTGCCGGCGACCGCGGCGGGAATGATGCCGCCCGTGCCGCAGAACACCAGCGGTTTGCCCAGGAATCGCTCGTGAAAGACGATCGCCCCGTTGAGATCGGGAATCCCGCTCTGGTTGCCGCCGTCCTTCACGCCCGCATGCACTCCGCGCAGCACCCGCCGGGGGTGCATCAACCGTGGCGGAATTTCGCCGTCGTAAAACGGTGAAGCAAAACAAAAGACGTCCGTATTGAAAATGCACCGGCATCCAAGCCCCGCGCCCAGCACGTCCCGGTTTACGCCTACAATCCCGGTAATCGCACCGCCATAGGGATCGAGCGCGGACGGACTGTTGTGCGTCTCCGCCTTCAGCGCGAAGTTCCAATGTTCGTCGAACTTGACGATGCCGGCGTTGTCGTCAAACACGCTGACGAGCCAGTCGACCCGTTTACCCACTTCATCCGTCGTCGCCTTGACGTAGGACCTGAAGAGGCTGTCAATATGACGTGTCCTGCCGGTATCGTCGGTATACTCAATGGTCGCGTTGAAGATTTTGTGCTTGCAATGTTCGGACCAGGTCTGCGCGAGGATCTCCAGTTCGATGTCCGTTGGATTGTCTGGCAGCCCCACGGACTCGCGCGCGGAACGCACGCGATCGGACCGATAGTAGGCCTGAATGGCCTTCATCTCGGCGAGATCGAGCGCAAGCATCCTCTCACGGCTGATAGCCATGAGTCCCTCATCGGGCATGTCGAGGTCAATCGTCTGCACCTCGACATTGCTGCGCTCGGTGACAATGGGCAGGCCCAGCAGCGGCTTGCCCTTGCTCGCGGCCATTTCATCGGCGGATTTGAGCACCCAGCGCTGAATGAGTTCGTTCGCGAGCAGGTCTCGGGCGATTCGCGCGCACGTTTTTGCCGATACGTCTCCGCTGATGGCGTATTGAGTCGATTTGTAGACCGCCTCCCCCACCGCCAGCGGACGCCCCAAGGTGTCGGCGATGCCTTCGGCCGAACTCCTGCCGACATTGTCGGTGACGCCGGGCCGGAAACCGACTTCAATTAGAAAATCGAAATCACGTGCAATCGAGGCGTCGACCGCGGACTCCTGTATGACCGGATCCGTGAACAGTTCAACGCGGACCCGTTCGAGTTCTTCCGGAGTCAGCGCGGCGTCGATCGTGTAGACGTCTATCACGCGCACGTCGCGCAGGGTGACGCCAAGGTCTTCGGCAATTCGCGCGCGCACGCCCATTCCGGCCGGGTCCTGCAGGCCGTGTTTCATGCCGACTTCTATGCGGTGGGCGTTCTTCATGCGCCATTCAAGTGTTGCGGAAACCGGCCCGACGGTCGAGTCACGAAGATTGGGCATAGCGCAGGGTTCCTGTGTAGCTTACGGCATGGGGACCTTCTATAACCCGGCCGATACGCGTTCCGTCCATCCCCGCTTGGCTGAGTGTCTTCAGTGTCCTCTCGGTTTCGTCCTCGGGTACGACGACAAGGTAGCCCAAGCCGCAGTTGAAGGTGCGCAGCATTTCGCGTTCGGAGACGTCGCCCGCGGACCGCAGGAAGCCGAATACGGGCGGCGCCTCCCACGCGTCAAGGTCGATTATGGCCCCCAGGTTCTTGGGAAGGGCCCGCGGCAAATTGTCTGTAATGCCGCCGCCGGTGATATGGGCCATCCCGCGCACGGTCACGACTTTCATCAGGACACGGATAATCGTGGCGTAGCTGCGGTGCGGTTCGAGCAGCGCATCCCCGACGGAACGACCCACTCCCGGCATGGGGTCGTCGCACCTCAGTCCCGCCACTTCGAAACAAATCTTTCGCGCCAGACTGTACCCGTTGGTATGCAGCCCGCTCGATGGAAGACCGATTACGACGTCTCCGGGCTGCGTGCTGGAACCGTCGACAATCTTCTTGCGATCCACGATGCCTACAATCGTGCCGCTGATGTCGTATTCGTCTTCCTTGTAAATGCCCGGCATCTCCGCGGTCTCTCCGCCGATGAGCGCGCAGCCGGCGTAACGGCAGCCGTTGGTCAGTCCGCGAATGACATCGACGACGACAGCAGGATCAAGCTTTCCAAACGCGAGGTAGTCGAGGAAAAACAGCGGTTTGGCCCCCTGCACGAGAATGTCGTTCACGCAATGGGAGACGAGATCGACGCCGATCGTGTCGTGGCGTCCCGTCATAAACGCCAGCTTGATCTTGGTGCCCACCCCGTCGACGCTCGACACCAGCACAGGCTCCTCCATGCCCTTCAGGTCGAGGCTGTACATCGCCCCGAAGGTCCCGATGTCGCACAGGACGCGCTCGTCGAACGTCTTGTTGACGAGGTCCTTAATCTGTTTGACCGCCCTGTCCGCGGCGTCGATATCGACGCCCGCATCGCGATAGGTCAGTCCTTTTTTTTCGCTGCTCATATGCCGCTCCTGAAGCGGGGAAATTCCGCAATCGTTGGGCCTACGCGGCGCGCGGAATTCGCCGCGCCACTGCCGCAGCAGCCATTCTAGGGTCCCAGAGTCGATACATCCAATGAATTTATACTATTCACGCGATAAATTATATGAATGTACTTCATTTGGCGCCGCCATCTGGAAACGTGGCGCCCCGTCTGGTATCACTCCCTCCATGCGGGCCGAAATCGCAAACGCATAGAATCCTACAACGCTCCCTTAACCCGCATTTCTCACCAGTCGCTCCCGATGACGGGAGCGACTGGTGAGAAATGCGGGTTAGGCAGCTTCCGCGGGCTTGAGGACCGCGTGAGTCCTCTTTCGCAGGGGGATTCAGGAGGATGGGCGTTTGGAGTAGTGATACGGCCTACGTACCACCCATAGGCCAATGCATTGGCGCCGCATCAAGTCCTCCTGTTTGCTTCTTCCGTTTCGCGTACAACTCGAAAATGATCGTCTCGTTATTCGTAAATGCCAGTTCCGAGATATCGATAGATTGCGGCTTTAACCAGCGGAGTGCGGCTACGTCGTCAGCGGGGACCGGTGTGCCGTTGGCAATGCGACCAAGCATGGCGATGACCAGGGTCGATACTTCGCTCGTGCCGTAGTAATCGACACAGAACCCGAGCACGCAATCGATCTCGATGTCGACGCCCAGTTCTTCCCTGCACTCGCGGCGGGCCCCGTCGAACGGGTGTTCGGCGAAGTTCAGAAACCCGCCGGGCAGGTCGAGTTTGCCTTTGTCCGGCTCGATTGCGCGCACGCAGAGCAAAATCTCGCCGGCGTCGTTTTCCAGCACGAGGGTCGCGCAGGGTTTGGAATTTTGCCAGAAGATGTAGCCGCACGTCGGCCCCGTACACACGGGCGTCACGTGACCGTGAACCATCCGCTCTTCAAGCGCCGTGCCGCACTTGGGACAGAATCGAAATGTAAACCGCAATGAGCATTCCTTTCCAAAATCTACGACGATTCCAACGCGCATCGCCCTGATCCGCCGTTTGCCCTTCTGCACGTGCGGAAATCGCTGTTTTTTTCTCTACGCCAGGATAGGCTCAATCACATGCCCGTGCACATCCGTGAGTCGCCGCTTCGTGCCGTTGTGGTAGAACGTCAGACGTTCGTGATCGAGACCAAGCAGGTGCAGGACCGTCGCGTGCAGATCGTATATGGTCGCGACATCTTCCACGGCCTTATACCCGAACTCGTCCGTCGCGCCGTAGCTGTACGGCGCCTTTACCCCCGCGCCCGCGAGGAAGACGGTAAACCCGTTGGGATTGTGGTCGCGCCCGTTCGCGCCTTTCTGGAACGTCGGCATGCGTCCGAACTCGGTGGCCCACACGATCAAGGTATCCTCGTACATGCCGCGGGCTTTGAGGTCTTTGATGAGCGCCGCGCAGGGCCCGTCGAGAACCGGCGCGTGGACCTGGTACTGGTCCACGATCATCTTGTGGCCGTCCCAATTGCCGACGCCTTCGCCCATGGCGTACGCGCCATTGAACAAATGGACGAACCGGACGCCGCGCTCGAGCAGCCGCCGGGCAAGCAGGCAGTTGCCGCCGAATTCGGCCTTCAATTCGTTCGCGTCGTTGAGGCAGTACATCTTCCGCGTCGCCTCGCTCTCGCCCGAAAAATCGTTGACCTCCGCCGCGGCGAGTTGCAATTTCGCGGCCATCTCGTAACTGGCGATGCGCGCGCTCAACTCCGTGTCGCCGGGAAACCGTTCGAGATGTTTTTCGTTCAGCATTTTGAGGAAGTCACGCCCGGCGCGATCCGCCTGGGGAGATATGCCTTTGGGGGTCTGCAAGTGCGCGATGGGTTTGTCCGCGCTGAACGATACGCCCTGAAACACCGCCGGCAGAAATCCGGCCGTCCAACTGTTCGGCCCCATCTGGGGATACCCCCGCGGGTCGGGAATGGCGACATACGCGGGCAGCTCCTGGGATTCCGTTCCCAGCGCGTACGTAATCCACGCGCCCATGCTTGGGAAACCGTCCAGGACGAACCCGGTGTTCATCTGGCTCTCGGCGGGGCCGTGCGTGTTGCTCTTGGCGGTCATTGAGTGAATGAAGCAGAAATCGTCGACGAGCTCCGCCATGTGCGGCAGCAGGTCCGATGCCCACTTCCCACATTGACCGCGCTGCTTGAACGCCCACAACGGCCGCACCAGACTGCCCTGTTCGCCCTGAAACGTGATCAGCTTCTCGCCGCCGGGCAAGGGTTGGCCGTCGCGCTTGACCAGTTCCGGTTTGTAGTCCCAGGAATCGACGTGACTCACCGCGCCCGAACAAAAAATGAACAGCACTCGTTTCGCCCGCGGTCGAAAATGGGAAAGCCGCGGCGCGAAGGGCATTGCAGGATCGATGGTAGGGCGGATGGATTCTTCCGCCAGCGCGCCCTGCTCATGAAGCAGGGCCGCCAGCGCGATGCTGCTGAGTCCGGTCCCCGCGAATTGGAGAAACTGCCGACGGTCGAGTAGCCGTCGGCCGGCATGGGAAGTCGCCGTGTCAATTGTTGCCATTCACCAACGCCTCGCGCCGTACATCTGCGGATACGATATTGTACCTTCGTGAGACCGCGCAAGCGGCCTGGCTGCTCAATCAATACCGAAGCGGCCGCGCGGAATCGGGTGCCCCGCGACAAACGGCGGTACTTTCCTCCAGCGTCTGTTGGGTCGACTCCTGACCGTCCCTGCTGCTCTGTGGGGGATCCGACCTCATGTCAAATCGTTGTCAACTCTGACTTTCTATATCGCACGCACTGCTCGGTTATTACGGCAACTCGGCAGACAAAAGTCGTAATCTGTTCTGATTTAATCGAATTTACTAAGGTATATATGGAATTTATCCTATTTACAAAACAATTTTTTATGAAATATCCTAGGCGGCTGCCCCTGACCGTATCTTGGCAAGATTGTTGCTCCCCTCTCCACTCATTATTCGGAGTGGGTGGGCCTCTCCGGCGTCCGGCGCGTTATGGGGTAGGAGATTCCTATGAACGAGTTAACACTGACCGAAGACGAGAAACAGCGCATCTACGCCCTCCGGCAGCGTCTGGTGTTCGAACTGCTGCCGTTGGTGAAGAAGGTCGAATCTATTTCGCAGGAACTGCTGAACATCATAAACGAAGCAAGAGCGCGCACCACTCAGACCCAGCGCACCCTGAACGCCATACGGAAACCCAGTCTCAACTAAGTGGGGTGGTCACCGCTAGGTGCGGTGTTTGCTGTCCGGCCTCGCGCCGGACAATATGCGGGGCCCGGGCCGCCGTCGAAGAGAGCGCGGCCCGGGCTTCCTTTATGGGCGCGCCGCGAATGCAGGCGGATGCAGGTCCAATACGCGGTAATCGGCGGCGTACGTCTAGTCATCATCTTGTTCCCAAGTTCAGCGTCATCCTCATCTTGTTCCCAAGTTGAACGTCATCTTCTTCTTGTTCCCAAGTTGAACTTGGGAACAAGTGTTTGAAACTGGCACAGTAATGTAGAATTAACTATCGGCCGCGGGGGCCGAAGGTATTCCGCGCTTCGCATGTACACCTTGACTTCGCAAACCGGGCCCACGAAGGGTGTCAGCTGGTCGATTGGCGAGAGCAAGATTGTCATCGGCCGGGCGCCGAACTGCGACGTGACGTTATGCGACTCAATGGTGTCGCGCCACCACTGCGAGATTGTGGCTACGGGCGACCAGGTGTTCCTCAACGATCTCAGCAGCAGCAACGCTACCCTGGTGAACGGACGTCCGGCGACACAGTGCGTTCTAAGGCCGGGGGACGAGATTGCCGTGGGTCGGGCCGTGTTTCTGGTAACGTGTATCGATCCGCCCGTAAAACCGCACGGGACGGAAGGTGGAGATGCGACGACCGTCACGCTTTCCGACGGCGAGTCCGACTCGATGGGAGACGTGACGGCGGAACTGGTCGCCAAGGCGTATCCGAATTCGGTCCAGGAGTTGGCGACCTTGTTCGAGTTGAGCCGGCATTTCAGCCGTGCGGTCAGCATCCCCGACCTGGTTTCGACTTTGTTCGACGGACTGAAGTCGTACTACGCCCCGTCGTACATGTGGATGGGCGTCTTGTTGCCACACAGCCACGAACTCGCCTTCTATTCGAACCAGTCGGTGTTAACGGGCGACTTTGCGCCCGCACCGGCTGAAGTGGTCCGCAAAGCCCGAAAGGCGCTTGCCAAGCGCGACGGGCTCAATGTGCCGATCATGGCCCGTGAAGGCGAGGCGCATCAGCTCGCGACCTTATTGGCGGCGCCGGTTTCTCTGGCGGGGCAGCAGTTGGGGGTGGTCCTTGTGCGGTGCGAAGCGGACATACGCCTGCCAAGCGACAGCGACCTGCGCTTCCTGATGGCCGTGGCGTCGACCATGGCGCCGTACTTTCAGTCGATCCGCCAATTGGAACGGTTGAGACGAGACAACGAAAGCCTTCGCGCCGTGACAAGGTCGATGACGACGCTCGTCGGCCGGAGCAGTGCGATGCGGCAGGTGC
Source organism: Candidatus Hydrogenedentota bacterium (assembly GCA_045863315.1). GTDB lineage: Bacteria > Hydrogenedentota > Hydrogenedentia > Hydrogenedentales > SLHB01 > JABWCD01. Next base: position 1,118 of record BTUX01000078.1, on the reverse strand, counting down.
GGGCGCTCATTGAAAAGGCCGCGATGACAAGCCTGAGTGTGCTCGTGACTGGAGAGACCGGCACGGGAAAAGAACTCGTGACCCACATGCTGCACGAGGCGTCGCCCCGGGCGGCGGGTCCGCTGGTCACGGTGAACTGCGCGGCGATTCCTCCCCACCTGTTCGAGAGCGAGTTGTTCGGATATGAACGTGGCGCGTTCACCGGCGCCACGCAGCGAAAAATCGGGCTTATCGAACAGGCCAACGGCGGTACACTGTTCCTGGACGAAGTCGGGGATCTCAGCCTCGACAATCAGGCGAAGTTGCTGCGCGTAATCGAGTCGGGGCTGTTCTTCCGCGTCGGCGCCACCCGCGAGACACGCGTCGATATCCGCGTCATTTCAGCAACCAATAAAGACCTGCCCCACAATGTGCGAAGGGGCGAGTTCCGGGAAGATTTGTACCATCGCCTGAACGGGTTCCATATCGCGATACCGCCGCTGCGTGAGCGGCCCGAGGACATCAAGGCCCTCGCCGAGCATTTTTTTCAGCTCAATCTGACGCGCGCCAAACGTCCCATTACCGGTTTTTCTGACGATGCCATGGACTACCTCGTGTCGTATGCCTGGCCGGGCAACGTGCGCCAATTGCGCAACACGGTCGAACGCGCTGTGGCGATGGCGCATGCGGACATGATCGGACGGGCGGACCTGAAGTCGCCCGCCGATGAACCCGCGCCGCAGGGGGCCGGCCCCACGCTCCGGACCCTCGCGGATGTCGAGCGCGCGCACATCGCCGACGTGCTGCGCCGATGCGGCGGAAAAGTCAACGAAGCCGCAAAGGTATTGGGTATCGGCCGCAGCACGCTCTACACAAAGATATCGCAATACGGTCTCATCGCCGGGGACAACGATTCGTCGGCGTCCTAAGCCGATACGGCCGGCCGCGGATGAAGCGTCGGCCGCAATGCGGGGGCCGGGGGGTCTTGGGCCCAGTCCTGAGTCAGAATCCGACGGCTACATCCATGCAACAGTAAATTCTTGTTAAAAAAAGAGATGTCAAAACTCTTTAGAAATGTCCCCTTGTAGAGCTCGTTAAAAATGTCCCCTATGACTGAGCGAGTTATCCACATATCCACC
>BTUX01000077.1:0-18362 GCA_045863315.1 Candidatus Hydrogenedentota bacterium | reverse complement strand
ATCGCCTGCCAAGTAAAAGCAGTTGCCGACCGGTCCCAAAAGGTCTACATGTCGGCCTAGGGCATCTCCACTGTGGATCCACTCGCTCATTTTTCCCCCGGGCACGCGCGCGACGTGGAACTCGAGATGTTCGTCCTCTTCCGGCACGCTTGCCAGGGAGTAACTGCGGACATGACCGTCCTTTCGGAATATGCTCACGTACTGACCGGGCCGGTACGCAATGGGTTGGGACGGCTGGACCGTTACTCGCGCCACGGTTGAATTGAGGGGTTCGATGGACTCGATGCGGGCCGGCACTTTAATTGCCGCCGCGTCGATGGGCAAGACGACAAGGTCCTCTTCCGGTTCGCACATGCAGGCCAAGAAGTAGCCTTGGGCACGGTACGTGTCACGGAGCCCCTGTTGCGCCCGCTCCGGAACGGCCCCTTGCGATGCCCGGACGAGACAGGATTGGCAAACCCCACCCCTGCACGAGTGGGGCAGAGCGACCCCTTGGCGCAACAGGCAATCGAGTACGGATTCCCCGGGCTCGAGCGCATAGCTGGCGCCATCAAACTGAATTGTCGGCATTTCGGGGACTGGCTTATCGGCCCAGCACGTCGTTGCGCGTGCTCTCGGCGGTAGCGATCACCTGGTCGATGAGCGGTTGCGCGACGCCGAGTTCCTGGAGGCTTGCAGCCAGGTTTTCGAGCACGGCATCGACGTGGGAATCGTTTAGGCCCCGGTCGACGAGGTGCGCGTGGGCCTTGCGCATGTCCTTGCCTGTGTAATTGTTGGGTCCGCCAAACGCAAAAGTGAGGAAGGCCTTCTGCTTCGCAGCCTGTTGTTCCATATCCACGCCGTCAAAGAAATGGGCAATCCGGTCGTCGCTCAACACTCTTCGGTAGAAGACGTCGACGGCGGCGTCAATGGCTGCGGCTCCTCCTAACTGGTCATACAGTGAACTCATGGAAACGGCTCCTCTAATAGTGGTGTAAATTAACGTGTCCGCTGACATGCGGGGGCGAATTGTAGACTAGATTATCCGCTATATGCAAGCTAAAAATTGCATTCAAAAAAATTGCATTCTGTGATATAACTGCGCTTGGGGCGTTTGAAAAATGGGGGGGCGGTAGTGCATCTGACACAGTACACGGATTTTGCGCTCCGGACGCTCATGTATTTGGGTTCCGTCAATCGCAGTGCGACGATTGCCGAGGTGGCCGGCCGGGTGATGGTTTCGCGAAACCATCTGGTGAAAGTGGTCCACAATCTGGGGAAGCTCGGGTTCGTCATTACGGAACGGGGGAAGTCGGGCGGAATTCGGCTTGCGTGCTTGCCGGAACTGATCAACGTGGCGGACGTGGTACGGAAGATGGAACCGAATTTCTATATCGTCGAATGCCTGAACCGTCAGAAGAACCGTTGCCCCTTGACACCCGCGTGCGAGTACAAGCGCATCGTGGCGCTGGCGCAAGAGAGTTTTCTGGATGTGCTCGGCCGGCACACGGTGGCGGACCTGGTCAGGAACCGTCACGAGATCGCGACACTGCTCAACGTCGCGACCTGAGGGCCGATCCGAATTCGGCGTAGCACCGCTCGGCGGCGCGGACTGCGGAAACCACGCAGTCGTTTAACCCCACGCCGCGGTATGCGTTTCCGGCAAAGAACAATCCTTTGTGCCGCTGTTCCGCGTCATCGATCGCACTCAGCACCTCCCCGTGATGGAGCAGGTATTGTGGAATGCCCCTGTAATGGCGGTAGATGCGAACCATACCGGGTCCCTTCCCGATCGAAAGGAGCGGATGGATTTCGCGCTTTACCACGTCGAGCAGTTCGGCGTCGCTCAGACGGACGGCATCGGGGTCTGTAAAACCACCCAGCATGGTGCGCAGGAGGACTACCTTGTCCGGGGCTTGGTTTGGAAAGATGGAGGATGTCCAAAGGCAACCCAAAGCGCGCCGCTTTTCGGTGCGAGGAATGAGGAAACCAAATCCGTTCAAGTCGTGGCCGACCGAGTCACGGTCATAGGCGGTGCAGACTACCGCTAGGTCCGCGTAAGCGACGGAAGAGAGCGACTTCGCGAGGGCGTCATCGAACCGGGCCAAGAGGCCCGCAGCGGCATAGGCCGGCAGCGCTACAACGACGGCTTCGGCTTCGATGTCGTCGCCGGATTCCGTCTTTATGTGAAAATGCCCGCCGTTCCGCAGGATCGAATCTGCCTTTGCATTTGTGATGGCGCGGGCCCCCAGCGCCGAGCCTGCCTCGCGCGGCAGAAAACCGATGCCCTTCTTGAACGATGTGAGAACTCCGCTCGGGCCCATCGCGCTGGCGGTTTTGTTCTCGCGCTTCTTCGCCATGAGCGCCTTGAACAGACTGCCGAACTCGCGTTCCATGGCCGCCATTTTGGGAAAACAGTGTTGCAGCGAGAGCTGTCGCGCGTCGCCGCCAAAAACGCCGCTCACCATGGAGGAGACCAGGGTGTCGGCGGCCTCGCGCCCGATGCGACGGGCGGCGAAATTCCAGATCGTTTCAGGCGATTCGTCTTTTCTGGTGGAGATGAGGGGTTCGCAGAGGAGGCGGAGCCTTCCTGGGATCGACAAGAGGGGGCTAAGCAGAAACCGGGGCGGACCGTACACCTCGTGGAGTACGTTGTCTTTGAGGACGAATCGGTGCGCCGCCTTTTCGTTTGCAGTCACCATGTCGGGGCTGAGGCCAAGATCCTCGACCCACTTGAGCGTAAGCGGCTCGCGATTGAGGAATCCGTTCGGGCCCCAGTCCAGGAGGAAACCGTCGACTTCGTCTGTGCGGGTCGTTCCCCCGAGGGAGTCGGAGGCTTCGGCCAATATGACGTTGGTCCGGCCGATTGTTTCGCCAAGATAGTGGGCCGCGCACAGGCCGGTGACGCCGCCGCCGAGTACGGCGACTCTGGTCTCGTACTTCATCAGACGGTCCGGGAAAAACGATGCTGTGCGGAGGAGTCGCGGAGGTAAGCGTCGAACACCATTGCAACGTTTCGCACGAACGCCTGACCCAGCGGCAACACCTGGATCGCGCCGGCGTCCATGCGGAGGAACCCATCGGATACCAACCGATCAAGTTCAGGCGCTTCAGCAACGAAATACTCGTTAAAGGAGACCCCGAATTTGTTCTGTAGTTCCAATTTGTCCAGATAGAAATTGCACATGATTTGGCGAATGACCCAGGATCGGATGGTGTCATCCCGCGACAAATTGCATCCGCACGCGGTGGCAAAGCACCCCCCGTCAAGCGCCTCATAATAGCGAGAGAGTTTCTTCTCGTTCTGGGCGTAGCACCCCCCGATTTCGCCGATGGCCGAAACGCCCACGCCCAACATGTCGGTAGCGGGTACGACGGTGTAGCCCATAAAATTTCGATTCAACCGCCGCCCGTCTACAGCGTGCGATAATTCGTCATGCGGCAGGGCGAAGTGGTCCATGCCAATGGTCCGATAACCTGCTTCGATGAACATGAAGCGGGCGGCGGCAAACAACTCAAACTTCAAATTGGCGTCGGGCAGTTTGCCGGCATCGATGTGTCTTTGGTTATGCAATTTCTCGGGCAGGTAGGCATAACTGTAAACGGCAAGTCGGTCGGGCCCCATTTCGATAACCTTTCGGATGGTCTCCTTCCACCGCTCGACTTGTTGACCGGGCAGCCCGTAAATCAAGTCCATGTTGATCCCGCTGAATCCGGCCTCGCGGCACCACGAGAACATGCGCCGCGTCTGGTCCTCGGACTGGTTGCGGTGGATTTCGCACTGGACGAGGGGGTCAAGATCCTGTACGCCCATGCTGATTCGGTTGAAGCCGAGCTGACGGAGAATTTCGATCTGTTCGCGCGAAGTGATTCGAGGGTCGACTTCGATGGCCAGTTCGGCGCTGAACTCAATATCGAAACTGCGGGACACCGATGAGAAAAGCCGGCGCATGGCATCCGGCCCGAGGAAGGTTGGCGTTCCACCGCCCCAATGCATTTGGGAGAGGCGGCGACGTTTACCGAGCACGCTGGAAACTAGTGCGAGTTCTCGTTCCACGTAGTCGAGGTAGCGGTCCTCGACTCCCTCTTTTTTCGAGATAATGACGTTGCAGCCGCAGAATGCGCAGCGCTCGCGACAGAACGGGATATGAATATACAGGGAGAGCGGCTCATGCTCACGCATCGAGGCGCGGGCCAGAGCTTCGCGATAGCCCGCGTCGCCGAAATCGTCGCGCCAGACGGGCGCGGTGGGATAACTGGTGTACCGGGGTCCCGGACGGTCGTACCGGGCGAGTACCTCGGGCGTGACAACCGGTCCGGGTTCTCTCACTACGGGCATAATGAATTCGCCTTCTTCAACCAATCCAGGGCCGTTATTATACACGCTACAGCGTTGGACTTCCTACGCGCGATGGTAGAATGGGTTCGGAAATGAGCGACGTGGAACAAAAACTCGCCGAGTCCTCGGCCCGATGGCAGTATGTGATTTGGACCGTTATGCTTGTCATCGGGCTCGTGGCCGGAGCGCTCATCGGGATCTGGATCACTCGCTCGGGTTCGGTCGACGAAGCGCCGTCCCCGCTGGCGGGGCCGCATCCTCCAGGTCCGGCGCCCTTGACGCCGCAAGCGGAATCGGCTTACCTGCGCACTTCGGGCGCTGCGCGCGGCCCCTATCGGTTTCGATTCAGCGAGGGCCAAATTCGGCACTATGGAATTGATGCGGAAATCGAAGGGAAGGGCTGGGACCTTGGACAGGAAGGCGAAATCTACCTGCGGTTCGGAAGCACCTTCAGTTTGTTGACGAAGTCAGTTGACGATACCGGTATCGCGGACCTCCGGCTTGTATTCGAAAGCGCGGATCTGAATGGGTCCTTTCTGGACAGCCCATTCGAAATGAGCCTCGATGTGTCCGGTGTCCGCACCGTCGAGGGGGGCCGGGCGTCGCCGGTCGAGTCCCGCCAACCGCCGCCGGCGGGATCGCCGCTCGACTTTTTGCGCACCCCCGTTGAGATGAAAATCGCACCCAGTGGATCGGTGCTCGATGTCCGCGGGCCAACCGGGCTGCGCAACGTGTTGGCGCTTCTTCCGACGGTTGCCCGGGTCGAGTTCCCAGACGAAGAAATGCGCGAGGGTAAACGGTGGGAAACACGTCTTGCCCTGCCCGTGCCGGCCCTAGGTAAGCCACTTGAGACGCGCGTTATCAACACGTTCAAGGGGTATCAGCGTGTGCAGGATCGATACTGCGCAGTGGTTGAACAAGTCTTGGACGGTGTTCAGACCGCCGGAACTGCAGCCACTTCCGACCCGAGCGGCGCGGGAGCGGCGGCGTTTTCGGCGCCATTGTTTGAACTGACCGGACAGAACACCGTTTACTTTGACGTAAACGATCCCTGTTTGGTACACGCCACGCTCGACCTGAACCTTGCGGTGAACTTTGGGCAGGCGCTTGGCGATGCCACGGCCTTGGTGCAGACACTGGGGAGGTCCCTCTTAAGTCCAAATGGGAAGGAACTCGAAGACCAGATCATTGAAGACGGGGTAGAGGATCTGCTCGATATCAACGTCTCAATTGATGGCGCCGTCAGTTTGCTGGACGACGCGGCGCTGCCGGGTTCACAATAGGATGCTGCGCAAGGCCGGTTTCATCCATGCGAAAAGGGGAGTGCTATGCCGGAGGTAACCCGTAGAGAGTTCCTTGCGGTGTCTGCCGTGGCCGCGTCATCGGTGGCCTGCGCGACCGCCGCGAATCCGGGCGCACGCAGTCGCCCGAACGTGTTGCTGATCCTGACCGACGATCAGGGGTACGGCGATTTGGGATGCCACGGCAACCCGCACGTCAAGACTCCACACCTCGACCGACTGTATGCGGAAAGTCTGCGTCTGACGAACTACCACAACTGTCCCGTCTGTACACCCACGCGCGCCAGTTTGATGACGGGACGGTACAACTACCGCACCTGCGCGATCGACACCTACCGTGGACGCGCGATGATGCATCCCGAGGAGGTTACTCTCGCGGAACTTCTGGCGGCGGGTGGGTACCACACCGGAATTTTCGGCAAGTGGCACCTCGGCGATTGTTTTCCGATGCGGGCATGCGATCAGGGATTTCACGAGTCGCTGGTGCACCACGGGGGCGGGTTGCGACAGCCGTCGGATCCCCCGGAAAGCGGCGGGTATTTCGATCCCGTTCTCATGAAGAATGGAGAGCGCCGGCGATACGAGGGGTATTGTACGGACATCTTTGGAAACGCGGCGATTGAGTTCCTCGAACAGAACCGAGAGGAACCATTCTTCCTGTACTTTGCGACAAACGCCCCGCATACTCCGCTGATCGTCGATGAAGCGTACGCTGCCCCGTACCGCGCGATGGGGCTGAGCGATTCCGTATCGAAGTTGTACGGAATGATTACGAACCTGGATGAAAACGTGGGACGACTGCTCGACACGGTGGACCGCCTGGGGTTGCGCGACAATACGATCGTGATATTCATGACGGACAATGGCGCCCAGATGGGGCAGGACGCGCAACGATTCAATGCCGGTATGCGCGGTCAAAAAGCGACAATTTACGAGGGCGGGATTCGCGTTCCCTGTTTCATTCGATGGCCTGGCGTGACCGCGCCCGGAGCCGATGACGATCGTTTGAGTGCGCATATCGATATCATGCCTACGTTGTTGGAGGCGTGCGGGGTCGCCGTGCCGGGCGACTTGCGACTGGATGGACGCAGCCTGATGCCGATACTTCGCGGCGCACCGGCCGAGTGGTCCGAGCGAACTCTGTTTTTTCAATGGCACCGCGGCGACGTGCCGGAACCGTACAACGGTTGCGCGTGCTTGACGGACCAATACAAGTTGGTGAACGGAGTCGAACTGTATGACCTACGAAAGGATCCCGCCGAGGAGAGGGACGTTTCGTCCGATCATCCGGACGTGGTGGCGAAGCTACGCGCCGAATACGAGGCCTGGTTTGCCGATGTCGGTTCGACGCGGGGATATGATCCTCCGCGCATCGTGTTGGGTGACGCGAGGGCGAATCCTGTGTATCTGACGCTGCAGGACCAGCGCGCGGGTGAAGGCGGCGGATATGGATTAGGAGGTTATTGGGCGGTCCATGTCGTGCGCGCGGGCGACTACGAAATCACCTGTCGCTATGCACCGGAGGCCATGGGCGGCCACGCCTCAGTGCAGGTGGGCGGCGTGACGGCGACGACGACGACCGTGGCGGGAGACCAAGTCGCGCGATTCGCGTCGGTCCGGCTGCCGTCGGGACCTGCATCCGTGCGCGCGTGGATCGCCACGGATGGTCCGCCGCAGGGCGCTCGGTATGTCGACATCCGCGCATTGGCTTGAATCGCGACGGACCGCTATTCCTTCACGGCAACGCCTTGGTACAGGTAACCGCCGAATCGGGGAACCCGGTGAAGGTAGTAGTTCTCCAACTTCTCGAATCGAAAGCGTTCGCTCTGAATCATGGCACGGATATCGCGGTTGAAGTGACAGCCATCGCCGACGATCTTTTGAAGGGGTGTGAGGCGGTGCTGCCACTTTCTCACGGCGGGATCGTCGGCCAGACCGTGCTCGACGAAGATCAAGCGACCCTCGGGTTTCAGCACGCGATGCAACTCACGCAGCGCCTTTTGGGCGTCTGGAATGCTGCAGAGGGTGAAAGTACACACGACGGTATCAAAGGTAAGGTCGTCCATGGGAATTTGTTCGCCGCTGATCATATGATGCCGCACTTCGATCGCGGATTCGGCGATCCGCTTGCGCGCCCTCGCATTCACCCCGGGGTGCGGATCGACGGCGGTGATCCGCGTGACGTGCTTGGGGTAATGGGGCAGGTTGAGTCCCGTGCCAAAACCGACCTCGAAGATTTCGCCGGAAGCGTCCGCCAGTACCGCCGAGCGGATCTTCCTAATCTGCCCGCTCGAGAGCGTCAGTTCCATCAGCCGTGGGAAGACGTAACGCGAGTAGAGACCCATGGTGTGCCGCGCATTCCTGTCGGGCGGCCGGGATTACGTCAGTTCCGCCGCATTTTCTTTGATCTTCACGAAGATGTCGATGATGTCCCGCATGTCTTGTTCCGAGCCCAATAGGAAATGGTGGGGGAACCAGATGACACTGCGGTAACACATGTCCTCGGCGACCGGACACACGACCTTGGTATAATCGGGCCCGCCTTTATGGTTTTGAAAGACGGGCTGCTTGTACAGCGGTTGGAAGTAGCCGCCCCCACAGGGCAGACCTTCAGCCTTGGCGGCATCGACGATTTTGTCGCGGGAACATCCAAATCGCTCTGGGTCCACGCGCATCCCGTAGAGGTGGTAGGCGCGGCGGGTCATTCGCGGGTCGCCGGGTTGCGGCGTCAGGCCTTCGATGCTTCCCAGCGCCTCGTTCAAGATGGCCGCGTTCTGCTCGCGTTTGAGCGTCTGCGCCTCGAGGCGCGTCAACTGCGCGCTGAGCAGCGCTGCATGGAACTCCGACATGCGGGCATTGGTGCCGATGAGGACGTGTTCATACCAGGCCGATCCTTTTGCGCGCCCGCAATTCGAGATGGCGCGGCAGGTATCGGCGAAGTCCTCGTGATCGGTCACGATGGCCCCGCCTTCTCCGGCGGTGATGTTCTTCGACATTTGAAAGCTAAATACGCCCCCGTGACCCAGCGCCCCGGTGCCTTTTCCTTTCCACTTGGATCCCCAGGAATGGCATGCGTCCTCGATTACTTTGAGTCCGTGTTTTGCCGCGATGGCGTTGATTCGATCCATGTCTGCGACGGCGCTGCCAAAGTGCACGGGAAGTATGACCTTTGTGCGGGGCGTAAGGGCGTCTTCGATGAGAGCGGGATTGATATTCCAGGTGTCGTCCACGTCGACGAAGATGACGGTGGCGCCGACGCGCATTACAGCCGACGCGGTCGCCACAAAGGTGTAGGGAGGAACGATGACTTCGTCACCCGGTCCGATGCCCAGCGCTTCGAGGCAGATTTCGAGGCCCGCCGTACCGCTGTTCAGCGCCACGCAGAATCGCGCATCCTGGAATGCGGCATATTCGTTCTCGAACTTTGTAATGCGCTCGTCAAGGAACCATTTGCCGCTTTCCAAGGTGTCGAGCAGTGCGCGACGTTCGAGATCGTCAAATACGGGCCAGGGGTGCCACGGCTTATTCGCCGGTCTGACCGGCGCGCCGCCCTTGAGTGCCAATCGAGAGGTAGAAACCGTAGACATCGCACATACTCCCCGCCGAATACATTGAGCCCGTAACCCGGCGTAAGTGTAGCGGCTTGGAGTGAATGCCGTCAAAAAAGGAATCGAGATCGAGGGAATATCGGTCAGGGTTTTGACAGGGCGGCCTGCCGTAATTAGAGTATAGCGCTATCGCTTTTCGACGGGGGAGCCTCGACGTGCGCATGCCCGCGGTGAACGGCAAGCCGTTGGGGTGGTAGTCGTGGCATAACTCGTACGCAGACCTGGGGCAGGAAAGAGGGAAGTGCATGGCGAAGAAAATCGAACCCGGGCCCACAGCCTATTTTCAGGGACAGTACGTTCCCATTGAGACGGCGAACGTCAGCATTTTGACGCATTCCTTCAATTACGGCACCGCCCTGTTCGAAGGTATCCGCGGATATCATCGACCCGACGATGACAATATACTTGTTTTTCGGCTCAAAGAGCACGTGGACCGTCTGGTTCGCAATCTCAATATTCTCTGCATGACAATCCCTGAAAGCAGGGAGGATCTCGAGACGATTTGCGTGGAACTGGTAAGGCGCAGCGGGTTTCGAGAGGGAGTGTATATTCGCCCGATCGCGTACAAGAGCGAGCAGTCATTGGGACCCAAGTTACATGATGTCGAGAGCAGTTTTTGTTGCTGGATCATGAAGTTGGGCGACTACGTAAACATCGAATCGGGATTGGATGTCGTTGTGTCTTCGTGGAGACGACTGTCCGACAACGCGATTCCAAGCCGGGCCAAGAGCGTTGGGAGCTATATCAACTCGTCCCTTGCGTCGAGCGAGGCGAAGTTGGCCGGATTCGATGAGGCCGTATTTCTGCGCGAAGACGGGACCGTCGCCGAGGGCAGTGCGATGAACCTGTTCATTGTGCAGGACGGGAAACTAATCACTCCGCCTCCGACGGCGGACATCCTGGTCGGCATTACTCGCAACACAGTCATGCAGATCGCGCAAGAGGAACTGGGTTTGACGGTGGTCGAAAGGCCGATATCGCGCACCGAGTTGTACGTGTGCGACGAAGTGTTCTTCACCGGCACGGGGGCGCAGGTGGCGCCGGTACGCTCGGTTGATCGACGAAAGATCGGCAACGGCGAACCCGGGCCGATTTCGCTCAGGCTTCAAGAGTTGTACTTTAATGTCGTCTTGGGCAAAGTGTCGAAGTACGCCCACTGGTGCACCCCGGTCTACTAAAGACGAAGCGAGCGCCCCGTGGAAGAACAAAGCATCTGGAAAGGGACGCCCTCGCAGGTCACTAATCTCGGTACGTTCATTGTTTGCGGCCTGACGTGCTTTCTTATTGTCCCTGTCTTCATCGCGTGCTGGCGCTGGCTCGTTACCCGATGCACCGTCTATGAAATCACTACCGAACGCATACTGTTCACCCGGGGGGTGTTGTCGAAGCATACCGACACGCTGGAACTGTACCGGGTCAAGGACATTCGCATTGAACAGCCGTTTTTTCTCCGGCTGTTCGGCTTATGCAACGTTGTTTTGCACACCTCGGACCATACTACACCGATTTTTGTCTTGCCGGCGGTGGCAACCAAGGTCGGCCTCCAGGATGTATTGCGAAAACACGTTGAGCTGCGACGCGACGTGAAGCGGGTGCGGGAGATCGACTTCGAATAGTCCGGGGAGGCAATGATCGCCGTGCTGGCGCTTCGGATACTTGCGGGTGGATTGGCGTTGGTTGTCGTCGCCGGTATCGCGTGGCGCGCGGCGTCGCGACGGCGCAGCCTGCCGTGTCCCTCGTGGTTGGCATGGTCGCTTGGTCTGCCGATTATGCAGCGGCGGGCGGGGAAGTCGTCCGTGATTGACCGCCTCAGCCTGTCCGAGGGGACGCGAGTCGCGGAGGGGCGGGCGACGGACCCCTGCCGCGAGGCGCGTTCGATTGCACGGTGCTGGTTACGGTCCTTAGGGAGATACCAGAGCCGGATAGGGCGCTGCGCAGGATTTAGGAATCGTTGAAACCAGGAGCGTTCTTGTCGGTAACCGAGACATTCCCAGATCCCTATATTTATTCAGCGCCGATCCGTCGTGCGCGATTTGGCGCAGGCCGTCGGGTTTGAATGCCGTGACGAGCGGCGAGGACCGCCGAGGTACACCATGCATTTGTACAAACAAGAGGTCAGTTCGAGGTAGCGAATGGCGGAACTTCGAAGTTATTTCGTGATTGACAGCCTGCAAGAGCAGCTTGCGTCGTTCATGGCTGCCACCGTGCAGGGCTATATGCCGGTGGCGGGAATGTCGAACCTGTTCGTCGAGGTGGCGCCGGGAATGGAAATCGTCCGGCTGCTCGACATTGCGTTGAAGGCTACGGACGTGCGGCCCGCCATTCAGGTCGTGGAGCGCAGTTTCGGGACCTTGGAGGTGCATTCCGACTCGCAGGCCAACGTGCGGCAGGCGGGCGACGCCGTATTAAGGGCCCTGGGACACGGGGAGGCGGACCGATTGCAGCCGAGAATCGCATCGAGCACGGTCATCCGTCACGTGGATGCGTACCACGCCAGTTTGATCAACAAGAACCGCAGCGGGTCCATGTTGCTGGCCGGCCAGACCTTGTTCATTTTGGAAACCCAACCGGCGCTTTACGCCATCCTTGCCGCGAACGAAGCGGAGAAGGCGAGCCGGGTGACTTTGGTGGATATTCGGCCATTCGGGAATTACGGACGCCTGTATCTGGGCGGCGAAGAGGCGGATGTGGTCGTTGGCAGCGAAGCGGCGGTGAAAGCCCTGCAAGGATTGCGCGGCCGGACCCACGCATAGCCGTGACTTGGGTCTTTCCGTTGCGTCACGGGCGCGCCACGGCAGTGATCGACAAAGTAGATTTCAAGTGTTGGGCAAATCCTGTTATCCTGTGGCCGACGAATTCGGGAGCACTTTTTCGGAAGGAGAAACCGAGCAATGGCTGATGCGCTGGGAATGGTGGAAACGCGCGGGTTCGCCGCAATGGTCGAGGCGTCCGACGCGATGGTCAAAGCGGCCAAGGTCGAACTGGTGGGTTACGAAAAGATCGGCGGCGGTTACGTCACCGCCATCGTGCGCGGCGATGTCGCGGCCGTGAAGGCGGCCTGCGAAGCCGGCGAGCGGGGAGCGCGCGCGGTCGGCGAAGTCGTCAGTGTCCATATCATCCCGCGGCCGCATGCCAACGTGGATACGGTACTGCCCTTGGGCCGAAAGGAAGAAGCGTCCAAGGAAATGAAGAAGTAGGCCGCGAGGACTCCGTCATGGCGGTGGAGGCAAAAAAGAAGCCCCATGGACCCGTCTCGGATGATCGTCAGGACGTTCTGCGGATTGCCGAACCATCCGGGGGCCGGCAGGGTGTGGGATTTCGCTTCCGCGGACAGCGAATTGGATTGGCGGGTCCGGTTTCGGCCCGCGACGAGTTTGGCGGAACACGGCGCGTTTGTACAGGTCCTCGAGGACCTCTTGGATGCAGCGTCGATGTCGTGTCGAACCACGTGTTGCACAAGTACGACCGCGTACGCGTACCGTCTCAAGCCATGCCGCTATGACCAATTGATGTGATGAAGGGATGACTTCCGCATGCAAATTGGCCGAGTAATCGGGACCGTAGTCGCAACGGCGAAGGAGCCGTCACTCGACGGGCGAAAGCTGCTCGTAGTACGCGTTGTTGACCTCGACGCCAAGGACACAAACGCCTACGTCGTCGCGGTGGACGCGGTCGGCGCTGGGATGGGGGAGTTGGTGCTCATTGCCTCGGGGAGTTCGGCGCGCATGACGGAAGCGACCCGCGATCGTCCGAGCGACGCCGTCATTATGGCCATCGTCGACTCGTGGGACGTGGACGGGCACGTGAAGTGGAAGAAGCATATCTAGACTGGCGGTTCATCGACAAACCATGGCGTTGACGGGCCGGAATTGCAATTTTTTCGACGGCGTCGAGGGAAGGCCCTGACACGCAATCGGTTGTACAAAGTGTATCTAACGAAAAACGAATTGCACCTGGCGCGGGTCGCGGGGCAGGTGTTCAATGAAACGGCGGCTGAAACCCTTGCGGCTTCGGTTCAGCTCTTTGCGCCATCGCTCATGTGTTGCTTTCGACGTCCGCTCCGCAAGCGGGACTTGCGCGAGGACCATTACGATTCGATGGACGTGACATCGGACGCGCTCCTGGCCGCTGATCGTGGAAACGTAAGGTACTCCACGCGGACCCTGGGCCACTTGCTTCTGATGAAGCGTGAAGGTGCGGGCGCGAGTACGAATGTGGGCCGGCAAACGCTGGGACATGCTGCAATCATGGACATGAACGGCAGGCAGCGCCGGCTCTATTTGCCGGCGGATCAACCGATACATGAGATCGAACGTTCCTTGCGGGCCCATATTTCCTGCGTTCAGGTGCGAGACAATTACGTTCACATTCCAAAAAGGAAACCTAGACATTGGCTGCTGATGCATCCGTAGTAGCGGCAGTTGACAAGGCCCGCCGCGCCTTTCTGGATATGGAGCAACGCGGCCTCGATCTCCGGTATGCGATCGTTGCGGCCATGCGTGAGGCGGCCAAGGCGCACGTAAAAGACCTGTCGGTCATGGCGGTTGAAGAGACCGGACTGGGGCGAGCGGAAGACAAGATCAAAAAGAACCTGTTGGTAACAGTGAAGACCCCCGGGCCGGAGATGCTAGAGCCTCGCGCGAAGAGCGGCGATCACGGCCTGATGATCATGGAGCGCGCGCCGCACGGCGTCATCGGTTCAATCACGCCTTCGACCAATCCCACCGAGACAGTAATCAATAATTCGATCGCCATGGTCAGCGGCGGAAATGCGGTGGTGTTCAACGCGCACCCGGCGGC
The DNA here is from genome assembly GCA_045863315.1 of Candidatus Hydrogenedentota bacterium. Classification (GTDB taxonomy): domain Bacteria; phylum Hydrogenedentota; class Hydrogenedentia; order Hydrogenedentales; family SLHB01; genus JABWCD01. Next base: position 4,335 of record BTUX01000077.1, on the reverse strand, counting down.
AAAGCGCTGTTCGAGCCGGTGTGTGGATATCCTGGACCGCGCGATCGTGGCGGCCGGCGGACCCCCCAATCTGGTTGTCGCCGTATCAGACCCCACGATCGAGTCCGCGCAATCCCTGATGCGGCATCCGGACATAGCGCTCCTTGTCGTAACCGGCGGCGCCGGTGTCGTGCGCGAGGCCATGGTGTCCGGCAAGAAAGTCATCGCGGCGGGGCCGGGAAACCCGCCCGCCGTTGTAGATGAGACGGCGGACATCGCGAAGGCGGCACGCGATATCGTCGACGGCGCGTCGCTCGACAACAACATTATCTGCACGGCTGAGAAGGAAGCTGTCGTGGTAGCCTCCGTCGCGGACGAGTTGAAGCGGCACATGCTTGCCCGTGGGTGCGTGGAAGTGACGGGGAACGACATCGAACGGCTGTGCAAAGTCTTATTCGAGTCGCGAAACGGCAGGACAGGGGTCATCAACAAGAAGTGGGTAGGCAAGAATGCCAATCAAATATTGAAGGAGATTGGAATCGACGCCCCGGCATCGACCCGCCTTGCGCTGTGCGAAGTGGAACGCGAGCATCCGCTGCCGTGGACTGAACAACTCCTGCCCGTTCTTCCGATCGTGCGGGTGTCGAATGTCGATGAGGCCATTGATTTGGCGGTGGCCTATGAAGGGGGGCGTCGGCACACCGCTACGATGCATTCACGCAACATTGAAAAGCTCAGCAGGATGGCACGACTCGTCAACTGTTCCATCTTTGTGAAGAACGGCCCGACTTTCGCAGGTCTTGGCATGGGAGGGGAAGGATATACGTCATTCACGATCGCAAGCCCGACAGGCGAAGGAATGACATCCCCCATTAGCTTCACGCGCGAGCGCAGGTGTACCTTGGTGGGCACATTTAGGATAGTGTAGCTCTGGCCTCGGAACGCCATCCGCACAAAGGAAGCCATGTCCGTTTTAGGAATGCTCGAGGTCTCGTCGATCGCAGTCGGCATCCGTGCCGCGGACGCGATGGTGAAGGCCGCGCCCGTGGCGCTTCTAGACTCACGGCCGATAACGCCAGGCAAATACATGACGCTGGTCACCGGAGAGCTGGCGGCCGTGGAGGCGTCCGTCCGCGCGGGCGTTCTAACCGCCGGAGCGGAGCGGGTTGTCGAGCACTTCGTCATAGCGAATCTGCATGATCAGGTCTTGCAGTTGCTGCGAGGGGGAAAGGCAACCACCGACATCGAAGCCGTGGGGATTATCGAAACGGGATCCGCGGCAAAGATTGTCGAGGCCGCCGACGCTGCCTGCAAGGCGACCCCGATTCGACTGATTATGCTACACCTCGCCAACCATATCGGCGGGAAAGGCTACTCCGTGTTCACGGGCCTCGTCGCGGACGTGGAAGCCTCGGTGGAGGCGGGCGCGCTGGCCGCCGGGGCGGATTTACTGGAACGGGTTGTCATACCGAATGTGTACCCGGAGATGCATGAGTACGTACTGCGCCGGCACGCTTGGTAATTCAACGTGATACCGGGAAAGGTCATAGGGCGGCTGGTGGCGAGCCAACGACTCGAGGCATTTCGCGGCGTGCGGTTTCTCTTGGTTCAGCCGGTTGACGACTTCCGCGCAGAGACCGGTAAACCCTTGGTGGCCTGCGACGCGATAGGCGCCAACGTGGGTGAGTATGTGTTCATGGCCCAAGGGCGGGAAGCAACTTTTCCGCTGCCGGAGCCGTTCAATCCCGCCGACCTCACCATCGTTGCCATCATTGACGACGTCACTCCATAATGTAGAGCACAAGCTTGGATTGGACGATGAAGCTTGCACGCGTAACAGCCAATGTGGTCTCAACCCGGAAGCATTCGTTCTACAAGGGACTCAAAACGTTTATGGTAAAGGCGGTCGGTCCTGATGGCGCCGAGGAAGGGACTACGTTCGTCGCGGTAGACCGGGTCCAGGCCGGTATTGGCGATCTCGTGTTGGTCATGCAGGAGGGTAGTTCGGCCCGGCATATGTTCAACGACCCTGCTGCCCCCTGCCGAAGTGTCATCGTCGGAATCGTCGATTTCGTGGATGGAGAGTGGAAATGGTAGAACTCGAAGTTCGGAAGGCGATTTGCGAGGTCGGGCGTCGGCTTTACGCGAAGAATCTTGTGGCGGCTACGGACGGCAATATTAGTGCCCGGATTGCGCCGGACCGGTACCTGTGTACTCCCAGCGGCGTGTCAAAAGGCTTCATGACGCCAAATGACTTGGTGATTGCAGACGGCAAAGGTCGGAAACTTGCCGGCAACGGACGGGTTACGTCGGAATTCATGACGCACCTGGCTGCGTACGAAGAACGACCGGACATGTGCGCCGTCGTTCACGCTCATCCGCCGAAAGCCATTGGCTTTACCTTGGCTGGTGTGTCATTGGCGGATTGCGTGTTGCCCGAGGTCGTATACACCATTGGCGGGATTCCGACCACCCAATACGCCACTCCGGCGACGCCCGAAGGCGGCGTAGTCATTCGGGACCTCATTCGAAAGTGCGACGCGCTCCTGATGGACCGCCATGGCGCACTAACCGTCGGCGTCTCGGTGTATGACGCCCTCCATAAGATGGAGAAGATCGAGCATGCCGCCGAATCGATGCTGGTCGCGCGATTATTGGGCCGGGTCCGCACCCTGGAGCCACACGAGGTCGAAAAACTGTACGAGGTGCGGGAGGCGTACGGGGTAACGGGCCGGGCGTTCAAGTGTGCGACGTGCGGAGGGGAGAGCGGAGCGTCCGAGCAACTCTCCGAGAACGAGATGGATCAGATCGTTCAGGAGACGTTACGGGTGCTGGGTCGAGGATGAGTCACGAATTATCTCGTCATAATAAGCCTTTTCTATACAATTGCTTACAGGAAACTAAGCAAATTGATTTCCGTCGCTTGTTTTTTTTTAGTCACTTGGCTAGTATGGAAGTTGGGCGGCCGTCACGCACACGGAAGGTCGAAAACCTCGCTTGGGAAGGGGGCGAGGGGAGGTGCGTTCTGCTGCGTGGATCTTTGAAGTGGTCAGGCTGTCAGTCCATGAAACAGCAGTTTTCAGGTCGCGAGTCCACTGGTGCCCAGCGGAAAAGCAATTGGACTTTCCGGGCGGGGACTGCGGAAGATGCTGCGGGGCCTGGCATGCGCCGTGGACGCAACGACATGGGTCGCGAACAAGTCATTTCGGCCGAGTAGGGAGTCCCTAGATTGTCGCAGTCACCGAGCAGCCCCGAACGCAATGAGAAGATGCGGCTCTGTCCGAGCTGTCGGATGGAAATCAGCGTGCTCGCGACGAAGTGCCGGTTTTGCGGGGAGTCGGTTGGACGTCCGCGGGACGAGACGCGCGCCCTCACGATAGACGATCTCGGGGGAGAGACGATACGGCATTATGCTCCCTCGAGCAGCGTGATGGAGGCGATGGAGGCCTTCCGCTCGGAAAACGAGTTCAGCAGCAACCCGCCCGAAGACGAACAGCCGGCGAAGAAGACGCTGTTCGGCATGGGCAAGAAGAAGTTCGATTCGAACCCTCCGGCCGCGCAGAGTGGACTGCCGGAATTGGATGAACGCAGCCGGGCGCTCGCGTCGTTGGCAATTCCGAGCATGAAGCCCGTCAAGGCGCAGCGCAAACCAAAGACATCGCCTTGGCCTCGGCGTGCGGCGATCGCGCTGGGAGTGATCGCGGGGCTGGGAGTTTTGTGGTTCGGGGGCAGCGCGGTGTGGGCGTACATGACCCGTGAGCCGGAGGAGGGCGATCCGCTGAATCGAAATCCGGCGGAGGCCATGCTGGCGCGCGATGAGGACCCGGTGAAGACGCTGGTTGCGGCGGCCGAAGCGTTTCGGGCGGAAGACCACTCGAAAAACCGTATAATACTTGAAAAAGCCCGAGAACGAGTGAAAGTGCGTATCAATGAGCTGCTGAACGCCAAACCGTGGTCGGAGGAGAAGCTGAACCAGGCGTCACGAGAGATGAACACGGCGTTCCGGGCGGATAGCGCGCCGGACCTGCGTGCGCTTAAGGAGGAAGTGGACCGGGAGGGGATGCTGTACCGCATGACGCTGCTCGACACGAAACCAAATGAGGAAGCAACATTTGCGCTCAGTTCGGGCGCGAACGGCACGATTACCGTCAAGTTGAACGAAGAAATCGCCGGCCGCTTCAAGGTAGTTTCGATACGCCGCGACAGCGTACAAGTTCAAGACAAAGTGCGTGGTAACCGGCCACTGACGTATAGCAAAAATGAGACACGGATTCAGTCGCCGTAGCCTGCTGATGACTTTCCTCCCGCGCGGCGCCGTCGCGAATTGCGATTGCGACGGTCGAAGATAATTATCCG
>BTUX01000076.1:0-18459 GCA_045863315.1 Candidatus Hydrogenedentota bacterium | reverse complement strand
CGTCGAGGGCCCGGTGTTGCAGGTCTGTCTGTTGAAGGTCGTCCTTCTTTCGGGGGTGCTTGTAGCGTGTTCGGGATGCGCGCATGTCGGATTGGCGTCCACGCCGGCGCGGGACAGGTTCTCATTGTTGGATTATGCGGCGCTTGTCGCGTATTTTCTTGCCACGATTTGGATCGGCTCCTACTTTGCCCGACGTGAACGCAGCACGAACGACTACTTTCTTGGCGGTAAGCGCGTGCCATGGTGGGCGGCGGGCCTGAGCATTTATGCGACCTCGCTGTCGTCCATTACATATTTGGCGATTCCGGGAGCGGCGTACTCGACCGACTGGGTCAAAATCCTCGCGAACACGGGAATCTTGTTTATGGCGCCGTTGGTGGTCTTCTTCTACCTGCCGCGGTTCCGGCGCCAACCCATCACGACGGCATACGAATTCCTGGAAATCCGGTTCAACATGGTTGCGCGTTGCTACGGAAGCTTGGTGTTCATTCTGTTTCAAATCGGTCGGGTGAGCGTGGTCCTCTTCCTACCTTCGCTGGCGTTGTCGGCTGCAACGGGACTGAACGTGTACGCGAGTATCCTCGTTATGGGAGTGGTCACCACTCTGTACACGATGGTGGGCGGTATCGAGGCCGTCATCTGGACCGACGTACTCCAGTCATTTGTATTGGTGGGCGGGGCGGTAATGGCGTTGGTGTTGATCTGTTTCAATATCGACGGGGGGGTCTTCGCCGCGATATCGACGGCCCGGGAGGCCGGGAAATTCCACACCTTCAATTGGACGTGGGACTACACGGTGGCGTCGGTGTGGGTGTGCGTCGTGGGCAATGCGTTCGCCATGGCGTATCCGAGCACGGCGGACCAGTGCGTCGTCCAGCGCTACCTGTCCACCGCGACCGAGGCACAGGCGGCCCGCGCGGTCTGGACGAACGCACTCTTGACGGTCCCGACCTCGGCCCTGTTTTTTGGAATGGGCACGGCGTTGTGGGTCTTCTATAACGCGCACCCCGAACTGGTGGACCAATCGCTGCCAAACGACGCCGTGCTGCCCATGTTTGTGATTGACCGGTTCCCGGCCGGGTTGGCGGGACTGCTGATCGCGGGCATATTCGCGGCGGCGATGTCGACGCTGTCCTCCAGCCTGAACAGCGTGTCCGCCGTGCTTGGCAACGACTTTTACAAACGGTTTTGCAAGGGGGTCTCCGATCGGCAGGAACTAATATTCGCGCGCGTCGTAACGGCCCTGTTCGGCGCGGCGGGCACGGGTATCGCCGCGATCATGGCGGGAATGAACCGGCCTTCGCTTTTTGAAGATTGGTTAACGATCCTGGGTCTGGTTGGCGGCGGTTTGGCCGGCATCATGGCGCTTGGAATCTTCACGCGAAGGGCGAACGGGTTCGGGGCCATGGTGGGGGCCTCTGTAAGCGCGATCGTCGTTTGGTGGGTGTGGTCCAAGACTCCGGCGCACGCGTATCTTTACGGAATGATTGGCTTTCTTACGAGCTTCGGCGTCGGCTATGTGGCGAGTTTCCTAGGTGGCGTCCGTTCAGAAGGTGTACATCCGGAAGGTTGACAGGGCGGCCGGGCGGTCCTATACTGCGTACGCATTTCGGACTTCGATCGAAAGGGGGTGAAACCAACTCAGGCTCTCGTATTTCGGCGCGTGGGACAAGGGAAGCACGGTGGAAGTCCGTCGCAGTCGCGCTGCTGTAACCGGGTACGAAAACCGCAATCCAAGTCACTGTCCGGTAAGGCCCGCCGTTCGGGCGGCTGGATGGGAAGACGCGGCGAGTAGGAGGATCCGGAAGCCAGAAGACCTGCCCCACCAACGCATGGCGGAATCTTGAATCGTTGATTCGGGTCCGCGCCATTGCGGCAACTTCGCGGGAAAAGTTGCAGCAGTGCGGGCAGCTCAATGCCGGCATTCCTGTCTCCTTTTCCCCTATTGACGCTGGTCGAACAGTCGGCAGGGCGCGCGTGCGCGCCTATGGCGCGCGACCGTCGCGGAAGCGCGGCGTCGCGTATAGGGGAATCGATCGTATGTTGTACCGTACCGTTACCATTCCTAGAAGCGCGGGCCTGCGCGGGCAGAGCGTTGCGCTTTCACCAACCAACAGGCGTGGATTCACGCTGGTCGAATTGCTTGTGGTGATCGCGATTATCAGTGTGCTGGCTGGAATCCTGCTCCCGGCGCTTTCGAAGGCACGGCAGAAGGCCCAGTCCATGCAGTGCGTAAACAACCTGCGCCAGCTCTATCTTGCCAACACCATGTACGCATCCGAGCATAAAGGGCACTATTGCCCGGCATCGCCGGATATCAATGAAGGGTTTGGCGGCCGTATCCGATGGCATGGGGTGCGCGAGACGCAGAGCCCCGGCAGCGACTTCGATCCCGACAAGGGCCCGCTTGCGGAGTACCTGCCGGACCGACGCGTGAAAGAGTGCCCTGTATTCACAGAATACCGGCGGCAGAACGAAGTCCCCAATGCGTTCGAGTCGGGAACAGGCGGCTATGGGTACAACGCCTCTTATATTGGCGGCATGTACTACAGTAAAAACTACCTCGAGGCGCCGAAACTGACGACCAAAGACTCCAACGTATTCGAGCCGGCCAGCACGATTATGTTTGCGGATGCGGCCATCGCGCAGGACGGCTATCTGATCGAATACGGTTTTTTGGAGCCGCCGTATTTTGTGACAGATGACAAACCGGAGGGGAATACTGACTGGGGATATGCCGCGCCGAGTCTCCACTTTCGGCACGATTTCCACGTCAACGTCGTTTGGTGCGACGGGCACGTGACCAGTGAGCGATGGGGCTGGACCATCAACGAGAATATTTACGGGGGGTGGAACGGAAAATGGGGGATTGGGTGGTTCGGTCCGAAGTCGAATTATCTGTTTGATTGCAGGAACAAAGACGTGTATTTGACGCAGTGAGTGGGCGGACGTCGCGGGGCGCGCAGTACGTCGCGCCCCGCGCGGCCATCCTGCGGCTTTTTTGCGGCATGTCGAGAGGGGTGGGCGCTGTTCGCGGCGTTGGGACGGGGCGCACGCCGGTCCCGATTCCTCACTTCGTTCGGAATGACAGCAAGCGAGTTCGGAACGACGGCAAGCGCGCTTGTTTTGACAGTGTGCGCGTCAGCGCACGTTACAATACGGCATGGCAATGGTACACCGCCGACGACGGCGGAGAGACCCCGTTGGAAGTTTCCGGGGGCATGGAATGCTGGAGCAGTCCTCGCCGTATCGGGGGCGAAGCGTATAGTGTCATTCCGAATGAAGTGAGGAATCTGGACCGGTAGGTGCTCCATTTCAATGGATAGAAATGGACCCATGCCTGACCAAGCTGCTTCGGTCCCGACGATGCGCGAATTTGCCTCGACGTCGCAACATGTTGTGGGGTGCACACAGAGGTTTGCCCAGCGGTCTGATCTCAACACGTTGGGTTGAGCAACTTGCCCGCCTCATCGGAACGGCCCAACGCTTCGGCGGCGTCGATGAGATTGGATCGCGCTTCCGGGTGGCGCGGATTCAGACGAACTGCGCGGACAAATTGCCGATACGCTTGTTCCTTTTCGCCCAATCGCCAGAGGATTACACCGACGTCGTTGTAGTTTTGCTCAAACGTGGGACAGACGGCAACGGCTTCCTTCAGCGTGTTCAACGCGCCTACAAGGTTGCCCGCGTCGAGAAACGCACGCGCCTCACGGTTCAAGCGAAGCGATACATGCCAACTTCGCGATGGATGGTCCTTGGGAAGTCCCCATTTTTCGTTGAAGATGGATTCATTGTGTCGGATCAGGGCGTCGAACCGGGAGGAATCGTAGCCCAGGGATTGGAAGGTCCGGCTTCCATAGTGAAAGACGAAGCAACCCTCCGCGATGCAGACCCGGTAACCGGCCCGACGCGCGCGCAGGCAGTAGTCGTCGTCTTCGAAGTTGCCGATGCCGAAGGACTCGTCGAAGCGGCCCACGTCTCGAAATGCGGTATCGCGAATCAGCATGCAGAATCCGACGAGACGGTCGACGTCGGTCAGGGCCGGCCCGTGCCGTGCGTGGAGCCCGTCCGCAAACGAGTGAATGGCATCGAGCGTCGCGAGCGTGATGTCCGGAACGAGTTGCGGCCCGGAAACGTAGTTGCTCTTGGGACCGACAATGCCGATTCGGGGCGATTGATCGAGCGCCTGAACCAATCGAGACAGCCACCGGGGCGGAACAATGGTATCGCTGTTGAGAATGAGGACGTGCCCAACGGCGTGGGACAGACCGAGGTTGACGCCGCCGGGAAAGCCGAGGTTGGCTTTACTGTGGACCACGACCGCGTCTTGAATCGTGTCGAAGTAATCGGTCACGCCATCGGTGGAGGCGTTGTCCACGAGGATGAGTCGGTAAGCATAGTCCGTGTGGGTCTGAATGGAATGGATGCATTGGCGGCAGTATTCGAGTTGGTTGTGCGCGGGAATGATGATGGAAACCGGTGCGGTCACGCGATTACTCGATCCGGGAGCCCAGCGGGGGTCTCCAGACAAGCCCCGGCCAGAACCAGGGAACAGGACGAAGCGTGTAGCCGACCATCAGCACGAAGGTGCCGGAACCGGTCGCGATTTTGGTGAATGGGCGGATGGCCACCACTTCTCCGGGGGGGCGTCCGGATTCCTCGGGTTCGGGTTTGCCGCGGGACACGTAGATCGTCTGGCCTCGGTATCGAAAACGGGCGATGGAAAATGGAAAGCAGCCTCGGACGATCCGGTCCAGTTCGACAGCCGACTTGTTCCAGTCCAGATAGAGGGCATCGCCCTGGAGTTTCTTGTCGTAGGTGGCGAGCGAAGAATTTTGCGGTATGCCGTTGAGCCCCTCGCGTTCAATTCGGTCCAGAAGCGCCGGCAATTTCTCGGCGGCAAGCTGCGAGGTGCGGCGTACGAGTGTTCCCGCAGTGTCGGTTCCACGGACGGGGATCGCGTGCTGTTCGAGGATAGGCCCCGTGTCGATCCCGGGATCGATGACGTGAAAGGTGACGCCGGTTTCGGATTCGCCTGCAAGGATAACGGCCTGAAACGGATTCGGACCGCGATGTTTGGGGAGCAGGGAGGAGTGGCAGTTGACGCACCCGATTGTCGGCAGATCGATGATAGACGGCTTGAGGATGATGGAGAATCCGCCAACGAGGATCAAGTCGGGCCGCAACGCGCGCAGCGGTTCAAGTTCCGAATCGTCCATGCGATCGATATAGATGATCGGTATGCGGCGTCTGCGGGCAATGGCGCAGACCTGCGAATTGGGCGTGCATATCGCGGCAAGCAGGGGCCTCAACCATCGCCGACGCCCTTTGACCGTCCTTCCGTTGTCGATTACGGCGACAAGTTCGTGCGAGGAGTTTAGAATGGCCTTGGTCATAAGGGTGGCCATGTACCCGCTGCCCGTCATCGCGATGCGCACGCGTCAGGCCTCCATCACGTTGCGATACCACGCGAAGAACATGAGGAGCGCCCAGAACTGCCGCCGCCGGTAAATGTTGTGGCCGGCGGCCCGGACAATCGCGTCAACGGTGTGCCAACGAAAGATGCCGGTGGCATCGACGCGTTCGGGGGTAATGGATTGCGCGGCGACGTTCTCGATGACCTTCATGAGGCGGCCGCTCAAGGGCACGTGAAAGCCCCGTCGGGCGCGCAGGCGGATGGGCCCCGGCAGTATGCCCTTCATGGCAATGCGCAGGAGCGGTTTACTGCGTACGCCGAATTTCACCTCGGGCGGCAGACCTGCCGCATAGGCTACCAGTTCGTCGTCGAGGTAGGGATAACGGATGGTCATGCCATGGGCCGAGGCCATGCGATCGCATTTGGCCAATAACAGGTCGGGCAGGCCGACATGGAGATCGAGGGCCAACACATTGGACGCGAGGTCGGATTCATTGAACGGATACTGCATCGCGGGCATGGAGCTGCCGAGTTCATGAAGAGCGGATTTCATGGCGTCGGTATAGAGTTCCTCGCGCTCGCCGTGATCGAACACGGACACGAGCGACAGATAGGATTCTTGCGCGTCGCGCATCGAGACGAGGTAACGGCTGGCCCGGCGGATGAACGCATTGGGTGGAAGCGCCGGCATCAGGTCGCTCAGCAATCCGGCCGGCACAAACCGATTGGCGCCGCGCGCCTTCTGCAGAAAGTGGTAGCGCGGATATCCGCCCAGCAGTTCGTCTGCTCCGTGGCCGGAGACGAATGTGGTCTTGCGTTCCGATGCCGCTTCGGCGATTAACCAAAGCGGGAAGACCGAAGCGTCGGCCAACGGCTCATCGAGCGCGAAGACCGCGCGGTGGAACGCGTCCTCGGTCAGGCGTCTCGAAGCGACAGACATCAGGGGAAGGTGCATTCGGCGCGCCGACTCTTTGGCGAGGCGGGCCTCGTCCTGCCAACCGCGTTCGAGGGCGACGAACACGGGTTTCAAACCGGGATTGAGCGCAACGAGCGCGGCGCAATCCAGGCCGGACGCCCACAGGATGCTTTCGGCGCTGTTGTGTTCGAGGGAATCGTTGAGGAGTGAGCGAAGCTGACGGGCGGCGAAATCACGGCTTTGATCGACGGCGTCGAGACTGAACCCGGCGCAACGTACGCTCGTCAAATTGCCGTCGCGGTATTCGACGACGTGCCCGGGCTGGACGCGATATACGCTGTGAATTATGGATTCCGGGCCGGGAACACAGCGCAGCGTAAGGTAGCGGTCGACGCCGATGAGATTAAGGCGGCGCGGAGGAAGTCCCGAGGCAAGAAGCGCTTTGAGTTCGGACGCAAATGCGAGTAGACCGTTGCCCTGGAAGTAGTACAAGGGTTTGCGGCCCAGAACATCGCGCATCAGCCACCAGCGGGGGGGATCGTCCAACGCGAGCACGGCGGCGTAGGGTCCGTTCAGCGCGCACCGTTCAGGCGCCCGCGTCTGCACGGCGTGGGCGTGCACGTCTACGGCGTCAAGGGGCGGGCCACGGCGCACGCGCGGCTCACCGTCGAGCATGGCCGGCATGGAAGGAAGAGGGTGCGAGGCGGCGACCGCGTAGGCGTCGCCGATCGATTTATGCATTACGGGGGCGCGCCGGCGCAATGCGCAAACCATGGCTTCGAGTGCCGCGATATCGCGCTTGCCGATGATGCCGCAGATGGCGCCCATACCTTAGAACGTCCTCTTGGAGTCGAGCAACAGGGTGACGGGCCCGTCGTTTACCAGAAAGACGTCCATGTGCTCGCCAAACTCGCCGGTTTCGACGTGTATGTTGCGTTCACGCACCATACGAACGAACGCCTCGTACAGCGGCACGGCCTGCTCCGGCCGGGCCGCGTCCGTAAAGGAGGGGCGCCGACCTTTGCGGCAGTCGCCGAACAGCGTGAACTGGGATATCGCCAGCACGCTGCCGGCTACGTCGGTGAGGGACAGGTTGAACTTGCTGTTCTCATCGGCGAAACATCGCAGGCCGACAATCTTGTCCGCGAGGAACCGGGCGTCGTCTTCCGTGTCGTTCTGTCCGACGCCCAGCAGCACGAGCAGTCCATGCCCAATTCGGCCGGCCACCTTGCCGTTCACGGTGACGGACGATTCGCGGACGCGTTGTACGACTGCGCGCATGGATGAATGGTTTGATTTTCCGTTTGAGCTTGGCCGAACTGTTCCCGCCTTCAGTCTAACAACCGCCCCAGGGGCGTTCAAAACCCGCGAATTGTAGGGGTCAACCTGCGCCGTTATACTGATTCCCGTCACGAATAATCGGAGCGACGGACGCGATGATCATTGGCGTTCCAAAGGAAATCAAACCAGGCGAAAACCGCGTCGGCCTGTTGCCGTCCGGGGTGGCGGCGTTCGTCGCGCATGGGCACACGGTGCTGATCGAGCGTGGGGCGGGGGCCGGCAGCGGGATTCTCGACACGCAGTATCGGGACGCGGGCGCAAAACTGTTGACCGACGCAAGAAACGTGTGGGAGCGGGCGGAACTGGTAGTGAAGGTAAAGGAACCGGTCGGCCGCGAATTGACGTATCTGCGGCCCAATCAGATTCTGTACACGTATCTTCACCTTGCGTCCAATGAGGCGCTCACCTCGACCCTGCTCAAGAAAAACGTGACCGCGATCGGTTACGAGACCATCCAACGGGACGACGGCGCTCTGCCATTGCTGACGCCGATGAGCGAGGTGGCGGGGCGCTTGGCCATTCAGAAAGCGGCCCGCTGCCTCGAGGCGGGCAGCGGCGGCCGGGGCATTCTGCTGAGTGGGGTATCCGGCGTGAAACCGGCGCACGTGGTGATTTTGGGCGCGGGTACGGCGGGGCAGAATGCCTGCCACGTGGCGGTGGGCATGGGGGCGCAGGTGACGATACTCGATATTGATCCCGCGCGGCTGCGATACGTGCACGACATCATGGGAGGGCACGTGACGACGCTGATGTCCAATCGCGCGGCCATCGGTGAGGAAGTGCTGCAGGCTGACGTCGTGATTGGCACGGTGCTGATTCCCGGGGCGCGTGCGCCGGTGCTCGTCACGAAGAAGATGGTCAAACAGATGCGGCCAGGGGCCGCGATGGTCGATATTTCAATTGATCAGGGCGGGTGCTTCGAAACGTCGCGCCCCACAACGCACGATCAGCCTACGTACAAGGCGTATGACGTGGTCCACTATTGCGTGACGAACATGCCGGGGGCCGTGCCGAGAACGTCGACCTATGCGTTGACGAACGCCACGCTGGGTTATGGGCTTGCGATCGCTGACAAGGGGTTCGAGCGCGCCGTGCGTGAGGACCGCGCGCTGCGGCGCGGCGTCAACGTCTTCCGCGGCGGCGTGACCCACAAGGGCGTGGCCGCGGCGTTCGGCCTTGAATGCGCGGAGGTGTGACATGAGCATGGCGCAAATGCGCCGCGACATCGAATACCTCGCGGGCAACCTCGCCCATCGCGGCGCCAGCACCCAAAGTGAACGGGCGGCCGCCGAGTATATCCGCGATCGGTTTCGGTCCTATACGCCCGACACCGAACTGGACGACTTCTACGCAATCGAGAGTCCCTGGCTGCTGTTCGCGTCGTACTACGCCGAGTTTTTCATCGTGGCGCTCTTGGCCTTCTTGTGGCCCTGGATCGCGTTCATCTACGGCGTGTGCGTATTTCTGATGTATCTGGCGGAGTTCAGCGGCTATCGAATTCTCGCGCACATCCTTCCGCAATACGAGACTCAAAACGTGGTCGCGCGAATCCTCAGCGATGCCCCCAAACGCCTGTTTATCGTGTCCGCGCATTACGACACGCCCAAGTACAGCGCGGTCACCTCGCCCGGCGCCCAACCGTGGCTGCGCATCCTTCATTTGCTGGTGTTGCTGTTCATGGTGACCGTACTCATGACCTGCGTCGCCGACGCATTGGGCCTGGTGGCCGACACGCAGCCCCGCCTCGACATGGCCCTGCGCTGGATTTCAGTGACCGGCCTGCTCTGCGCAGCCGCCGCGCTGGCCGCGTGCGAGTTCTCCGGCGAGTTTGTGCGGGGCGCTTCGGACAACGCCTCCGGCGTCGCGGTCCTGCTCGCGCTTGCCCAGCGGTTTACGGAGGCCCCCCCCAAACATGCCGACATCTGGTTCCTCGCCACGGGCAGCAAGGAGACCTGGCTGAGCGGGATGCGCCAGTTTCTGCGAAGCCACCGCCTGGACAAAGGGACTACCTACTTCCTGAACGTCGATCAAGTCGGCGCTGGGAAACTCCGATACGTGATCGCCGAAGGAATGCTCCATCTCTTTCGCGGCGACCGCGACATGGTGCGCGCGGCGCGCGCCGAGGCAGCGAAGTTTGATGCCGCTCCCCTGACGTGGCGCGGCCTGCCCTCCGACGCGCTGTTGCCCATGATGCACGGCTTCAAGGCACTTGGGATTACGGCGAGCGGCGCGCGAGCCAATCTCGACGACGACAGCGACCACCCCGGTGACATCGACTACTCGACCGTGACTCACGCAGCCGCTTTCGCCGAAGGAATCCTGCGACGCCTGGACTCCGAGTAGTGCGCCTTGGGCTGGAGGAACTCGGTATTCCGACTCGAATGGTATCTCGGACGTAGCCTGTAGACCCAAGACCGTCCACAGCGCTCCATTCTGAATCGTCAATTATCGAGTTCTGATACAGAAGGAGTTATGGGTTTGAGTGTTTGCAAGCCCGACAAACCGCTAATTCATTCCTAACATTAAATTGTTAGCGTGCGGATGGCCCTTGGTATACTGGAGGTCGAAACCATGGCACGCGAGAGCATATTGGTGGTGGATGACGAGGAAGACATTCTCGAACTCGTGAACTATAACCTGAGCAAAGCCGGATACAAGGTGACGTGTGTGGCGTCCGGGGGAGACGCGGTGAAGGCGGCGCGCTCGGACCACCCGGACTTGGTCGTGCTGGATCTGATGTTGCCGGGGCTGGACGGGCTTGAGGTGTGCACTCTATTGAAAAACGACCCGAAGACCCGAGACGCCGCCATCGTGATGCTGACGGCGCGCGGCGAGGAGGCGGATATCGTGCGCGGACTGGAGCTGGGCGCGGACGATTACATCACGAAGCCGTTCAGCCCGCGGATTCTACTGGCGCGGGTCCAGGCCGTGCTGCGGCGCCGGGAGGCGGAGGCAGCGGAACGATCGACGGTGTTGCGGACGCATGATCTGCTGATTCACCCGGGCCGTCACGAGGTGACCGTAGATGGCAAACCCATTGAACTTACATTCACCGAGTTTCGCGTATTGTATACTTTGGCGAGGCGGCCGGGCTGGGTTTTCACGCGATCGCAGATCGTGGATTCCGTGCGCGGGGCGGGTTATGCGGTGACGGACCGGGCCGTGGACGTGCAGATTGTGGGTCTGCGAAAGAAGTTGGGAACGCGAGGCCATTACATCGAGACGGTGCGGGGCGTCGGGTATCGTATGAAGGAGTAGTAGGTTTCGTGCCGAAACGACGGCTTATTTGGCAACTTTTCCCCCTGTTCGTTCTGGTTTCCTTCGGTTCCCTGGTCGTGGCAGGTGTATATGCGGCGCACACGTTTCGGACGATTTACAGAGACCGTTACGCGGCGGATTTGGAAGCGCGGGGCCGGCTCGTCGAGGAACTGCTTGGCGCCAAAATGTTCGAAGCGGATCGGAGCGAACTGCAATCGCTGTGCGCCGAGATCGGCCGCAAGTCCTCGACGCGCATCACGCTGATCTTGGAATCGGGTGAAGTCGTGGCCGATTCCGAGCATGATGCGGGGGCCATGGAGAACCACGCAAGCCGGCCCGAAGTAGCGCAAGCCCTGCGCGGCGAAACGGGCCGCTCGACGCGGATGAGCGCCACCTTGCGCCGGCCGATGAGCTACGTGGCGATCCCGATCAATCGAGACGGGCGGACCGCGGGTGTGGTACGCGTGGCGGCGCCCGAGTTTTCGCTGGTAGGTTCGATGGGTGGAATCTACACGCAACTCGGCGCGGGGGTGCTGTTCATAACCGTGTTGGTTGCGCTGCTCAGTCTGGCTGCATCGCGCCGGATTACGATTCCAATCCAGGAGATTCGGGAGGGCGCCGAACGGTTGGCTGGAGGCGACATGGCCTCGAGGCTTCGAATGCCGGATTCGGAAGAACTGGGTCAGCTTGCCGAAACGATGAACACGATGGCCGGCCAGCTAGACGATCGGATTCAGACCGTTGAAAGGCAGCGCAACGAACTCGAGGCCGTACTCAGCAGCATGGTCGAGGGCGTGCTTGCGGTCGACACCAAGGAGTGCGTGATCAGCCTGAACAGCGCGGCGGCGGACATGTTTGACGTACCAAAGGACCGCGCAATCGGGCGCGTGCTATACGAAGTTATCCGGAACAGCGAACTGCAGCGTTTCGTGACGGGGATGCTGGCAGGGACGGGACCCCGAGAGGCCGATCTGGTCCTGTTGAGCGGGGGCGAGCGGAGCTTGAGGCTGCACGGCGCGCCGCTAACGGATGCTTCGGGCAAGAACATCGGCTGCGTGGTCGTGTTGCACGACGTGACGCGGCTGATTCGGTTGGAAAACGCCCGACGGGATTTCGTGGCCAATGTTTCGCATGAACTGAAGACGCCCATCACCTCGATCAAGGGGTATGTCGAAACCCTCCAAGACGGCGCGATTCACGACCCCGACTCGTCGCGTCGCTTTCTTTCGATCATCGCCAAGCAGGCGGATCGGCTTCACGCCTTGGTCGAAGACTTGCTTAAATTGTCGCGCCTCGAACAAGAGGTGGAGAAGGAAGAGATTGTGCTGACGGAGGGGCCGGTCGACGAACTCATCGATTTGGCGGTGCAGGCTTGCGAGGTTTCCGCGCGCGCGAAGAACATCACGATCAAGCGGGTGTGCGAGCCCGGCCTTGTGGCCAGAATGAACCTCCCTCTGGCGCAGACGGCCCTTGAAAACCTCATGGACAACGCGATTAAGTACAGCGACGAAGGTACGGAAGTGCAGGTGGCCGCGGCTTCCGAAAACGGTTCAATCGCGATCAGTGTGCGTGACCAAGGCGTGGGAATCGAGAAGCAGCATTTGGACCGTATTTTTGAGCGATTCTATCGCGTGGACAAAGCGCGAAGCCGGAAGTTGGGCGGGACCGGCCTCGGGCTCGCTATCGTCAAACATATCGTTCGAGTGCACGGCGGACATACCACGGTGGAGAGCGCACCGGGCAAAGGAAGCACATTTACGATACATCTCCCGCGAAGGCTGGACGCAAGGGAACGTCGCGCATAGGCGTAACGTGCTTGAATGGCGTGACTTAAGCCATGGGAGGGGATGCGCGGTTGGAGCGGGGACGCTCGGACCGATGGGGATAAGTCAGGCGAGTTCTAACGCTCCTCTAACGGTTGTTGATTAAGATTCATCAGGGGTGCGTGATTCAAACGGTAAAGAGCGAGGAAATTCATGTTACAGGTGCGTCAAATCAGAATGCGGTTGGCCGTACTCGCGTTGGGGGTGGGAATTGCCGTGTTGGCGGGCTGCGGGCCTTCGCAGACAGCCGGCCAGCCGGGTGGGGCCCCCACCGGCGCCAAACCGATCATGATCAAAGGTTCGGACACGATGGTGCATCTCGTAACCGCGTGGGTGGACGGATTCAAGAAGTCGCATCCGGGCGTGGCGATAAGTGTCACCGGGGGAGGTTCTGGAACGGGAATCGCTGCCCTTTTGAATGGCACGACGGACATCTGCGCGTCATCACGCGACCTCAGCGAGCAGGAGAAGTCGTCGGCCGGCGCCAAGAATCTTCATCTCGTCGAAGCGGCGGTGGCTCGGGATGCGCTCTCGATCATCGTTCATCCCGGCAACTCGATCGGCGAGCTGACCATGGATCAGTTGCGGGCGATCTTTACGGGGTCCGTCGCGAACTGGAAGGACGTCGGCGGTCCCGACCTCGGGATTGTACCGGTCTCCCGCGAGACGAGTTCCGGCACCTACATGTTTTTTCTCGAACACGTGTTGAAGAAGCAGGATTTCGCCCCCAACGTGCTGCTCTTGCCCGCGACTTCCGCGATCACGCAGACCGTGGCGGACTCGCAGGGCGCGATTGGATACGTCGGTCTGGGATATGCAGTCGAGGCCGGCGGGAAGGTGAAGATGATAGGCGTGAAAGAATCGCCCGAAGCCCCGGCGGTCATGCCGAGTACGGAAAGCGTGCTGGCGGGCTCCTATCCGATTTCCCGGCCGCTGCTGCTGGTGGTCGGTCAGGAACCGGCGGGTACAGTGAAGGAGTTCATCGATTTCTGTCTTTCACCGGAAGGCCAAGCCATCGTTGAGACGAGCGGATATGTGAAGGTGCAATAGGTGAGTTTTCGATATTTCGAGGATCGAAGCGTTCGTTACGTGCTCTGGGGGGCGGCCTCCACGAGCATTGTTATTGTTACCCTGATTTTCCTGTTCTTGTTCCGTGAAGCCGCCCCGTTCGCGAGGGATCCGGGAATGGGACAGCTTGTCGGTACGCGCTGGATGCCCAAGTCGTTTCAGCAGCCGTCATTTGGGTTGGGGCCCTTGATTACGGGGTCGCTGCTGGTGACCGTCCTTGCGACCCTGCTCGCAGTCCCGTTCGGCGTTTGCGGCGCCGTATACATTGCGGAAATAGCCGGTCCTCGCGAGAGGGAAATTCTGAAACCGTTCATCGAGTTGGTAGCGGCGATACCCTCGGTTGTGCTTGGTTTTTTCGGGCTGATTGTGCTGGCGCCCATTATCAAGAACGCGATGAATCTGCCGACGGGGATGACTGCATTGACGGGGGCGGTGTTACTGGCGCTGATGGCGGTGCCGACGATCATCTCGATTTCGGAAGACGCGATTCGCAGTGTGCCGCGCTCGTACAAGGGGGCGTCATTGGCGCTGGGCGCGAGTAGAATCCAGACGATCGCAAAGGTGGTGGTGCCGGCGGCGCTGTCGGGCATCATCGCTAGTATCATGCTCGGTATGGGGCGGGTCGTAGGGGAAACGATGGCCGTTATCATGGTGACCGGCAACGCGGCCGTCGTGACGCTGTCGCCGTTCACGCCCGTGCGTACGATGACCGCCACCATCGCGGCGGAAATGGGAGAGGTCGAACGGGGGAGTGAACATTACGCCGCCCTGTTCTGGGTGGGCATTACCCTGCTGGTGGCCACGTTTTGCATCAATCTCATCGCGTTGCGCGTCCTCAAGACGTACAGGAGGGCCTAGCGGTGGCCTCGACGAGCGAGCGGTTCGCATTCTGGACCTTGCGGGCGGTGACCTATGTTGTCGTAATCGCGGTAGGGTATATCATCGCCGACATCCTTCTCAACGGCTTTGCCGCGCTCAGTTGGTCGTTTCTCACGACCCCGCCGACGCCGGATGGAAAAGGCGGCATCTTTCCCGCAATCGTTGGTACGGTGTATCTGGTGGCGGGAACGTTTCTGGTGGCGCTGCCCTTGGGCATGGCGAGCGCGGTGTACCTAACGGAGTACGCCAAGCAGGGGCGTTTCACGAATTCACTGCGGCTTGCGATTGTCACGCTGGCGGGGGTCCCGTCCATTGTATTCGGGCTCTTCGGACTCGGGTTGTTTGTCGTGTTCTGTAACTTCGGATCGAGCATCTTGGCTGGAAGCCTCACACTGGCCTGCATGGTCCTTCCCACAATCATCGTTTCGAGCGAGGAGTCGTTGCGGGCGGTGCCGCAGGCCCTGCGCGAGGCGAGCCTTGCCCTGGGGGCGACGAAATGGGAGACGATTCGAAAAAGTGTGCTGCCGTTCGCGATACCCGGGATGTTGACGGGCAGCATCCTTGGGATAGGGCGCGCGGCGGGAGAGACCGCGCCGATCCTGCTTACGGTAGCGGCGTTCTACTTGCCGTCGCTGCCTCGATCCATATTCGATCAGGTGATGGCGTTGCCGTATCACTTGTACGTGTTGGCGACGCAATTCCCCAACGCCAATGAGGTGCGCCCGACGCAATACGGGACGGCGCTGGTATTATTGTTGCTCGTATTGGGCCTGAACGTCGGGGCGATTGTGCTCCGCGTCCACTTTAGGAAACGCAACCGATGGTAAAGACAATGGCTGCGCTGGTTGTCAGGGAACAGGGGAGCGGCGCGAAGGCGACGCCGAACGGCTCCAATCCGAAAGTCGAGGCGAGGGACCTCAACTTTTATTACGGCCCCACGCAGGCCCTGTTCAACATCAACATGAAGATTCGGGCCAATCAGGTCACCGCGTTGATTGGGCCGTCGGGTTGCGGAAAATCGACGTTTCTGCGGACAATCAATCGGATGAACGATATCATCGACGGGACGCGAATCGAGGGATTGGTGACGATTGACGGACACGACATTTACCGGAACGGCACGGACGTGGTGTTATTGCGCAAGCGGGTCGGTATGGTGTTCCAGAAGTCCAACCCGTTTCCCAAATCCATCTTCGAAAACGTGGCGTACGGGCCGAAAGTTCACGGCACCAAAGACCGAAGACGGCTCGAGGAGATGGTCGAGCACAGCCTCGTCCGGGCGGGCCTGTGGAGCGAGGTCAAGGATCGGCTGCACCGCAGCGCGCTGGATTTATCGGGCGGACAGCAGCAGCGCCTGTGCATCGCCCGCGCGTTGGCGGTCGACCCCGAGATTCTGTTGATGGACGAACCCGCCTCGGCGTTGGATCCGCGGGCGACCGCGCGCATCGAGGACCTAATCGACGAGTTGCGCGAGGACTACACAATTGTTATCGTCACGCACAACATGCAGCAGGCCGCGCGCGTCTCCGATTTCACGGCGTTTTTCATGGAAGGCAGGCTGGTGGAATTCGGATCGACCGAAGAGATGTTTACCAATCCGAAGGAAAAACAAACGGAAGACTACATCACCGGACGTTTCGGTTGATGCACATTCGAGGCCCGTACGTTGTCCATCCATCTGATGCGTGAGGTCGAGAAGCTCAAGAAAGAACTGCTGTCGCTGGGCGCGCTGGTCGAGGAGGCCACGGCCAAGGCCGTACGGGCGGTGCGGGACAGGGACACCGCTCTGGCGCGCCAGGTCATCGAAGGCGACATGCAGATCGACGGACTCGAAGTCGATATCGAGGAAGAGTGCCAGAAGATTCTCGCGCTTCACCAGCCTGTCGCGCACGACCTTCGCTTTATCATTTCCGTCTTGAAAATCAATATCCAGCTCGAACATATCGGCGACGCGGCGGTCAACATCGCCGAGCGGGCGCTGTTCCTGTGCGAAGAGGAACATGTCGATATTCCGTTTGATTTCACCGGCATGGCCGAGAAGGCCCGCACGATGCTACGCCACAGTCTGGATGCGCTGGTGAACCAGGACGCCACCCTCGCCTACCAGGTAATCGCCGCGGACGATGAAGTCGACTTGATTAATCGCGAGATGTACGGGCAGGTAAAGGACGGGATTCGCAGCCATCCCGAGCACCTGGAGGCACTGATCCATTTGCTGTCCATTTCGCGCCACCTCGAGCGCATAGCCGATCAGGCCTCAAACATCGCCGAAGAAGTCATATACTACGTAAAGGGCGACATCGTACGGCATAAGACCGAAGAACTTCTGTCGCAGATGCATCCTAGCACGGGCGCATGACTCGCAAGCCGGCCCTTTCCTTTCTCGTTGTCCTCCTTGTCTGCACTGCGCGCGCCTCGGACATTCCTCGCGACGTTTCGTCCGTGCTGCGGCCGATTCTGGCACAGAGCACGGTTCCGGGCATCGTCGCGGCTATCGTCCAGGACGGGCGTTTGACCGCTCTCGGCGCGGCCGGCGTCCGACGAAAGGGCTCGCCGTCGCTTATGACCGCCCGGGATCGAGTGCATATCGGCTCCTGCGCCAAAGCGATGACCTCAACCGTGGTCGCCATGCTTGTGGAAGAGGGAAAGTTGTCGTGGGACACGACCTTGGCCGAATCGCTTCCCGAGTTAAAGGACTCGATGCGCCCGGCGTGGCGCAACGTCACGGTCAGCCAGCTTTTGAACCACTGTTCCGGCCTGCCACGCGATAACGGCCAGCGACTGACGGGCTTCCTGCGCAACAGCGGCGGGCCGCCGTCGGAGTCGCGAATGGCGCTCATGCGCGAGGTCCTCGCCAGAGAGCCCGCGGCCGAGCCCGGCACGACCTACTTGTACTCCAACTTGGGCTATGCCATTGCCGGCGCCATTGTGGAGCGCATTGAAGGCAGACCGTGGGAAGATGTGATTCGGGCGCGATTGTTCGCGCCGCTGGGAATGGATTCGGCGGGTTTCGGTCCGCCCGGAGTTCCCGATCAACTGGATCAGCCGCGGGGACATGATGAGGACGGCAAGACCTATGAGCCAGGCGACGACGCGGACAATCCGCAGGCGATCGCGCCGGCAGGCACGGTGCATTGTTCAATCGAGGACTGGGCAAAGTTCGTCGCATTGCATTTGCAGGGCGAGAACGGAAACGCGAAATTGCTGAAACCGGAAACGTTTCAGCGGCTGAACCGGCCGATCAACCAGCTTACCCCCCAGTACGCATTTGGTTGGATTATCACGCAGCGAGACTGGGCGGACGGGCGGGCGCTGACACACAACGGCACGAATACGTTGTGGTTCGCGGTGGTATGGATGGCCCCCAAAAAGGGCTTCGCCGTGTTGATCGCGTGCAACCAGGGCGGGAAAGAAGCCGCAAAGACGGTCGACGACGCGGCGTGGGCCCTGATTCAGGACCACCTGAGGTTCCGCGAGGGTAGATGATCGGTCGCATTCGCCGACAAGGCTCGGCCTGCGGCTTCCTTCCCGCCAAGAACAAGGGCGGGGATGAGTTCACTTGGAACAGAAGGGAAAGGGGGTACTACCGAATTTATGGCGACGACGAACCCGAATTATGACAAACTGCAGGCCGGGTACTTGTTCCCGGAGATAGCGAAGCGCACTCGAGCGTTTCTGGAAGCGAATCCGGGTGTGCAGGTGATGCGTCTCGGCATCGGTGATACCACGGAACCGCTGACACCGTCCGTTATCGCCGG
>BTUX01000075.1:0-18554 GCA_045863315.1 Candidatus Hydrogenedentota bacterium | reverse complement strand
ACAACCCCGGTTTTTTGGAGCTGGTTTTCGGCGGGCGCCTACACGACGGCAATCATGAAAATGGCGCAGGCGCGAAGCATGGATCGAGCCTAGCAAGCGGGGCCCGGCAATTCAAAAGGAATCAGACCCGCTTCCACGCCTGGTGGAGGATCGAGAACGCGGACGTCAGTTCCGCTTCGGTGATGACGAGCGGAGGGCTTACGCGCAATACCTTGCCGGCGAGGGGACCGAGAAAATGGACGCCATAACCGCCGCTGCCACGGTAAGCTTCGAGCACGCAGCGGTTGGCGGTCTCCTCGTCAACCGTTTCGATACCATACACGAGCCCTTCGCCGCGAATGTCCTTGATGAACGCAAACGCGCCCATCAGCGCGCAGAGTTTTTCGCGCATCACCGTTGCCATGGCGCGGCAGTGATCCACGGTCTTCTCCTCGTCAAACACGTCCAGCGTCGCGCAGACGGCCGCGCAAGCGTGGGGATTGCCGCTGAAGGTGTCGGAGGCTTCGCCATACTGGAGTGAATCGATGAGATCCGCGCGGCCCACGACAGCCGCTGCGGGTTCGCCGTTGGCGAGCCCCTTGCCGAGCACGACGAGATCGGGTTCCACCTCGTAGGATTGGAACGCGTACATGTTGCCGGTGCGCCCATGGCACGACTGGACTTCATCAAAAATGAATGCGACGTCATGTTCCCGGCACCAGTCCTGAAGCAGACGGTGATACCATCTCGGCGGGTGGAACGATCCTTTAGCGCCGAGGTACGGCTCGGTGATCAGAAGCGCGATCTTCCCGGGGAACTCCTGTGCCAACGCATCCAGCTCGCCGCGATAAAACTCCGGCGGCTTCTCGTCCTTCATGGGAAACGAGATGAAGCGAACGTTCGGGTTGGGGGAAGCCTCGCCGGTCACGTCTCCGGCCAACCCCTTCTTTCCGTGAAAGCCGCCGCGCGTCGCAAGCATGATAGAGCGGCCGGCGTGCTTGCGCAGGGCGGCCCACATGGCCTTGATGATGCCCTCCGACCCGCTCGCCGCCCAAAGCAGCTTTTGCGCATGGGCCGTGTTCAGACTCTTGATGAGCCGTTCGGCGGCGACGACTTCGAGTTCCGTTACCACGTTGTAGGCGGTGCGCGGGTACTCGGCGATGTATCGACGGTATTTCGATTCGAACCCCGCGTGCGCATGTCCGAGGTTTGAGACCAGAACGCCCGAGGTGAAATCGATCAGCGCACGCCCGTCGACGGTCCACAAAGTCGACCCTTTTGCCCGAGCAATGACGGCCTGCGACGGCGTGTACGTGCGTTGACCCAAGCCCTGAACGGCGAACAGCCTACGCCGAATCGCATTCGCCAGCGGCTCCCCGTCGTGTTGAATCGGATCGGGCATAAACGTTTTCTGCTCCTTTTCTTCACGTGAAGTGTAGACCGCGCGGCTCCATGGGGCGGATGGCGGTCAGATGTAGTACATACTGCTGTGCGAGGCTCGCGTCAGAATGTCGCGTATGGTCAGCCCCTTGAGCACCAGTTCGATGCCCTGCCCTACCTGACGCCACGCCGGCTTCAGGTCCTGCCCGTTGCCGTCGTCAACGGGCAGCGGATCGAGGACGGCTCCGTCAATTGCACGCACGATGTCAAAAAGCGTGATTTCCTCGGGAGGCCGCGCCAATAGATAACCGCCCTGCGCGCCCCGTATGCTCTTGACAATACCCGCCCGCTTGAGCTGCAACAGTATATGCACGAGGTATTTCTCTGGAATACCCCGCTGTTCCGCGATTTGCGTCGAGGTCAGGGGCGACTCGCTGTTCTCCCGCGCCGCCAGTTCGACCACGGCGCGGCAAGCATACTCGCAGCGAGAGGAGATGTTCATCGGAGCGCCCCAACGGTTTGATACGATCGGATTATTCATTACGTCCGCCAACCTTGTCAATGCGGTGTCCGTCTTGACGACGTGCTATAGTCCTTTAGTCCTGCGCGGGCGGGACGTCCACATACGGGAGGAGGAATCACTATGTTTTCCAACGCATTCGGTGCACGAGCGGCCTTTATCGTCGGTATGATTGGACTGGCTGCCGGCGTTGCGGATGCGCGCGTGAGCTTTGAATCGCTCGTGCGTGAGTTGACCGACCTCGAAAGTCTGACACGGTTCCCAAAACCCGAGTATTCGACCCGACAGTTTTCGAGTTACGACCAGCGATCGAAGAATCCCTCTGTCCTGACCGATGAGGACTGGTTCGCCAACGGCGACCGCGGCCAGCACTTGCGGGTGGAAGAGCGCAACGGACAACAGGAGTGGGTGCTCATGGATGCCGAGGGGCCGGGCGCGATCGTTCGGTTCTGGTCCGCCAACCCGGTCGATGCGGGCATCGTCCGCATTTACCTGGACAACCGAAAGGACCCGGTCATCGAAATGCCGTTAACGGATTTGCTGGGCGGCGCGACGATGCCGTTTGTCGCGCCGATTTCGGGCGAACGTTCCCGGGGATGGAACTCCTATTTGCCGATACCGTATGCGAAACACTGCAAGGTAACCACGAGCAAACGCGATTTTTACTACCAGATCAATTACCGCACCTACTCGAGAGGCGCGAAGGCAGCGACGTACAAGCGCACATTGACAAAAAAACAGGAGGAACTGGTGCTGGCCGCAGCGGATTACCTCGCCGCGCCCGGCGAGTCCGCGCCGCTCGAGCGTTGGCCGCAACAACCCTACGAACTGAGCCTCGGGCCGGGCCGGGCAGGCGGCATGACCATCGAACTCGAGAAGCCCAGCGCGGTCAGGCGGTTTACGGCACGAGTTGAAGCGGAGGACCGTGAAAAGGCGCTGCGCGGGTGCGTGCTGTCCATAACATTCGACGGGCACGGCACGCCGGATGCAATCGTCCCCCTGGGAGATTTTTTCGGAACGGCGCCGGGGCCCAACCCGTATCAATCGCTGCCCTCGGGTGTGGACAAAGACGGCACGATGTATTCCCACTGGGTGATGCCGTTCCAGAAATCGGCAGTCATACAATTTACGAATACGACGGACTCGACCATCGCGATCTCCGGCGAGGTTCGCGCAGACCTTTACCGGTGGGACGACCGTTCCATGTATTTTCATGCGGGTTGGCGCGCCGAAAACTCGATTCCCACGCGGCCCCGACAGGACTGGACCTTTCTCCACGCGACCGGAAAAGGCGTGTTCGTGGGAGACATGTTGCACATCACCAATCACGTCAAGGACTGGTGGGGCGAGGGCGACGAGAAGATCTACGTAGACGGCGAAACGTTTCCGAGCCACTTCGGAACTGGAACGGAAGATTACTTCGGGTACGCATGGTGCTGCCCCGAGGTCTTCACCCACGCGTACCATAATCAGCCGCGGTGCGACGGTCCGGCCAACTACGGCCAGACCTGCGTGAGCCGGTTTCACGTGATTGACAACATCCCGTTTACTCAGTCCTTCAAGTTCGACATGGAGGTCTGGCATTGGGCGGAGACGGACGTGGCGATGGCGGCAACTTCATATTGGTACGCGTTTCCCGGCGGTGACCATGCATACCGCCCCTTCGCGCCCGAAGACCTGACCCTTGTCGCGGCGCGACCACTTCCGCCGCCGCGCCGCGTGGAAGGGGCGCTGGAGGGCGAAGACTTGAAGATTCTGGAAAAGTCCGGCGGAATTGCGGAACGGCAGGACTTGATTGTCGACAAATGGAGTTCCGGCGCGCATCTGTGGTGGCGCGACGCGCGGCCCGGTGACGCGCTGGCGCTCGCAATACCTCTGGAAACGGCGGGGACCTACGAACTGCGGGCGGCGTTCACCAAGGCGGTGGACTACGGCATCGTCGATCTCACGTTGAACGGGAAACAGGTGGTGTCCGCGCTCGACCTGTTCAATCGCGGTGTCACTGTGACCGACGAACTCTCGTTCGGTACGTTCGAACTGACCAAAGGAGAAAACATACTCCGGGTCATCATTGCCGGTACAAATCCCGAAGCGGATCCTCGGCATATGTTCGGGTTGGACTACGTGAGACTGGTGGCGGCGAAGTAACGCGATCCATGTCGCGCCGAAAGCGTGCAGGCAAGTGAAAACGCGGGGCCCTGCGTGCTCACGACTACGTTTCCAGCACCTTCTTGCAGATTTCGTTCAGCATTCTGCCGTCGGCGAGGTCGCCGAGTTCTCTTTTCAAGGCGCCCGTGAGTTTGCCCGCATGGTTCATTTCGGAATGTTCCTTTAGATAGGCGCGTACGCGGGCTTCCAGCTCTTCCGCGCTGAGCTGTTGGGGAAGGAACTCGTTGATGACGGCGATCTCCTTTTCGGTCGCCTCGACTTCGGCCTGTTTGCCGAGTTCGCGGAAGATCTCGAGCGATTGCTGGCGCTTTTTCACTTCGGCCCTGAGCGCATTGACCGACGCTTCCTCGCTGAGTCCCTCGCTCGATTCCTTCTCCTTCAGCAACAAGGCCCCCTTGACCATCCGCAGGCATTCGAGCCGGGGCGTATCCTTGTCCTTCATGGCCTGTTTCATGGCTTCCTGAACGCGCTCTTTGAGGGACATCCATGCCTCCTGTTCCGGCAACACGCCAAGCGTGAACGGACGGTTACTCGATAATTCGCGGGGCAAATTCCGGCGAAACTGTGTCACGTTTGTTTACGGCACGTCAATAGCCGCGGGAATCATGCGTACGCAACGGAGAGACTGGACGCCAAGGAGCGTCGACCGGGAGAAAGAAACCGGGAAATAGCGGCCGGTCCGGTCTACGTACCTTGCTGGGTCGCCCGGCGTTCCGTGAAAATGCCACCCTCCTTTGAATTCAGGGCCACGGTACGCAGGTGCGACAACACCTCGAACACTTGAGGCGGAGCGGTGATTACGCTCTTGTCGCAAGGAGTGACGCAGAAGATAATGTCCACGCCCTTCTCTTTGCCTGATGCCACGTCCGGCGGAACGGGCATGCCGGCAACGGACTGGTAGAGTTTGCCTACATGCGCGTCCCAGACTTTGCGGACCCACGGGCAATAGGCGCGCATGTGTTTGGACGGCATAATAATTAGAAAGTGCCCCCCGCCCATATGGCCTACAAACCCGAGTTCCTTGGTCAACTCATGAGCGCACTGCGACAGGGCGCGCGCGAGGTGTCGGACGGCCTTGGCGCGGGCTTCGGCGCCGTACTTGCGCGCAAACTCGCGCAGATAGAGCAGTTCGCAATGGGCGACGGAAAACTTCTCGCCCACGCTGATTCGGCGTTGCAGTTCGCGCTTGCTGGCGTCCGCCCCGGGAAGCGAGGTCAATTCGTCCGTTCCGGTGCTCGAGGCGTTCGACCGCAGCAGGGAATCGATTCGGAGCATAAGTCCACTCACGTCAAAGGGTTTGGGCACAAAGTCGTCCGCCCCCTGCGACAGGCCGTGAAGGATTTCTTCTTCGTTGTTCATCGCGGAAATGATGAGAATGGGCAGCATATATAATTCCGGATCGCGACGGACCCGCCGGCAGACCTCGAATCCCGACGTGTGCGGCAGCATGACGTCCAAGATCAAAAGGTCATGGCGATCTTTCCGAAGGGTCTCGATCACGTGCTCGCCAGTCCGTTGAACCGTGCACGCGTGGCCGTGCCGTGTCAGGTATTCGGTCAATACCTGTCCGGTGGTCGGCTCGTCATCGACAATGAGAATCTTGGCCACGGCGGTGTACGTGTGTCCTCACAGGGCCCGGTAGATCATACAAGTGGGCGAGGAGGGACTCGAACCCTCAAGCCCGTTGGGGCAGCGGATTTTAAGTCCGCCGTGTATGCCATTCCACCACTCGCCCTCCCAAGGGAAACTCCGGCCCCCCATCGGTCCGGAGTCCAAGGAGCGATCCTTTCGAACAACCCCAACGCTTACCGAGCGCAAAAAAATGGAGGCGGCACCCGGACTCGAACCGGGGAATGAAGGCTTTGCAGGCCTCTGCCTTACCAGCTTGGCTATGCCGCCCTAATATAGAATTGTAACGAACGGGGGAGAATTGAGTCAAGGTTAGCCCGGATTTTTCACACCCGCGGGCAATGAAGGATACAACTTCGTGCGGCGCATACCTTTATTCAGCGACAGGGAAAACGGGCTGTTGGTGTGAAAAATCCTCACCCGATTGACTTCCATGCTATCTCCTGAGCATTTCTCACCAGTCGCTCCCGTCATCGGGAGCGACTGGTGAGAAATGCGGGTTAGAACCGCCGCGTTCATGGTGCATTGAAAGCTGCGACGCGCGAGCGGCGCGCGGGGTTTACACACGTTTCTCGCTTGAATCACCCATCGGCTCTATGCAGAATACGCTCACCTGGGGCGCCCGATGCAGGGCCGCTGAACCGCGATCGGGGCGCGCCGGGCGGTGGGATGAACGCCACAGCGCGGCACGTGTAGCCGGTGAACAGCGCACGATGGAGTGCGCCGAGGTGGGGGCATCGAGGGTGTGACTTTGCGCTGGTCATCGTACGGAAGGTAAGTTCCGCTTGCGGTACGCAATCATTTCCGACATCCACGCGAACCTGGAGGCGCTCGACGCCACCCTGGTTCGCATTACGGAAATCGGCGCTGACCAAACCGTATGCCTTGGAGATGTCGTCGGTTACAACGCCAGTCCCAACGAATGCGTGGACCGTGTCCGGCTCGCGGGCATTCCGACGATTTGCGGAAACCACGATGCCGTGGCCTGCGGAATAGAGGAACCCTGGGGATTCAACCCCGTGGCGCTGCAGGCAGCCTTGTGGACTCGGGAACGTCTCTCGAAAACCAACCTGAACTGGCTTCGCAACTTGCCCGACAACATGCAATTCCCCCATTTCCTAGCCGCACATGGCTCGCCGACCGACCGCGACTGCTACCTGTTCACGTGGGAGGATGTGCTTCCTCACCTCGAGTACGTCAGCGAACAAAATTACCGGCTCTGCTTCTTTGGGCATACGCATAGTCCGGGAATATTTTCAGCGGACGGTCTATACTCGGTCGATGACGAATCTAAATTCGCGCTCGGGGAAGGCAAGACTTTCTTTATCAACCCGGGTTCGGTCGGCCAGCCGCGGGACGGAGACCCGCGCGCGGCGTTCGGCATGTACGATTCGGAAAAAAACGAGTTCGAACTGGTCCGCGTGGAGTATGACGTAAACATGGCCGCTGAAAAGATCCGAGACGCGGGATTGCCGACCTTTCTCGCGGACCGCCTGGCATTGGGGCGTTGACCCGCATGAGCAAAGGGGCCCGCACCGCGCACGTCGCGCGCAAGACCGCCGAAACCGACGTCAACGTCACCGTCAATCTCGAAGGGCGGGGGCTCATCGACGCCCGCACCGGCGTCGGCTTTTTTGATCACATGCTGACGCACATCGCCCGGCACGGCCTTTTCGACCTCACCGTCGAGGCCAAAGGCGACCTGGAAGTCGACGCCCACCACACCGTCGAGGATGTCGGGATCTGCCTGGGCAAGGCGTTTCTTCAGGCGCTGGGTGACATGAAAGGTATTACACGCTTCGGCCACGCGGTAGTCCCTATGGATGAAGCCCTGGCGGAAGTGGTCGTGGATTTCAGCGGGCGCCCGTTTCTGAGCTTTCAGGCCGACCTTCCCCGCGGCCGGGCCGGCGAATTCGATTCCGATCTCGCCGAAGAGTTTTTCCGTGCTTTCGCCGTGAACTGCCGGTGTACGCTTCACATCGTACTGCGTTACGGATCCAACCTTCATCACTGTATCGAGGGCATATTCAAAGCCTTCGCCCGCGCGCTCGATCGCGCCACACTCCTCGATCCGCGCGTGAACGACGTTCCCTCGACCAAGGGAATGCTGGAAACCTGACGCGGATTACTCCGCGGATATCCCGGACGGGCCCCCATTCAAGAGCGCATCAATGCCCCGCCCGCGCAGTGCGTCCTCCACGAGACGCACATTCTGCTCGGTCGGCGCCGCAAACACCCATGCCGCCGCCGTTTGTGCGATTCGGCGAAGCCTGGCATCGGCGCAACTCGGCGCAAGGTCGCCGGCGGGCTCCTCTTCGCCTTGAGGTACCGGGGCATCAACTTCGATTTCCGCACGCGCCGCGGGGGCTCGCCCGCTGATTTCCGACTGGATTCCCAGCGCCTTCTCCCGGAGTTCCCGGATGTTCGCCTGTGCGCGCCGGAGACGCTCCTCCGCGCGAAACTCCCCGCCTCCATTGCCGCCCACCTTCGCGGTTTTCTCCTTCGCCGACTTGGCCATGCTTCTCAATTCGGCGCATTCCTTCCGCAACCGTTCGTTCTCGCGGAGGGCCCGCTCGAAAGCGCGCAGCAACGATACAAAATCCTGAGGGGGAGCGGCCGATTGGGAGGGCGCATCGGATGCGCTGGGGACGAAGACGGGGACCTTCTCTTGAAGTTCCAAAGGTTCAAACCTGCGCCACTCAACGGGTTTGCCAGCCATGAATGCTCCTTCTCCGAACCACCCCGCGCAAGTTCCGAGAAATGTCGTGTCGGCTGCACCGGCCGACTGCACCGATTGGGAAGGACCCAGGCAACCAATTCGGTAAAGTCGCCCAGCCCTTCACGAGACGCCGCACCGCGCCCCGTGTAACATCTACCTTATTCTGCCACAATATGTTACCGGCGACAAGCCCCTAAACCGGATTTTTCACACCCACGCGCGGTGGAGAATACAACATGGTACAGTGGGCACCGTTATGCATCGTCGCCGCGCGGAACGGCAGAACAGATGGTGGGTGTGAAAAATCCTCACCCCAGTCGCTCACATGCTTTCTCCAGAGCATTTCTCACCAGTCGCCTCCCGTCAACGGGGGCGACTGGTGAAAAATGCGGGCTAAGAGGGGCCGGGCGCCTTCCACCTCCCTCAGACCCCACAGGTTGAATTGAAATTGGCCCGGAACCCAACATACGTGCATAATACGAAGAGAGCCTGATATAATTCCGCGCCGTTTTCGATGGAAATGTACTGGGTGGTCCCATGTAACGGGCCTGCTTCCAAATGATTAAACACATACTGGTCCCGACTGACGGCAGCGACGAGGCGATGCTGGGCGTGCGGTACGCGCTAGGAGTGGCCAAGCGCCTGGACGCGACGATCCACGGATTGCACGTCGTAGACATCAAGCTGCTCGAAGGACCCATCCTTCGCGACGTGTCGGCGTCGCTGGGGACCGCGCCGTTCGCCAATTACCAGGGCAACATTGGGATGATCCTCGAAGAGCGCGGCAAGGGCGCCCTCGACGAATTGCAGCGGTGCTGTAGGGAGGCCGGTCTTCAGTGTACAACGGAGCAAGCCGTGGGCATTGTGCCGCGCGTCATTGTCGAGAAGAGTGAACTGACCGACCTTATCGTGCTGGGACGAAGCGGTGAACACAGCGCCTGGCTCGAGGGATTGATCGGATCGACCGCCCAAGGCGTCGTGCGCAGGGCGACAAAACCGGTACTTGTAACGGGCGTAGACACGCCGCGCGCCGAGCGGTTCCTTGTCGCGTATGACGGCACCGTCAATGCCAAACGGGCCCTCCAGGTCGCGGCGGAATATGCCGCTACGTGGGGCGCGCCGCTGGACGTGCTGGTGGTCAACGCCCAAAAGGGAGAGGCCATACTGCAGGAGGCGAAGAGTTACCTCGAACCGCACGGGCTGTCCACGCGTTTTGAACTGCGTCAGGACGATCCCGGCGAGACGATCGTGGCGTATGCAAAGGAATGCGGCGCCGACCTGTTGGTGATGGGCGCTTACGGACACTCGAAAGTGCGTGAATTGTTTGTGGGCAGCACGACGGCTTTCGCGATGAACCAATCGCCGTGCCCGCTGCTCCTGACCCGTTGACGGGCAAGACGGAAAGGCTTGAGGTGGACAATCAGCAGATGCACGAGGTAATCGATCGACTGGGCGACCTGCCCGCCCTGCCGAACGTGGCGAACGAGGTCCTCCGGCTCGCCGATGATCCGATGACCGACATGGCGAAAATGTCCGCGACGATTGAGCGAGACCCGGCGCTCACGGCGAAAATTCTGCGGGTCAGCAACTCGCCCTACTACGGGATGCGGCAGTATATCGGCACCTTGAAGCTCGCCCTCGTCATTTTAGGCATGCGCGAGATTCGCAACATTGTGCTAGGCGTGTCCGTATTCGAAACGTTATGCAACGGAAAATACAAAAGCACGACGACCACATTGACCGACCACGCATTTCTGACCGGCGCGCTCGCCAAGCAGCTTTCGCAACGTCTGGGCGCCGGCGCCACAGGCGAAGCGTTCATTTCGGGCCTTTTGCACGACATGGGCAAATTGGCCATGCTGCGGCAATTGGGCGCGGGGTACGTCGACACCGTGAACGAGAACGGCGCGGGATCGAAGCCGCTCCTGGAGCGCGAACGGGAGACCTACGGTTTCACGCACGCCGAAGTCGGCCGCGCGCTCGCCAACAAGTGGAACTTTCCGCGGCCGCTTGCCGACGCAATATGGCTTCACCATCCGGTGCAAGGTTTCGCGTTGAGCAAGGCGAAGGACCCCGTGCTGGCGGCATTGGTGCGCATCGCCAACCTGGCGGCGCACGACTGCGAACAGGGCGGGGAGTCGGAGTCCCGCGCCGCCCGCGAGGAAGAGGCGTGGGGCCTGATTCAGGGACAGCATGCGCCGGTGACCGTCGACGAACGCACTCAGTTGATCATTGCCTTGGCGTCGGAGGTGGTGCGGGCCCCCGTCCCCATCTTGTGAACTGAGATGTTCCGCAAATCTCCCGCCATGGTGCGGCGGGCGGAGACGCCCAATCCCGCGCGTACGGGCCGCCCCGGGTCATATCGCGCTGAAACCGACGCGATTGAGAGTTGCCCAGCCCGAAAGTGGACAGAAGTTTTTGTGGAGTTGCAGTATGGCGAAGAAGCACAAAATTGTTATCCGCAGGGACGACGACCTGCAATCCATTGACGACGAACTCGGCTCGGCGATCGACCGACTCGAAGATGCCAACGTGCGCATCAACGAGTTGCTGCAGCATTTGGACCAGACGCAGGCCGACCCGATGCAGGCGATCAGGTCCGGGGACTGGTATGATGAAAGCGCGGCGCGAGCGATACGAAATCAACACCCGGACGAGGAAGAGTAAGGCGGCGCATCCGGCCGTGACGCATCCCGACGACGCGCGCGACGCCCGGTAGCTACAGTGGACGAGCGTTCTCTACGCATCCTCATCACGGACCCCCACCTTAAAGGCGGCGGGCAGGTCCGCTATGTCACTCAGTTGGGGAAGGCGCTCCAGGCCCTCGGCCACGAGGTCACGATCGGGTGTAAAAAACACAGCGTGCTGGCCGTACTAGGCCGCGAGGCGGGCTGCGCCGTCTACAACGCGTTCCGGTTTCGGGGAGGCCTGCGCCCCGCCGCGTGGGTGTACGACGTGCGGGCAGTCCAACGGTTCATCCGAGAACGCAAACCGGATGTCCTTCACGCAAACGGCTCGCAGGACCACTGGGTCTGCGCCCTGGCGAACCGCCTCAGCGGTTTCCCCGCGTGCATGGTGCGGTCGCGGCACAACACCTATGCCGTGAGCGAAAATTGGCCGAACCGGAAACTGAATCTCGATTGGACGGACTATCAGATCGCGGTGTGCAAGGCCGTCTTCGACCTGCGGGCGACGCGGCCCGTGTTCGACGGGTCGCGCATGTGCGTGATCCACAATGGAGTGGAACCGGACCGGTTCAAGCCGGATGCGGAAACCCGCAGGCGCATGCGCGCGTCGTTCGGGTTCGACGACGAAACCGTCGTCGTCGGCATCGCGGCGAGGTTGGCGCTCGCCAAGGGTCATAGGTATCTGTTCGAGGCGGCGCAACGCCTCAAAGACGCGTTCCCCCAGCTGCGATTGCTCGTGCTCGGTCAGGGCGTCCTGCGGGAATCGCTTGAAACGATGGCGCGCGATTTGGGAATCGCGTCGATCACGACGTTTGCCGGCTTCCGGGACGACATCGCGGACTGCATCCAGGCCTTCGACATCGGGGTGCAGCCGTCCATCGACTGCGAGGCCTCGTCGTTCAGCGTGATGGAACAAATGGCAACCGAAAAACCGATCGTCACCTCCGATCACGGGGGGACCAAGGAAATTGTCCGGCACGGGATCGATGGATTCGTAGTGCCGCAGGGGACGGTCCCGCCGCTGGCGGACGCGCTGCGAAAGCTGCTGGCCAATCCGTCGATGCGCGAGCGCATGGGCCGTTCGGCCCGCGATCGCATCGCGCGGGAATTCACCGTGGATCTGCTGGCCGCGCGCACGGTCGAGGCCTACCGCCGCGCGATTGCCATCCATCGCGAGCGGACGCGCCGGGCCGCCGCGTGAACATCCTCCACATCGACGACCAACTTGGCTGGCGCGGCGGCGAACAACAGGCAAGCTATCTCATTGCGGGGCTTACGAAACTCGGGCATCGCTGCGTCGTGGCCGGGCGCGCGGCCGGCGCCTTCCTGCGCTCCGGTTTCGATGGGGCCGAGGTAATTCGGGTCGCAATCCCGTGTTGGGGCGAGATGGACCCCATCAGCCCGACGCTGCTGGCGCGGGCGGTCCGCGCGTACGACATCGACATCCTTCATGCGCACAGCAGCCACGCCGCGACGTATGCGTGTGTAGCGCGCAAACTGGCCCGGCGCGGGCGGGTCGTGGTATCGCGCCGCGTCGATTTCCCGCCGGCCCGCAATGCGTTCAGCGCGTGGAAATACGCGCAACCCGATCGCATCGTGGCCATTTCGCAGTGCATCAACCGCGTCCTTCGGGCCTACGGCGTGCCGGAATCGAAGTTGCGCGTCGTGATGAGCGGGATCGATCCCGACCGTCTGAATGGACCGCCGATCGAACGGGACACGCTCGGCATTCCCGGGGACGCCGTCCTCGCGGGCAACGTCGCCGCGCTCGTCGGCCACAAGGACCACGCCACCCTTGTCGCAGCGATGCCCGCAATCCTCCGGGAGATTCCGAACTTTCGGCTCATCGTCGCGGGCGAAGGCGCCTTACGCAAACCCATCGAATCGCAAATTCGCGAACTGGGTGTCTCCCACGCCGTCAAACTGCTGGGCCAACGCGACGACGTACCGCGGCTCTTGCGCGCAATGGATCTGTTCATCTTGTCCAGCAGCGAGGAAGGATTGGGAACCTCCGTTCTCGACGCGATGGCCTGCGGCGTGCCCGTCGTGGCCACCGACGCGGGCGGCATCTCCGAAATGGTCCGCAACGGCGAGACGGGACTTCTGGCCCCTCCCCGCGATCCCGCGGCCCTTGCGGCGGCCGTGGTGCGGATGGTCCGCGACGCGGACCTGCGTACCCGCGTGAAGGACGCCGCTGCCGAACTCGTGCGCGATCAGTTCACGGTGGATCGCATGGTGGAAGGCAATCTGCGCGTGTACGAAGAATTGTTGGCCGGCTAACCCGGATTTTTCACACCAACAGCCCGTTTTCCCTGTCGCTGCATAAAGGTATCTGCCGCACGAAGTTGTATCCTTCCTTGCCCGCGGGTGTGAAAAATCCGGGCTATGACCAAACCGCCGCTTCGCGGCTCGAATTTCGGGCCGCATGAAATTCGCACGGCTCGAATCTTCGTCGTAGAATCGTATTTGGTCCGTTCCAATGCCACTCAGTGTGACCGCGTGCTTACACAACATGCGCGCGTCACCCTTACTTTCACAGGTTTTTGGGATAGCCTATAGAATGTACTGTTTTCGCACGATGATCCGCGCTACTCCGCCTTCAACATGCAGATCTCATTTTCATTTGTCGATGAATTGTCATGTTCTCGCCCTGCTGAGTCAGATATTCAACATGGCGACCGCCGCCGAGTACTTGGTCAAGCCCTACACCGACTCCGATGTTTACTCCGACACCTGGGTCGCGACCGATGGCGTGGGTCGGGTGGTGCCGGGGTTCGAGGAGGTCGGGGACGTGCGAGACGGGAAGTGGGTCGGGATTTTCTATTGGACGTGGCACGTGCCTCGGGACGGAGGGCCGAACGACAACACCAAAATCATCGCCGCGGCGGGGGATTCGCCTGCGATTGAGTGGCCGAACAATGGCGCGCCGCACCATTGGGGAGAGCCGGAACTGGGGTATTACATAATGA
Source organism: Candidatus Hydrogenedentota bacterium (assembly GCA_045863315.1). GTDB lineage: Bacteria > Hydrogenedentota > Hydrogenedentia > Hydrogenedentales > SLHB01 > JABWCD01. The sequence goes on along the minus strand of BTUX01000075.1, from coordinate 4,502 downwards.
CCGACCCCTTCGTGATCCGCAAACACGCGAGCATGTTGTCGGACGCAGGCGTTGATGTCATTCTGTTCGACACCACCAACCCGCCGCACACATGGAAAAATGAGTACGAGGCCTTGTGCCGGGAGTACGAGGCAATGCGGCGCGAAGGTGCGCGGACGCCTTCGATCGCGTTCATCGCGCCGTTTGGTGACCCCATGGCGGTGGTCGAGCGTATCTGGCAGGACCTGTATAAGCCGGGATTGTGGAGCGATCTCTGGTTTCGGTGGGAGGGGAAGCCGCTCCTGCTGGCAAATCCGGAGTACGTGAAAGACCCGGAGATGCGGGAGTTCTTCACCTTTCGGCGTCCCATGCCGGACTATTGGATCGGGCCGACGGGCCCTGACCAGTGGAGTTGGCTTGAGGTGTATCCGCAGCACACTTTCAAGAACAGCGCGGGCGAGGTCGAACAGATGAGCGTGGGAGTAGCGCAGAACGCGTTGCCGAACACGCCGGGACCCGCCCCGATGAGTCATAAGGCGGGCGCGATGGGACGGAGTTGGCACAACGGCGCGAAAGACCCTCGGCCGGAGGCGGTGGGCCTCGGGCTCAACTTCGAGGAACAGTGGAAACGCGCGCTGGAGGCGGACCCGAAGTTTGTGTTCGTGACGGGGTGGAACGAATGGGTCGCGGGGCGGTACACGCAGTGGAGCACGTACACCGACGCGGACGCGTATTACAAGGGCGGGCTGTTTGTCGATCAGTACACGCAGGAGTATAGCCGGGACTGCGAGCCGATGCGCGGCGGGCACACGGACAACTACTATTACCAGTTGGCAAGCTGGGTGCGGAGATTCAAAGGGGTGCGGCAACATCCTTTGGCGGCGGGACCCAGCGCAATTGTGGTGGACGGCGATTTTGCGGATTGGGCGGGAGTGACGCCGGAGTATAGGGACACGGTCGGGGATGTCACGCACCGGGATCACAAAGGGTACGGGAACATCCTGTATCGCAACGATACCGGACGAAACGATTTTGTGATCGCCAAGGCGGCGTTCGACGACGCGAGTTTGTACTTCTACGCCCAGACCTCCGCGCCCATCACGCCGCATACCGATTCGTACTGGATGCTGTTGTTTATCGATGCCGATCGAGACGCCGGCACGGGCTGGTTGGGATATGACTTCGTGATAAACCTCGAGACGCCGAGTGAAAGCGAGACGACGCTCAAAGCGTGGCGCGACGGCAATTGGGCGACCGTGGGCGCGGGCACGTATCGCGTGAACGGAAACGCGATGGAAGTCAGCCTCCCGCGCGGGGTGCTGGGGATGGCGGAAAGGACGCCACGATTCGACTTTCATTGGGCGGACAACATTCAGGAGTTTGGAGACATTTCGGAGTTTGGAGTAAACGGAGACAGCGCCCCCAACCGGCGGTGGAATTATCGGTATGAGGTGCGGCCGTGAGGGCGTCGGAAATCAGTAGCGCGCTTACCGCAAAAGTCGAATCGGTCTACCTGAAGCCGTTGGACTTCTCCGCGATCAGATGACAGTCGCCGGAGGGCCGACTCAGTTGCCCGGCCGGGGGACGTGCCCCACGGGGCCGCTGTGGCCGTAGTCGTCGGTGTCGAGGAAGGGTTGATCGTCGAGGGGGATGAAATGCGAGGCGGCTTTCCAGTCGAAGTGTTCGTCGAAGGGGTCGAGGGCCTTCTCGGGATCGAAGATTTCGGGGTGCACGGGTAGGGCCTTGTAGGGCTCGATGTTGTCCGGCGCGACGAGGAACGCGTCGGACAGGTCCGAGGCGAAGGCGTCGTACTGATTGAGGGGGGGCAGGCCCAGTATGAGGAACATGGTCTTGAGAATGCTGGCGATGCTCGAATGAGTGTGCGTAATGTACCCGGGTTTCGCGTAGGGGCTGATGATCATGCAAATGGAGCGGTGCGCGTCCACCGTGTCGCGATAACCCTGGGCGTCGTCTTCGGTGACGAAGATGACGGTGTCTTTCCAGAAGGGGCTGTTGCTGATAAGTTCGACGAGGCGGCCAAGCGCAAGGTCGTTGTCGCTCATGTAGGAGCCCCAGAAGGGGTAGCCGTCGTCCGGCCGTTCGGCCGCGCCATGGTCATTCGGGAGCATCATGGTGATGACCTGCGGGAAGGGTTCGCGGCCCGAGAGCCAGCGTTCCTTGAACTCGTCTTCGAACCGGTCCATTCGGAATTGATCGGGGATGTTCGTGTTGTAGGTGGCGAAGGTCCGCGAGGTGTTTTCGAATAGCGGTTGCGGCAGCGGATAATTGATGGTCAGGCGGATGCCCGTGTCCGCGTACTCCTGCTCTTCGTCCTGCGGTTTGAACTCGAACCCCAGCCCGTAATTGCGGAACCGTATCTTCCCGCGGTCGAAGTGCTCCCAAATCGAGCCCGCTTCGTTGTAGTCCTCGGGATAAATTGCCCCGGACGAACCGATAAACGAAAAATTGCCCGGGCCGCTGCCCTTGGCGGACTCGCCGATCCGCGCTTCCATGAACTCGTTGGGATACGTGCCCACCAGCCACCGATGACCATCGACGGAGTGGTCCGAGTCACAGTAGAAGTTGTCCGACATCGCGAACCTCTTGGCAAGCGCGACGTGGTTCGGCATCAGAACCACGTCCTTCACCGTGCGCGAGTTGTCCCTGTTCGACACGTCGATGGGCCGCCCCAGCCGGCACAATTCCGCGTCGCCGCGTCCGCCCGGAAGCGCGCCGAAGACCTCGTCGTAGGTGCGGTTTTCCTTGGTAACGTAGATGATGTGTTTGATCGGGCTTTTCCACGCTCCCGGCGTCGGCGGAACCGGATGGCCCTTCGCACGCGGGTCTTCCGTTCGCGGAACAAACTCGACGTTGTTCGCGACGACTTGTCGGGTCAACTCGTCTAACTCGTCCTGAGACTGCGGCAGACTCATGATGTGGATGTAGCCGCGCATTAACGCGCCGATGCCGGTCGGATCACCGGGCGCGTGCCCGGGCCCATGGTTCGGGCCGGACCCGATACCTTTTGCGCAGGCGACATACAGTCGTTTGCCGTCGGGCGAGACGGCGAGCTTGCTGGGGAACCACGCGGTCGGTATGTGGCCAAGCACACGGTGGTTTTTCAAATCGATGACGCCGACCGCGTTGATCCCGGCCTCGGCGACGTAGAGCCGGTCGTGGCTCGGAGACAGGGCCACGCCGAACGGAATCAGGCCGCGCCACTTGTCTATGCGTTTGTCGAGCGTAAGGTCGATGTCACGCGCTCGCTTCTTGCCGTCGGTGTGGATGACGGTGATGCTGTCGTTGCTTCCGTTGGAGACGTAGACGAAGTCCTCGGTAGCTGCGATGGAATTGGGGCTGCTGCCTCCCACGGCGGGGAAGTCTTCGAGTTGTTCGCCGACAAGGTGGCCGGTCTTCACCTTGGCCACGACCTTCTCCTCGCCGCGTGTGCCGACATCGACTGTCCAAACTGACATGCCGCGAATGTCATTCGGGTCGCCGAGGGCGGGGGCCGTCAATCCGTCAATGACGACGCCTTCCTCCGCCTCCTTCGACGGAACGCCGAAGGGTGGAAAATGGAGCTTGCCGATGCCGCCCTGCCGGTCGCGGATGTAGTTGTATTCATAGATACCGACGTTTGCGATATAGGCCCTCGACTCGTCCGGGGACAAAGCAATGCCGAAGGGGTAGCGTCCAACAGGTATCGAACGCAGTACTTTCCGCTCCACGGCGTCAATGATTACCATGCGGAAGTTCGACTGGTCCACGGCGTAGATTGTGCGTCCGTCCGCGGTGAGGCGCAGGTCACCGAGATAACCGAAGGTGAAGTCCCCGTCGTCCTGTTGGTGGGCGCAGTCGATTCGGAAGAGCCGGCGCCGGCTTGCCAACTCGAACGCCAGGACGCTCCAGTCTTCCCCTCCCGCGACGTAAACCACCTCGTTTTTCGGATCCACGGCCAGCCCCATGAAACAGGCATCGAGCACACCCTTCGACTCGGCGGACTTCTCGGGGATCTGGTAGTGGGCCGGCCCGTCGGCGGCGGCGAGATCGAGAATGGAGAGCTGCGGACCGTCGCTGCACGCAGCGACGACCCAGCGCCCGTCTGCGCTCAGGGTCAGCCCGTAGGGGTGGGGCTGGACGCGGACCAACGTTCCCTTCGGCGTAATGAGTCTGCCGTTGGGTAGGATGGTCGTTCCGGTTGGATCGAGTTCGACGTAGCGTTCTCCCGAGGGCGCCCGCATCAGCAACTCCGCGCCCGGCGCCGCGGCCGACGCGACGAGCGCGAAGACGCACAACAGACAAGACCCACGCCAACGAGAAACCTTCATAACGCACCACTCCTCGCCAATACATGGATGCCAAGGGAAAGCCTCTCGCGCGCGGCACGCGGCGTATATTGCGCACTCGGCCGACCTGCCCCTTTCGCTTTCGTCGCGGTTTTCACGCGGTAGACTGGACGGGACCCGATCACGGGGATACCTCGTCCGATCCGTGCAGGGAATTCAGGAAGTCGAAGATTGCCT
>BTUX01000074.1:0-18592 GCA_045863315.1 Candidatus Hydrogenedentota bacterium | reverse complement strand
CCTTGGCTCTTTCCGTGCCTTTCAGGCAGAATTGTCCCCCCGCACGCAACGGCTAAACAGCTTAGCATATGAGCAGGTCTATGTCAAGCAATCTTCGGCCGCGTTCCTTGGCGTTCCCTCCGCGCCGCCTGCGCCGTCAGGAACCCGCCTCCTGGCTCAGTTCCGCCGGACCAACCTCGAGGTCTTCCGCGAAGTCCTGGATCAGGTCTTCGGCGATCTCGACGTGGGTATTCTGATAGTGTCGGCTTCCCGTACCGGCGGGTATCAGGTGGCCGATGATCACGTTCTCCTTGAGCCCGCGCAGATAGTCCCGCTTGCCGGACAACGCGGCGTCGGTCAGGACGCGCGTGGTCTGCTGAAAGGAGGCTGCGGCGATGAAACTCTCCGTGCTGAGCGCCGCCTTCGTGATGCCCTGTAGAATCGGCTCGGCCTCGGCGGGCCGTCCTCCCTGCGCGCGCACCTGTTCGTTGACTTCCTGGAAGCGAATCTTGTCGACTTCTTCGGCGGCCAGGAACGGGGTGTCGCCCGGATCGTCCTTGATGCGGACCTTGCGCAGCATTTGGCGGATGATGACTTCAATGTGCTTATCGTTGGTTCGCACGCCCTGCAGGCGATACACCTGCTGAATCTCGTCGAGCAGGTATTTGCGCAACGCGTCTTCGCCCTGGACCTCGAGGATGTCCTGCGGGATGACGGGGCCGTCGGTGAGACGCTGTCCGGCGTATACACGGTCGCCGGCCTGCACGTTCAGATGTTTGCCGGGCGGAATCGTGTACTCGCGCTCTTTGCCGATGGGTGGCACCACTTTGACTTTGCGCATGCCCTTGGTCGCGCCGCCCAATTCGACCGTGCCATCGATGTGGCTGATGACGGCAGGGTCTTTGGGCTGGCGCGCCTCGAAAAGTTCCGCAACGCGCGGCAGACCGCCGGTGATGTCCTTGGTCTTGCTGAACTGGCGCGGCGTCTTGGCGAGCAGGTCGCCGGCAAGCACCTTGTCGCCGTTGTTGACGAGCACGTGGGTTTGCGCGGGCACCGTCGCATACGCGAGCACTTCGCCGCTCTTGCCCAGGATCGTAATCTGCGGGTGCAGGTCCTGCTTGTGTTCGGTGACGACACGCTCCTCGATGCCCGTTTCCTGATTGATGTCTTTGCGGACGGTCACGCCTTCGACCATACCTTCGAGGTGGACGCTGCCGGACGCCTCCGCGATGATGGAGACGTTGTACGGGTCCCACGTAAACAGCGTCTGGCCTTTGCGCACCTTCTGGCCGTCTTCGATTTGCAGGAGCGCGCCGGGCGGCACCGCGCAACGCTGGAGTTCCTTGCCTTCCGCGTCCAACAGAGTCAGTTCGCCGCCGCGGTTGACGGCCACGACCTTCTTGTCGCGGTTGATCGCCGTGCGCACGTTGTTAAATGCAATCACGCCGCTGTCAATGGCCTTGATTTCGCTGGCCTCGACCTGGCGGCTGGCCGCGCCGCCGATGTGGAAGGTGCGCATCGTGAGCTGCGTGCCGGGTTCGCCGATCGACTGCGCGGCGATAATCCCCACGGCCTCTCCCAACTCGACGAGCCGGCCCGTGGCGAGGTTCGTGCCGTAGCAGAACTGGCACACGCCGCGCTTGGACTGGCAGGTAAGCACGGAGCGGATGCGAACGCCGGGCAGGCCCTTTCGCACAATTTCCGCGGCTTTCTCTTCGGTAATGTTCTCGCTGGCCCGGACGATGGGTTCGGGTTCGCCCGGAACGGTGATGTCGTCGAGTGCGTAGCGGCCGACAATGCGCTCCTCGAGCGGTTGCACGGTCTCGGTGCCGTCCATGAGTGCTTCCACCCAAATCCCGTTGAGCGTGCCGCAGTCCTGTTCCTCGATGACTACGTCCTGCGCGACGTCGACCAGACGGCGCGTGAGATAGCCCGCGTCGGCAGTCTTGAGGGCGGTATCGGCGAGGCCTTTGCGCGCGCCGTGAGAGGAGATGAAGTACTCGAGCACCGAGAGCCCTTCACGGAAATTCGACGTGATGGGCGACTCGATGATGTCGCCGCTGGGCTTGGCCATCAGCCCGCGCATGGCGGCGAGCTGGCGAATCTGCTGCTTCGTGCCGCGCGCGCCCGAAGTCAGCATGAGGTAGACGCCCGAGAAGCCCTGGTCGTTTTCGGCCATGGCCTTGAGCATCGCGGACGAAACGGCCTCGGTGGTCGTCGTCCACTGGTCGATGACTTTGTTGTACCGCTCGCCTTCGGTGATGAGGCCGTTCTGGTACATCTCGTCGATACGGGCCACTTCCTGTTTTGCCTGCTCGATGAGCTGCTTCTTCTCGACTGGAATCAGCATGTCGCGCACACCGATCGAGATTCCGGCGAGCGTGGCGTGTTTGAAGCCGACTCTTTTCAGCGCATCGAGCAATTCAACCGTCTTGCTGTGGCCGTGTTTCAGATACGCGTTCGCGATCACGTCCCCGATCGAGGTCTTGTCCTGCTCGCGGTTGACGTCCTGTAGCGTGATTTCCGCGGGCAAGGACTCCTTGAACAGCACGCGACCGACGGTCGTGTCGAGGATTTCTCCATCGCACCACACCTTGACTTGCGCGTGCAGGTCCACGGCGCCCAGTTCGTAAGCGAGCACGACGGCGGCGGTGTCGCGGTAGACGCGGCCCGGTTGCAGAATCTTGCCGTCCTTGCTCCATTCGGCCTTCCATTCGCCCTTGGCGCCCTTGCGCGCTTTGGTCATGTAGGAAATACCCAGGACGATGTCCTGGCTGGGCGTGACGATCGGGCGGCCGTTGGACGGCGAGAAGATGTTGGTGGACGACAGCATGAGCAGGCGCGCTTCGAGTTGCGCGGCCGGCATCAACGGGACGTGGACCGCCATCTGGTCTCCGTCGAAGTCGGCGTTGAACGCGGCGCACACGAGCGGGTGAATGCGAATTGCCTTGCCCTCAATCAGCACGGGCTCGAAGGCCTGAATGCCGAGGCGGTGCAGCGTGGGCGCGCGGTTCAGCAGCACGGGGTGGTCCTTGATGCATTCCTCGAGGATGTCCCACACCTCTTCGCGGCCCTGCGCGATGATTTTCTTGGCGGCCTTGATGGTGGTGGCGAGCCCGCGCTCCTTCAGTTCGCGGATGATGAACGGCTCGAACAGTTCGAGCGCCATCTTCTTGGGCAACCCGCACTGGTGAAGTTTCAATTCGGGGCCGACCACGATCACCGAACGGCCGGAATAGTCCACGCGTTTGCCCAGGAGGTTCTGGCGGAACCGGCCCTGCTTGCCCTTCAGCATGTCGCTGAGCGACTTGAGCGGCCGGTTGCCGGCGCCCAGGACCGTGCGGCCGTGACGGCCGTTGTCGAACAGGGCGTCGACCGCTTCCTGCAGCATGCGTTTTTCGTTTCGCAGGATCACTTCCGGCGCGCGCAGTTCGATCAGCCGCTTCAACCGGTTGTTGCGGTTGATGACGCGGCGGTACAGGTCGTTCAGATCGCTCGTGGCGTAGCGGCCTCCTTCGAGCGGCACAAGGGGACGCAAATCCGGGGGAATCACCGGCACGACATCGAGCACCATCCACGCCGGGCTGTTTCCCGATTTGCGGATGGCCTCGACCACCTTGAGGCGTTTGATGGCCTTGGCGCGCGCCTGCATGCTGGTGGTGGTCGCGAGATGCGCATGCAGTTCGGCGCTGAGCTGTTCCACGTCAATCTCTTCGAGGAGCAGCTTGATGGCCTCGGCGCCCATGCGCGCGACGAACCGATCGCTCCACTGTTCGCGGGCGTCCTGGTATTCGTCCTCGGTCAGCGTCTGCATTTTCTCGAGGCTGGTGTCGCCGGGATCGATGACGATGTAGTTCTCGAAGTAGATGATTCGTTCGAGCGTGCGAATCGACAGGTCCAGAAGGTTGCCGATGCTGCTCGGGGTCGTCTTGAAAAACCAGATGTGCGTGACCGGCACGGCAAGCTTGATACAGCCCATGCGCTCCCGGCGCACTTTGGATTCCGTCACTTCCACGCCGCAGCGGTCGCACACGATGCCCCGGTGTTTCACCTTCTTGTATTTGCCGCAGGCGCACTCCCAGTCCTTGACCGGACCGAAACTCCGTTCGCAGAACAGGCCGTCCTTCTCGGGTTTGAAGGTGCGGTAATTGATGGTCTCCGGCTTCTTGACCTCGCCGCGGGACCACTTCAGGATGTCCTCGGGAGAGGCCAGCCGAATCTGGATGGCGTCAAATCGGTCGCCGGTTGTTGCGATATACTTGGACAAGGATTAACCCTCCAGCGGTTCCTGTTCCTGCTCTTCTTCGGCGGGCTCGGTGCCGGCCTCTTCGACGCGCAGCAGCTTGATCACGTCCAGGCACAGGCTCTGCATCTCGCGGACCAACACGTTGAACGATTCCGGACGGCCGGGCTCGACGTCGCGATCGCCTTTGACGATGGCCTCGTATGCGCGGGTGCGCCCCTGGATGTCGTCGGACTTGATCGTCAGCAGTTCCTGGAGCGTGTACGCCGAACCGTAGGCTTGAAGCGCCCACACTTCCATCTCGCCGAACCGTTGGCCGCCGAACTGGGCCTTTCCGCCCAGGGGCTGCTGCGTGACCAGCGAGTAAGGCCCGATCGCTCGGGCGTGAATCTTGTCGTCAACGAGGTGGTTCAGCTTCATCATGTAAATCTGGCCCACCGTGACTTCCTGATCGAAGTTCTTGCCGGTGCGGCCGTCGCGAAGCGTGATCTTGCCGTGCTCGGGCAGCCCTGCTTCCTGCAGGTGTTTGCGGATGACCTCTTCGGACGCGCCGTTGAACACGGGCGTGGCGACTTTCCTGTTCAGCTTGTGGGCCGCCCAGCCGAGGTGCGTCTCGAGGATCTGCCCGACGTTCATGCGCGAGGGCACGCCCAAGGGATTCAGGATGATCTGAATGGGGGTCCCGTCGGGCAGGTACGGCATGTCTTCCGTGGCGAGAATCTTCGCCACGACGCCTTTGTTGCCGTGACGTCCGGCCATCTTGTCGCCCACCGACAGGCGTCGTTTCGTGGCCACGAACACTTTTACAAGTTTGATGACGCCCGGCGGCAGTTCGTCGCCGCGGCGCAGCGTGTCGAGTTCGCTGTCGCGGAATGCAATCAGCTTGGCTTCTTCCATTGCGGCCATGTTGACAAGGCGAGTCAGCTTCTGCTGCAGGCGCTTGTCTTCAACGCGCAACCGGGCCAGCACACTGTAGTCCGCCTTCTCGAGATGGGACACCTTGACGCGCTTGTTCTTCTCCAAAACGAGTTCGTTGGCCTTATGGTCGACCACGTCGTCGAGTATCTTCAGACCCACTAGGTCGTCTTTGACGAGGTTCACGAAGGTCTCGCGGATTGAGTCGATCTTTTCCTGGTACTCACGCTTGATCTTGTTGACCTGCGTGGTCAGCGCGCCCTTGCCGGTTTCCGCGGTCTTCTCTCGGCGGCTGCACACCTTCACGTCGACGACCACACCTTCGCAGCCGGGCGGCACCGTGAGCGAGGCATCGCGAACGTCTTCGGCCTTTTCGCCGAAAATCGCCCGCAGCAGCTTCTCCTCCGGCGCCAATTCGGTCTCGCCCTTGGGCGTCACCTTGCCGACGAGGATATCGCCGTGCTTCACCTTCGCGCCGATGCGCACGATGCCTGTCTCATCGAGGTTCTTCAGCGCTTCTTCGCCGACATTGGGGATGTCCCGTGTGATCTCTTCCGGGCCGAGTTTGGTGTCGCGCGCCTCGATGTCAAACACCTGAATATGGACGGACGTGAACACGTCGTCCTTGACGACCTCTTCGCTGACCAGGATCGCGTCCTCGAAGTTGTATCCTTCCCAGGGGATGAACGCAACGAGCACGTTGCGGCCCAAGGCGAGTTCGCCGCGGTCCGTTGCCGGGCCGTCGGCGATGATGTCGCCGGCCCGCACCCGGTCGCCCTTCTCGACGATCGGTTTCTGATTGATGCAGGTGTTCTGATTGGACCGCACAAACTTCTTCAGCGGGTACACGTCCTCCTCGGCGCGGAAGGGATTCTCGTCGGACTCCTTGCCCTTCTTGGTGTGGCGGATCCGGATCACCTCGCTGTCCACGTACTCGACCACGCCGTCGCGTTCGGCCTTGACCACCGTGCCCGCGTTTTTCGCGGTGACGTGTTCGAGGCCGGTGCCGACCACGGGCGATTCGGTCTTCAGCAGAGGGACGGCCTGGCGCTGCATGTTGGACCCCATCAGCGCGCGGTTCGCGTCGTCGTGTTCGAGGAACGGGATCAGCGCGGCGGCCACGCTTACCAACTGCTTGGGGGACACGTCCATGTAATCGACGTGCGCCGGGTCCGCCTGCGGAAAGTCGCCGCGGTGACGCGAAAGGACAACCGGCGCCACAAATTTGCCGCGCTTGTCGATTTCGGCGTTGGCCTGCGCAATGACGTAGTTGTCCTCGTCGTAGGCGGACAGCATCTCGATGACGTCGGTCAGGCGGCCGCCGTCCACTTTGCGGTAGGGCGTCTCGAGGAACCCGTATTCGTTGATGCGCGCATACGTGGACAGCGATGCCATCAATCCGATGTTCGGGCCTTCGGGCGTTTCAATCGGGCAGATGCGGCCGTAGTGGGTCGGGTGGACGTCCCGCACTTCGAATCCCGCGCGATCGCGGCTGAGTCCGCCGGGTCCCAGCGCGCTCAGCCGGCGCTTGTGCGTCAGTTCGGCCAAGGGATTGATCTGGTCCATGAAGTGCGACAATTGGCTGCGGCCGAAGAAGTCCTTGATCACCGCGCTGACCGGTTTCGGGTTGACGAGGTTTTGCGGCGTGAGCTGATCCTCTTCCTGATAATTCATCCGTTCGCGGACGGTACGCTCCATGCGGACGAGGCCGATTCGCACTTGGTTCGCGAGCAACTCGCCCACCGCGCGCACGCGCCGGTTGCCGAGATGGTCGATGTCGTCCAGCACACCTTCTCCGCTGCGCAGCCTCACCAGATATTGAAGCGTCGCGACGACGTCTTCCTTGGTGAGCGTCTTGGTGTCCTGGGGGATGTCGAGACCGAGTTTGCGGTTGATCTTGTACCGGCCCACCGGCGCAAAGTCGTAACGCGACGCGTCAAAGAACAGTTTGTGAAAGAAGGTGCGGCAGGTGGCGTCGGTCGCGGGGTCCCCGGGGCGAATTCGCGCATACACCTCACGGTACGCATCTTCGGTCGTTTGCGTGGGGTCCAACGACAGCGTGTTCGCGATCGAAGAGTCCCGCGTCAGGTCTTCCTGATGAATAAGCACCACTTCCTTCAAGTGCGAATGCATCAATCGATCGATCATCGGTTGCGTGAGTTCGTCGGCGGCGTCCGCGAGAATTTCGCCGGATTCCGGATCGATTGCGTCGCTGCCGACGACGCGCCCCACGAGGTCTCCGGGATTGTAGGTCTTCGACCCGATCTTGATCTTGTGGCGTCCCAGTTGCGCGGTCTCCAGCCGGTAGAACAGCCGCAGAATCTCCTCGTTGTCTTCATAACCAAAGGCGCGCAGAAACGCCGTGCCGATGATCTTCGAGCGGCGGTCAATGGTCAGCCAAAGTATGTCGTTCACGTCGTACTCGAATTCGAGCCAGGCGCCGCGGTACGGAATGATGCGCGCGGTCAGCAGGGTCTTGCCGTTCTGATGCAGCTTGGTCTCGAACGATACGCCGGGCGACTTGTGCAACTGGCTTACGATCACCCGCTCCGCCCCGTTGATGATGAACGTGCCCGTGGGCGTCATCATCGGCAGTTCGCCAAGAAACACCTCCTGCTCCACCATGAGTTTCTCGCGGTTCTCTCCGCCGACGTCCTCGAACCGGACCAGCCTGAGCAAGGCCTTGAGCGACGCAGCATAGGTGAGCCCGCGCTCCTGGCATTCGCGCACGGTGTACTTGGGCGGCGCGAAGGAATAGTGCACAAACTCGAGTTTGGTCATGCCGTCGGGGGACGCAATCGGAAAGACGTCGAGGAACACTTCCTGCAGCCCTTTGGGCGCGCGTTCGTCCGGGGGCACGTCCCACTGCAAGAAATCATTGTAGGACTTGGTCTGGATCTCGATCAGATCGGGCAAGTCCATCGCGTCCGGAATACGCCCTAGTGACACGCGTTCATACGAGTTTTGGGGAACAACAGCCATGCGGATGACCCTCTGGTTCTTGGTGCGATTGGAACGAGCCGGCGCCGCTAAAGACACCTCACCCCGCTAGCCGGACTTTTCTGCCAGTGGACATAGTTCTACCGCGGGAAGCACAAACAAGAACCATACCAGTTAGAAATTCCATTGTCAAGCAACAACCGCAAATTGAAATCGCGGTCGCCGTCCTCCAATCAGCCTATGCCTTAGCCCGTTTCCTCTGCGCTGTGTCCTGACGCAATGCCTACCCTCCCTATATAACAAGGGAGAAGGCGACACGAACTATGCACCTGCCCCCAGTAAGGCACCGACCCCTAGCCTTTCGGGGGGTATTTGATCTCGAGGTGCAGCTCTCGGAGTTGGCGCGGCGTCACGGTATTGGGCGCGCCCATGAGCAGGTCTTGGGCTTTCTGGTTCAGAGGAAAGGCGATGACTTCGCGGATGTTGGGCTCGTCCGCGAGTAGCATGACAATTCGGTCGAAACCCGGCGCAATCCCGCCGTGGGGGGGTGCACCATAATGGAACGCGTTCCAGAGGGCAGGGAACTTGGACTTGACTGTGTCCGCTGGGTAACCGGCTATCTCGAACGCCTTTAACATGATGTCGGGCCTATGGTTACGAATGGCGCCCGAGGACAGCTCGACCCCGTTGCAGACCACGTCGTACTGAAAGGCGACCACATCCAGTGGATCCTTGGATAACAGCGCATCCATACCGCCTTGCGGCATCGAGAAGGGATTATGCGAAAAATCGATCTTCTTCTCGTCTTCGTTCCATTCGAACATCGGAAAGTCCACGATCCAACAGAACGCGGCAAGGTTCTTGTCGACCAGACCCAGCGCGTTGCCAAGGTAAACGCGGACCTTGGCCATCAGCGCATTGGTCGACGCGCGGTCGCCCGCGCCGAAAAACAAGGCATCGCCCTCTTCGGCGCCGGCGGCCTTGACTAGTTCGACCTTCTCGGTCTCGCTGAGAAACTTCACGATCGGGCCCTTCATCTCGCCATCGCGCAAGGCGATCCACGCAAGGCCCTTGGCCCCTTCACTTTTTGCGAACGCCTCGGCGTCGTCGAAGAACTTTCGGGGTTGGTTCGCGACGCCTTTGGCATTGATGACCTTGATGGCGCCCCCGCCCTTCACCGCGTTGCTGAACACCTTGAGCTCGCACTGCGCGAAGATGGCGGTGCAGTCCACCATTTCCAGCCCGAACCGCAAGTCCGGCTTGTCGGTGCCATACTTTTCGATTGCCTCGCGGTACGGTATGCGGGGAAACGTTTCGGAAGCGATCCGCCTGTTCGAGAGTTCGCCAAACAGTTTCACCATCAGGAGCTCGACCTCATGAAACACGTCGTCCTGCGTGACGTACGACATCTCCATGTCGATCTGGTAGAACTCGCCGGGGCTGCGGTCCGCGCGGGAATCCTCGTCGCGGAAACACGCCGCGATTTGGAAGTACTTGTCGAATCCCGAGATCATCAGGAGCTGCTTGAATTGCTGCGGGGCCTGCGGCAGCGCATAGAAGTGCCCGGGGTACAGCCGGCTGGGCACGAGATAGTCGCGCGCGCCCTCGGGCGACGAACTCGTGAGAATCGGCGTGTGGTATTCGGTGAAGCCCCGCGACGTCAGATGCGTCCGGGTCAGTTGCGCGGTCTTCGAACGCAGCACGATATTTCTGTGCAGGCGCTCGCGGCGCAGATCCAAGAATCGGTACGTCAGCCGCGTCTCCTCGGGGTATTCCAACTCCTGGTTGACGGGAAACGGTATCGGATTCGCGACCGATTCGACGTGAAACGCCTGCGCAACGAGTTCAATCTCCCCCGTCGGAAGCGTGGGGTTTACCGTCTCCGGGGTCCGAAGCACAACGTCGCCGGTCACCGTGATGACGCTTTCCGGTCGCACTTGTTCGGCCTCGGAAAAGAAACTGCGGTCGGGATGGACGACGACTTGCGTCAACCCATAGTGGTCTCGCAGATCAATAAAGATGACGCCGCCATGGTCGCGCTTGCGGTGGACCCAGCCCGACAGGCGGACCTCGAGTCCCGCCTGCGCCGGGCGCAATTCGCCACAGGTGTGCGTGCGAAAGGGGTGCATGCGGATTACTCTCCAGCGTGATAAAACACGATAGCGTAGTGGGGTACGCGGAGTTTGTCAAATAGACGCGCCCAAGGTGACGACCGCGCGGCGCCTCGCGCTCGAAACGAGTCTCGTGCGCGGCAGCCTATCGATCAGTCGGCGAGGATTCGATTGGCGCCGACGAGACTGAACTTGCGGACCCGTAGCGGGACCCGGCGAAGGGGCGCCCTCAAGTCCGGCGAGATGCCGTTTCCCGCTGGCGCGACAACCTGCGCACCGGACCGCTACATTGCGAGCGCGAAGTATGCCGCGACGATGACCGCGGTTGTAATGAACGCCACTTTCGCAATCCCGGACCAGTCCAGTTCGTGGAATTTGGCGCCTCGATATACCGCCTTGCGTCGTCTCCGGCGGCTGCCTGAATGAACGGTAAGGATTTCGTGGTGGGGGCTGGGGGGCATGGCTGATTCCTCCTCTAGGACATCCAGCCCGTTCGTATCGTCATCCCCTTGCCCGACCCGAATGTTCAGATTCCCCGCGCTCGCGCGACGATCAACTCCACCGTCCGGCACGGCTGGACTGATCGATCGGATTCCCCGCGCTCGCGCGACGATCGCAGTTACCTATCTGTATAAGCTTCCGTATAAGCATACACTGTGCCATTCAAGCGTCAATTGATGTATCTATTTTATTGTGAGGCGGTTCGAGACTACATGCGCGAACGGCACTTGGGCTGGGTTTCGGCAAGAATTCCGAAATTCGAACAGAAGCCGATTCCGAATTTCGGACTGGGGCCTTCCAGAATCGTCGGATGCGTCAGCCAAATCGTGCGGGTTAGCCCGCATTTCTCACCAGTCGCCCCCGTTGACTGGGAGCGACTGATGAGAAATGCTCAGGAGATAGCATAAAAGTCAATCGGGTGAGGATTTTTCCCACCAACAGCCCGTTTTCCCTGTCGCTGCATAAAGGTATCTGCCGCACGAAGTTGTATCCTTTATGGCCCGCGGGTGTGAAAAATCCGCGGTAGCAGCGAGCACCACTCATGCGACAATCCGCGGGTTCAGGCTAAGCGTTACAGTTTGCTCGTCGAGATCGAGTACATGTGCACGTCGTGGTAGGCGTCGTGCACGAAAAGGGCCTCGCGCAGGGTGCCATCGCGCGTGAATCCTATGGCTTCGAGAAACTTCTGAAGCCCCTTTTCGTAATCCGCCGCCGGAATGCTGAGGCGGCGGATGGACTGTTGCCCGCCGGCTTCTTTCAGGATGGCGCGGAACCCCTTCTGGACGTCGGAGGCTGAGTAGTCCGCTTCGTTGTGGAAGTAAATCCAGCCCTTTGCGGCGGCCGGGACCCGTTCCGGCCGGAGCTTAATCAGCCCGAACTCCTTGCCGTCACGCTTAATCAGGATCATCTCCTGCTCGAGGCCGGAGGGATGCAACGCGTCCATCTCGCGGTCGTACTTTGTCGTGACCATCGCGCCGTGTTCGTTGAAAAGGAAATAGGCGGCGGTGTTCCAGTTCTCCCATTGCACGAGCATGTCGGCGTCGGCCTCTTCAATAGGCCGCATGCCGATCGTCATACGGAACGCGGCGCGGACCATCGAGAACAGCGAGGGCTTGGACGTGCGCGTGAGGGTCTTGTACACGCGTGTGAAATTGACGCCTTGGGAAGATAGCAAATTGAACGCGGAGACGGCCGAGGCCATCCAGGCGCGTTGCGCCTCGCACCACGTCTCCTTGGGAGTCCGGTGGGATCCCGTGAGGGCATAATGCACGGCGGTGTTGCCGCCCCCGCACAGGTTGCGCGCCCAGCAGCGCCTGCACACACCGGTCGTGGCGGACCCGACCTCGTCGAACCGGGCGCGGAGGCGCTCATCGATCTCGCCGGTGACGAGCGAGCCGAGTTGGAACTTCTGGTTGCCCAGCATGCGCCATGAGGGATAGATGTTCCCGGCGCCGTCCACGGCCAGTTCGTTGGTGCCCGACGGGTCGGCGCGGCGCGAGGGGGCGCCGTCGTAGATGCGGTAGAACAGCGGCGCAATCGGATCGACTCGGTAGTACTTGTGTTGCAGGAGCCGCTTGGCGTAGTACACCGCAGTCTGTTTGAGGCCTTCGAGCATGGCTTGCGGCGACAGGCCGGGATTGGCCACATACGCGCCGTCGAGATCCAGTTCGATGGTCGTGCAGCCCACCTTTTCGAGCTCTTCCACGACCCACCCGAACCGGGGGTGGTTGGGCCGCACGATGATCCGCCCCGCCACGCCTGTCACCTGCGGTTGCACGAGTCGGGCCAGCCGCTGCAGGGTCTCGCCGGACAACTTCGCCAAGGGCCGAAGCTGGGCTGCGAAGTCGCCGGGCTCAACGAATTCGAGCTTCGCGCTGATGGTGTGGCCCTCAAGCGTTTCGGGCAGCTTGCTTAGCGCAATGTCGGCGACCCGCACCGCCGCCGTGATCTTTTTCCCTGCCAGGCGTCCCACGCGCATGGCGTGCGCGCACAGATCGGCCACCAAGTCGGGATTGTGGACCTGCCCCTCCTCGAGGAACTCGATCTGAAGTTCTTTCTGGTCGTCGTCGCGCCCGAGCAACAGCGCGACCGCGTCGTGGCCCAATTCCCTCGCCGAGGCGGGCGAGGGGGCCGCGCCCTGCCCGAACCACGCCTTCTTCTTTGGCGCGGGCTCCTCGCTTTCGCGCGGCAAGGCCACGGACACCTTCTTCAGTCCGCGCTCGAACTGAATCTCTTTTTGAATGTCGTCTTTCTTCGGCGGCGGCAGGATCGCCCGCGTCGAGCGGAGCCACTCGAGTTCGCCGATGACTTCCTCCAGTTCGGTGACGCTGTACCGCTCGCCGAGTTCGTGATAGATCCGATTTACGGACGAGTAGGGGTAATGCTCGAGCACTTCCCAGGAAATCTCGTCGCACTCGAAACAGAAGCACGTGTCCGGATCGATCGCGAACCGCTTGTTGTCTTCGGTGAACCGGTGAAGGGTGCCGCGCGCCATCAGAAGGCCCCCAACGTGCCCTTGTCGCGGGCCCAGTTCTCCATGAACTTGAAACAGGACAGCCCAATGGGCGTCCAAATCAACACGTTCGCGATAAGGAAGTAGAACGACGTGTGGCCCACGATGTCGCTTCCGTATCCGTGAAGCACGACGAGCTTCAGACAAATCGCGGCGTCGGTAATCGGAATGCCGTGGGCAATCCACTGAAGGACGGCGGGCAATTCGTAAATCTTCTCACTGGCGGTAAATGCGATGGCCATCATAGCGAAGCGCACGAGCACGGCGAACTGGCCTATCTGTTTGAATACGAGCACGAGCCCGCCGACCATGAACCCGAAGCCGACCATGTTGAAATACGTAAGGAACAGGAGGAGCGTGATGGGCAGCGGGTCGTAATGGAGCTCCGCCCGGTCCAGGGACGAGGCGGCCGGCGCCGCTTGCGGCGCCCCGCCGACTTCCGGCCCGGCCTCGACGGACTGCGCATGGACCAACTGCTCGTTCTGGGCGAGTTGCGCGCGTTTGGCGCTCTGGTTGAACGCGGCCGCGACCAGCATCAGCATGATGGTCCATACGATGATGCTGGTGATCGTCGAGACGAACGAACGGGCAAGAAAATTGGTAATCAACCCGTGCGGACTCATGTACACCTGTTCGAGTTCGCCGCTGCGCGCCATGCCGGCGAGGCCGTTGCTGAACATGCCGACGATACTGAAGGCGAACATGCCGATCACAAACCCAAACGTCTTGTCGGTGGCGTAGGAGGCCCAGCGGCTCATATCTACCGCGCCGGAGACGAACCCGAAGATCAGCGCCCCAAACATGGTGTAACCGACCAGCATGGCCGTGAGCGTGGCGAACCAGTAGCGCCGCATCGTGATGAAGGCGCGCACCGTCTCGGCTTTGAGCACCAGAAAGAAACCCATGCTGAAACCGTTACCTCGTGTCGCGCGGCGAGCTCGTCAGCCGCAGGAATACGTCCTCGAGCGTCTGTTGCACATGGTTGATCGAGCGAAGCACGATGCCCTCGCGCTGAAGCGCGCCGATCACCGAGTATAGCGCGGCGGACCGCGCGGCTTCGTCTTTGTCGAATTGCACGCTGATTCCCGGCCCTTCGTCGTCCTCGAGCGCGCGCACGCCGAGCACGGCGGGCGTGCGCTCCACCGGCCCGAGCTCGGGGAGCCGGTCCACCCGCAGGTGATACGTTTGATCCGAAAACACGTCGAGCAACTCTTCGGTGCGTTTGCACGCGACCAACTTGCCGCCGTGAATGATGCCGACCCGGTCGCACAACTCCTGCGCCGTCCCCATGTCGTGCGTCGTCACAAGTACGCACTTGCCGCGCTGCCGTGTCATCTCGACGATCTTGTCCTTGATCGCCCGGCTGCTCTGCACGTCGAGGCCGGTGGTCGGCTCGTCGAGCAGTAGCACCGGGGGATCGGTAATCAGGGCGATGCAAATCGCCAGGCGCTGTTTCTGCCCCCGGGACAGGCGGCGCACTTCGACGTTCATCTTGTCTTTAAGCCCGATGAACTCGAGCAATTCCTCGCTGCGCTGGCGCAAGACCTTTCCCTTTACGTCGCGCAGGTTGCCGAAATAGGCGAGGTTTTCGAGCGGCGTCAGCGGCCAGATGCAGGTGCGCGTGCCCTCGAGCACGACACCGATCTTGCGAAGCACCTGGAGCCGTTTCTTCTCGACGTTCAGGCCGTCCACATACACCCCCCCGCCGGTCGGCCGGACCAAGCCCGAGATCATCCGGACCGTCGTGGTCTTGCCGGCGCCGTTGCGGCCCAGGAGCCCGAAGATCTCGCCGGGCTTGATGCCGAACGTGACGTGATCAACGGCATGGACGATCTTTTTGTAGTAAATCTTCCGCTTGCCCGTGTCTTCGTGCTTCTTGAAATAGTGCCGGGTATAGAAGACCTTGTCGGCATCATTCAGTTCAATGGCGTGCGCGGCGCTCATGTGCCCTCCGTTCGGCCCGGGCGGTAGGTTTGCTCGATCGCGTGCGCGGCCTGCGCTTTGTCGCCGAGTTCCTCCACTTTCATCAGGTATTCGAGATAAGCGATTTCGATATCGCGAAGGGCATGGATCACCAGCACGAGGATGAAGCTGTTGGTCCAATAATAAAGGACGCCGAGCAGCACGGCAAAGGCGCAGAATTCGAGCGACACGAACCACGTGTTCTCGAAAAAGTGCTTGTGCACGATGGCGAACGCGGCGGCGGTCAGCGCGATGCCCACCGCCGGGGCAAACGCGCTCAGGTGGGGCGAGAGCAGTTCGATGAGGCGTTTTTGGGCCACGACGCGCCAGATCAGCTCCTCGGCCAGCGCCACGCCGATGAACCGGGTCAACACAATGGGGCTGTCCATCGCGAAGTTCCAGATCGGGCCGAAATCGAAGAAGTGCGACCATGCATCGCGCCAAGAGTGGTGGGTGGCCCATACCGACAACCCGAAAATGATGTGGCCGGCGATAAGCCCCATGCCGATATAGAGCGGCGAAACCAGTTCCCGCGAAAATGCGCCGTCCTGGAAGCCGATGAACGTCGCCACCCAGAACAGCGGTCCCTGCATGAGGACGTGCACGGTGCGCAGTCGGCCGGTGGGCTGGCTGCCCGTGAACAGCCGGTTCGAGACGACAGAGTAGATGACGTGCGCCACGAGCAGCGCCGTGAATAGCCACAGGGCGATCGTCACGGTGAAACCTTCGCCGCTTCCTCCGGCTTGAGGTCTTCCACCATCGTCTTGAGATCGATGCCCTTGAACCGCGCCAGGAACATCTCGCGGAATTCATCGAACTCGTTCCGCAGAAGCCCGTAGCCGTACATGTCATGCAATTCGCCGTCCCGCGCGACGTGCTGGTGAAGCACCAGTTCCTGCTTGGCGCCGGTAAGTTCGAACAGGCGCCAGGACCGCGTATTGAATCCGTAGATGTAAATGTTGATGCGGCGCATGTTCAGGATGTGGAAGCAATACTCGAGGACCCGATAGAACGCCACCGTGCCGAACATGCCGTTGCGGCGCGATTCGCAGATGTAGGAATCGATGTTGCAGGACCGGTTCCGCCAACTGATGTTCACGACGGAAAACAGGCCGACCGGCCCGTACTTGGCCGAATCCGCCAGGAAGTAGACGGCGCTCGGGAGCGAATGGCTCGAGGTGCGGCCCAGCATCCCGACGATCTGCTCGCGGATTTGCTTGGGAGACCGTGTCGGATCGCCGTACAAGAAGCGCTGAAACGCGGGATCTTCCATCCAGGACACGATGGTCTGGAGGTCTTCGCGGTCCGCGCGGCGGATGAACACCGAGGATCGAAGGGCCATGTCAATTGTCCCGCTTGCCGGCGCGAGCGGCGTCGAATTCCGCGCGCAACACCCCGTATGCATACACGTCCGCGGGCCGTCCGTCACGCATGACGTAACCCCGCATCAAGAGTTCACGCTTGGCGCCGAGCCGCTCGCAGGCGCGCTGGACGGCCGTATCGAGCGCCTCGACCCGCATGCCCGCGCGGTGGAGGTTCAACTCGTCGAAGCAATGGGTCAGGAGGGTCTGCACGGCGTCGTTGATGAGCTCATCGCTGCGGTGTTCGGCGGCAAGGTAAGCGGCCACCACGCACCACCGGTTTCGCCAGCTCAGCTCCTGAAACGAGGCCAGCCCCACAGGACCGCGGGCGGGTTCATCCAACACCAGCTGGCCGGCGGTCGCCGAGGGCAAGCTTTGTACCCCCCCCAACAACGAAAGGGCCTGTTGGCCCATGTGCATCGGTTTGGGTTCGCTGTCTCCGAACATAAACATGCGAAACTCCGGATCGCCCATCCAGTCAACGATCACGTCGAGGTCCGCTCGCTCAGGTCGCCGCAAGCGCAGTGCCATGTGCCGCTCCGATGTCCTCGGTCCTGACGGCCGCGTGAAACAGCGTCAACGACTCCAGATCGTAATATGTGCCCCGCGTGTACACCATGTCCCGCTGCACGCCGTCGGACTGGAAGCCGTGACGGATGAGATAGGCGCGATAGAGTTGCTCGGTGTTCAGGCAATGGGATACCAGCTTGTTCAGCTTCTTCTCGACGAACCCCATCCGCGCCAGGAACTGGAACACTTCGTCGGCCAGCGGGGTGTCGTATTCGGTGTCGTCGGAAAGCGCGACTACGATTTCAGCGAACTCCGATTCGAGCTTGGCACCGCGCAACACGCAGCAACCTCGGACGTCGCCGGACTTGTCCTCGACGGCGAAGAAGGACCCTTGGATCACATCGCGCCGGCCTAGCATTTCCCGGAGTTCGTCCTGGGTGGGAATCATGACCTCCCGGGACGGCCCCAAAAGGAATGACCGGGGCCGATCCGGGTCGTACAGGCGCCATAAGGCCTGGGCGTCGTCCGGCTCGGCCGAACGAATAACGGTATGTTGACCGACGATCATTGAAAGAATCCCGGTGGGTCGCGTCGCACGCCACGACACGCCGTGCCCCTCGAGGGCGCTCGGCGGAAGGTATCGCGTGTGTCGCACGGAACGCGACACCTCTCACCATAATAGAAAAAGACCGGGACTTCAAGCGCGGGAAGCCCCGGTCCGCCTTGTTTTACGCGGTATTTTACGATGCCGGAATTATGATTTCGTTCTTCTTCGCGTAGATGTAGTCGAGCCACGCTTGCCAGACCGCGTTGTAAAAGTCCGCCAACGCATCGGCCCTCAAGGCCTTGTTCGAACTGACTGAGCGGATATGCTTCATGGGCGACCTCCTCCTGACGATTTCGCGTTAAAGGCCCACGAGCCGCGACTAGGTGCCGCTCGGGTTCTTCAGTTCGTTGTAGGTGCCGAGGGCCTCCAGTATACCGCCGAATGCGGTCGTAAACGAAGTTAGAAACACCCCCAGCAAGCTCAGACTCAAGGACAGAACCTCGAGGATGAAGGACAGATCGGTGTTATCTTGTTCCGCCTTCATGGGCAAGCGCGATACCATTCGAACGTGTTTCACGGCTACTTTTCTCCCCAACTGGCCAGCCGGCGCGGCTGAATCCGTCCGGTCAAGCAATACGTTGCACCGTCTGCAGGGGTGAGTATACCAACTGCACAATACACGGTCAACAAGCAAAAACCCTGTGGATACGACGACTTAAACGACCGCCTTTCCGGCAGCTCTACTTCCGCCGGCCGTTTACTCTACACTTTGAAAACGATGGTGTTACGTTTTGGTTGACATCGTCGGCTTGGCTCACACGGATCGGAGCGGGCGACCCGACTCGACCCTGCGGCTAACAGTTTGTCGGACTTGGCATCGGACAAATGTGTAAGTCGTTATGTATCAACGCTCGTCGCTAGGCGATCCAAATTAGAGCGCCATTGCTATGATTAGACTTACACGCAAAGTCCGACAAACTGCTAAGTTGAGACGGGAACCAGCTTCAAGTT
>BTUX01000073.1:0-18724 GCA_045863315.1 Candidatus Hydrogenedentota bacterium | reverse complement strand
GCGACTGGTGAGAAATGCGGGCTAATCGTCCCTATCGTCAACGGCTGCGGCAGGCGCCGCCTTTGGCAACGACTGCTTTGGAATATAACCGATCGCGGCCTCCGGCGTTTCGGCCACGTGGAAGAGTTCGTCGGCGCGTGTCGCCGTGAATCGCTGAGAATGGAAATGATCGAACAGTCCTAACAGCGGCGCGAAATATTGCCGGGTGTTCAGGAAGACGATGGGTTTGGTGTGAAACCGGAGCTGCTTGAGCGTGAGGACTTCCAACACTTCTTCGAGGGTGCCGTAGCCGCCCGGCATTGCAATGAAGGCGTCGGAGCGCGTATCCATGACGGCCTTGCGTTCTCGCAGATCGGCAGTGACAACCAGTTCGTCAGCCTGTTGGTACGCGAGTTCGCGGTCCTTCAGGCTTGCGGGGATCACACCGATCACTTTGCCGCCGTGTTCGTGGACCGCTGCCGCGAGCGCGCCCATGAGTCCGATGTTGCCGCCTCCATAGACCAGCGTGTGGCCGTTTGAAGCCAACAGCGCGCCGAGTCGGCGAGCTGTTTCAAAATAGACCCGGTCGACGTGAGCACTCGAGGCGCAAAAAACGCAAACGGAACCCATGGCGCAAACCTCCTGAACAGAGGCCGGCGCGCCGCGCGGCCTCGCAGATCCTTACCACATCACTGGCGGAGTTTACTGGACCTTCATACACATCCTGAAGATGGCCCTGACTCATCGGAAAACCGGGGTGATCGGCGACTACGGTGCCGCCGGGCGGCCGTCGATATCGAACGCTGGATCGGGGGAAACAACCGCCGCGGGACGCGTGGTGGAACTCGTGAGTTTCCTCAGCCTGCGCGGTGAGGGAGGTGGAATGACGAGTCCGCCGACGTCACTTTGAGTTGGTAAGCAATTCCGGCGCACGCACCTGTCAAGTCTCCAGCGTTTCAGATTCGAGCGACTGAGAATTGTCGATTCTGAAATTATTTCAATATGAACTATGCGATTCATCCGTGCATCCAACCGCTACTCGTGCGACTATGCGGATCGGCGGTGCGGGTTTGGGTTTCACTGCTTCTCCATTCGCACTGCATACAGTCTGGCGGGGCCCGACGCTGCGACTAGGTCGAGCGCGTCGAAAAGGTCGAACGTGTCTGTCAGCGCGGAATTCTCGCGGAAATCGCCGGGAACGTATACGTGAGTGACGCACCACTCCCGAAGGAACGTGCGTCGACTCTCGTTTGGAGTATCCGGATCGAAGAAGGCGTGAACCGCCGCATTGAGCGTCGTCGAAGCCTGGTCCGACAGGCTTACCGCGCCGTATCCGCCCAGCACGTGTACGCCATCCCACAATGACAAAATGTCGTTGTATGGGGGTGGGGCGGCAAGGGTTCCCGGACTGAGCGCACGGAGACACTCCGCGTCGGCGCGCGGAATATAGGCGGCGTGCATACCGATATCCGACGCAAGGCCTGGGCGCATTCCGAGGGGCCCTTGGAATACGAGCGTGGAGACGATGAGGGATGAGCCGCCGCACACCAAAGCCAATCCGAGAAGGGTCGCGGCCAATCGCCCGCGCGCGTGCCGCCAGGATTGAATGGTCTTGGCGGCCAGCAGCGACAAGGGGACGCCGAGAAACACCATGAGCCGCTGCGGCGAGAATTGGAGGAACCAGCCCCGGCCGAATGCGGAAATCGCGAGTGCGGAAAACAGAAGCGCCCATACCACCAGCCATCCCTGATCGGATCTTTGGAGTCCCGCGCGGGAGCGCCACGCGAGTAGGACTCCGGCAGCGCTTCCGACGAGCGCGGAATCCGAGATTTGGACCGAGGCCGCATGGTCGGCGCCGAGATGCAGCGTGCCGTAATAGAGTTGGTGCGCAATGAACAGCGCGGCGAACGTGACAAGATATCCAAGTGAGCCGGCAGCAGCGAGGCGAAACGGCCGCGACAGTTTCGGCGTTTGTCGGAGGATTTGCGGAGCGGCGGCGAGCAAGAGCGGAAATGCCGCGCTGAGATACGAGGTAAACCACATCCCCTGGCGGACGGCCGCGAGGGTGTTTGCGACGAAACCGGGGTTCAGCCGCATGAACCCTGCGGCAAGCGCCATTGCCGCCGCAAGGGGAGCGGCAAATGCGGTCCATCGTCGAAGGGGTCGAGCCTCGTGCTGCGCGAGATACAAGGCCGCGACGGCGGCGAGCGGAGGTCCGAGGCGTGCGTTCAGGAGGACGCCCGCGAACAGGAGTATCGACGCGAATATGGCGTGCGCGGAACAGCGGATTCTCCACGCGGTGAGGTACGTCGTCAATCCCGCGAGACCGAGCGCGAGCGGCACTGTGTAGTACAGACGGGTCATGAGCAGGTACGGAGCGACGTTCGGGCCTTCCACCAGGTCGTAGATCGCGAATCGATAAAACCAGTCCGGGAACGACGCTCCCTGCGTCAGCCCGAGCGTCGCGCAGGCGATGTAAATCGGCCCTCCGAGTCCGCCCGCGAACGCGAACAAGATGAACGCCAAGTCGGCCTGCACAGGACCGACGGCGCGTAAGAAGTGATACACAGCGAGCAAGTAGCAGGCCGCGCCGAACCCGTTGATCCATCCCAGCAATGCGAACTCGCCGACGGGAAGAATCGAGCGAAGCGATCCGGCGATGCCGTAGAGCATGTAGAATGGGGTGCAAAACAGGCGCGGCGAGTGATCGCCAAACGGCGACCGGCAGGTCGCATATGGCGAGTAGAATCCCGTCTCGAACATCCGCATCGTGTGGATGAACACGGTGCTGTCCGGTTTGTGCAGGCCGGTGGGGACGACATCATTCGGAGCGCCGACGACGATCAGCCAGTGAGTCAGCGGCTGGAGCAGTGCAAACGCCAGACTGACCACCCACACCCACCAAGGTGTTTGTCGAATCCAATTCATAGTGAATCAACCACGGGGAACACGGGTAAAGAGTACGAAAGCGGGGGGAGCAATGAAAACAGCGGGCGCCAAGACGTCTGCTTCATTTCCCTCCGGCGGTGAGCGCGCATTCGAGGAGGTCGACGACTTCTCGAATCATGACGGGGTTTTCTCTCGTAAAGACCCCGACGCACACTGCATCCCCGGGACGGTACGCCTCCGCAACCTACTCGAACGCCGCCTTGGGTTCGTTGCGGCCCGCGGCAAGCGCTTTGTAGTGAATTGCGGGCTTTGCGAGTTCGTAGGCGCGCACATCGCGTCGCGCGCGGCCGGATGGTACATCTCTTACGCGCCATAATCCCGATGGGACCGCTTGGTCCGGTCGTCGGCGTTGTAGTAGCAGCACATGAAGAGGTCGAAGTCGAGGTGGTCCGCCGTCCAACGGATTGCACCCCAACAGGAAACGGCTGACCCTAATGCCACCCAGTTTCACAAGTTGAGGTTTGTCGTGTTCCTGTAAAACGGCGCGGGGCAGGTTGGCTTGCATCGGTACGATGTCCGTCCTTGGTTCTCGAGGTATCGCCGCGTCCGTTTGAGGACCCAGGTGAGCACCCGAGCCGAGAAGTGTGAAGGGAGCCGCCGGTAGCGAGTGGCAATCTCAGGGTCATACTGCTAAACTTTCTCCCGAAGTGGGCGGTCAAAGATCGAAAATCTGGAAAGAGCGGAAGAACGACGGTAACTTATAGACAATTGCGGACAAAAGTGCTAAACTAATGCGAGTTTAAGAATCCTGCCATAAGAATATCTTGAAGGCCCGGGAGTCAGTGAGTTTGACCGTCGCACGCAATATTAAGGTGCACACCGGAGCAGCGCGGTCGGTGGTTTTGTTCGATAAGTGTAGTTTTATCAGATAGATATGAATCAGACGGCGTAAGGCTCGCCGAGCAATCGTCAGGCAGATCGGTTGTCGCGCAATTGACGCAAGTACCTGAAGATACAGTGATTACATAGATTGAGCACGGCCTTGGGCGGGCAAGAAACGGCCTTGTACGATTTGGCCTTCGAGAAGCCCTGGCGAGGCCGTAAAGTTGAAAATTCAAGATAACCCAACCCGGGTGGACGTCGTGCTCCGAGGCACGCACTTCACGATTTATCACTTTGATAAAGAATGGGTTAGACCGTTCATTAACCGCCTTATCGGACCAGGTGGTTTGAGGGTGACCCGGAACTGGCCGATGGACCTTCGAGTAAAGGGTGAGCGACGGGACCAAAAGCATACAAGTCCCTTTGGGTAGTCCAAGGCGATTGCGACGGGGTCGACAACTGGTCTTAGGAGCTGGGACCTGGTTATCAGAGATATCGCAAGTTATTTCAGTGCATGTATTTGAAGAGTCCAAGGCACGAATTGACTGGTGTGATAGCCGTGATTGCAAACAATTCGAAGAGCACTGACAGATCCGGGTTTATAATACCGCCGTTGGGACACGACTCGTAGATTTGCAGATGACGGTTAGAATGACAGAACGCCAAGTGACGTTTAGCCCGGATTTTTCACACCCACGCGCGTTGGAGGATACAACATGTTACAGTGCGCGCCGTTATGCATCGTCGCCGCGCGGCACGGCAGAACAGATGGTGGGTGTGAAAAATCCTCACCACAATCACTCACATGCTTTCTCCAGAGCATTTCTCGCCAGTCGCCCCCCGTCAACGGGGGCGAGTGGCGAGAAATGCGGGTTAGAGATACAAAGGAAGGCGGGTTGGTGTCGATCCGGTTGGCTTCATCGATGGTTGTGGTGCGCGGAGGACGAATCGAGAACGCGCATGGCGGAGTCGACGAGATCGAAACCTGTAGGAAGGCGTTGCCTTGGTGCGATTTCAGCGGCATGGCCGATGGTCGTCATGTCGGTATTGCGAATCTGGATCATGAGACGAGTCTCCGATACCCGACGGGTTGGCATGTGCGGAACTCCGGACTGATGACGGCCAATTGTTTTGCGTGGAGTTACTTGCGCCCGGATGCGGGAATGCGGGGGGAGGTGACCTTGCCCAAGGGCAGCGGGATGACGTGGCGGTATCGGTTGTTCATCCACCGAGGCGATGCGCGGACGGATGGCGTAGCCATGCGATTTGCGGGTTTCGTGGTACCTCCGCAGGTAAGCGTGCATTAGCCTGAACCGATCGGAGACTGCAAGCGACCTATGGCAAGAAAGAAACCGAAGACCCGGAAATCGCCCCCTCGCAAAGCTTCTCCCAAGGCGTCTCCCAAAGCAAAGCGCAAGGTTGTGAAGGCGAAACTTGCCGCGCGCCGGGCCAAGCACACGAAGGTCCGGCCGTCGGCGAAGAAGGCGGTAGCGAAGTCGAAAATGAGCAAGAGCAAGACGTCCAAGTCCCCCAAGAAAGCGATCCCTCCACGCGCGAAGGCGGTGACGAAACCGCCGGCGGCGGCGCCGAAGGTGTCGCCCAAGCCGTTGATTCAGGCGCGGCCGATCTCGAGACCTTCGTTGGTGCGGGGTCCGGCAATTTCGATCCGCCGGACGAAGATTCTGCCGAGGGAGTTTTTGTTCGACGTCGCGAAGGCGGTGCGGGACTCGGTCGAGCCGTTGGTACGGGCGGCCAAGGGGCGCGAGGTGGTGGGCAGCGCGACGAGCGGAGACGCGACGTTTCAGTTGGACAAGATTGCGGAGAAGGCCTTGCTGACGTTTTTGCGGGAAGCCAAGATGCCGGTGGCGTATTACTCCGAGGATGCGGGGTATGCCACGTTCACGACGGGGCAGCCGCAGCATCTGCTTGTGGTGGATCCCATAGACGGCTCACGCGCGGCCAAGAGCGGGCTCGAGGGCTGCGTGGTGTCGGTCGCGAGCACGCGCGTGATCGAGCGGCCCCGGATCGCGGACATCGACAACGGGGTCGTGATGGAGATCATCGGCAACCGCACGTTTTTTGCCGAGCGTGGAAAGGGCGCTCGGATTTATGCCGACGACACGGTCAAGAAGCCCAAACTGTCGAGGAACACGAACCTGGAAACCGTGACGTGGTCGATGACGGTGCCGGCGCGTCCGGCGGAGCTGATCTTTCCGACTGCGGCCAAGTTGATCGACCTGACAAGTCTCAAAGGCGGATTCTTCTCATGCAACAGCACGTCGTACAGCCTGACCCGGTTGCTCACGTGCCAGTATGACGCCTGCGTGGATTTTGCCAACCGCTACCTGCGCGATATCCCGGAGGTGGTGGAAGACCACTTCATCAACGCGGGGCGTGGCATCGTGCTCGGGATCGCGCCGTACGACATCGCGGCGTCGATCCTGATCGCGCGCGAGGCCGGCTGCGTTGTGACGGACGCGTACGGAGCGTCGTTCGATGACGTACTGCTGCTCGACAGCAGTGTGGGCAATCATCGCTCGCTAATCGCGGCGGCCAACGCCGAACTTCACGAGAAGCTTTTCAGCTTCTTCGACACGCGCATCCGGCAGTATGAATTGCTGCTGTCTCGCCGCGCGCAACCCGCGAATTCCAATTAGCCCGCATTTCTCACCAGTGGCTCCCGATGACGGGAGCGACTGGTGAGAAATGCTCAGGAGATAGCATAAAAGTCAATCGGGTGAGGATTTTTCACACCAACAGCCCGTTTTCCCTGTCGCTGCATAAAGGTATGTGCCGGACGAAGTTGTATCCGTCATTGCCCGCGGGTGTGAAAAATCCGGGTTAGGCCTCCGGGCCAGGGGTTTTTTCTATCCTTGGTGCCAGTAGCATTCCCAGCCGAGGTAGGCGCTGAAGGCTTCGTGGATGGCGCGGGCGGTGGTGCTGTGGTTGGCGGCCACGTGGTGCTCGAAACCGTTTCGGCAAATGTATTGCAGCAGGCCCTGCAGGTTGTCGACGCGGGCGACGCCGTAGCCGCCGAAGGTCTCGATGGGATCGTCGGTGAATTCCCCTTCGCCTACGTAGGCGCCGACGAGACCGTCGGAATCGAAGGTGCTGACACGGCAGTACGTCATGGGGCGGGCTTTGATCCGGCCGTAGACAGTGCCGTAGGTGTTGTCTTTCCCCACGGACCCCGCGATGATTTCCTGGTAGTCCATTTTGGTTTCGTGGAAACAGCTTTTGGGCAGGTTCGAGCAGTGGAAACACACGCACTTGTCGGGGTCGTCGCCGTAGTTGTTGTTCCAATCGAGCAGGAAACTGGGCGAACCGGAGGCGAGGGCGAGGGCGTGCATGCTGACGGCGCCGGCCACGTCGGTCTCGCAGGCCGATGAACGGAGGGCGTCGCTCATCATGCTCATGACGGCGCACGGCACGACGCCGAAGAATTCCTCCATGCTCGTCCAACATTGAATCGCGGTGGCGTCCAGGTCGAGTCGCGTCATCCAGTCGTTGATGATCGTCGCGAGCTTTGCCATTTTCACGAGCGCGGGATTGGGGACGCCTTTGGTTTCGGTATATCCCTTGATCTGCGCGAGGCGTTCTTTCACGCGCGCGTCCGTGTCGCTCATTTTCACGGCCATGCCGAACACTTCGGAGAGATCGAGGGTTTCAACGGTGATCCCGGAATTCTGAAACAGCTTTTCGCTGTACCGAACGGTGTTGAATGCGGCGGGCCGCGCGCCGAGGGCGCCGATGCGGCACGAGCGCAGGCCCCGCACGACGCGGCACACGGCGGCAAAGGAATGCACCTCATGCGCGAATTGGGGTGTCGACGGATCCATCGTGTGGCGCATGGTGAGCGAGAAGGGAATGCGATACTGGCGCAGGTTGTTGCACACGCTCATCTTCCCGCAGAAGGAATCGCGGCGGTGTTTGATCGTCATTTTGGCGGCATCGTCCTGCCAGGCGTGAATGAGAACGGGGACGTTAAGCCCGGACAACTTGAGTGTATCCGCCACGCCGCGCTCGTCGCCGAAGTTGGGCAGCGTGACGATGACGCCGTCGATTTTTTCCCGGTTCTTCTTGAAGAGTTCGGCGCACTTCTTGGCGTCATCCCACGTTTCGACGGAACCGAACTTCGTGTCTTTGGGAGAAAGCACGACTACCGAGTAACCGAGCTTCTTCAGGAGTTTGGTCATCGAGTCATACCCGTCTTTCGCGAGAATGTCGGGGAAGAACCCGCGATTGCCGACGATCAGGCCAAAGCAGACGGACTTGGATTGGACAGGCATGTTCCCCGCTCCCTGGATTGCGACTGACGAAGGTCACGAAAACGCGCGACCGGACACATTGTATCTTCGTGTGTGAAGAGGCCGCAAACACGGGACATTGTGCCGGAAACGAGGCTGGGGTATGCTCGTGATGGAGAGTGAGGACAGACATGGCGAAGCCCGCCGCGGCGAAGAGAACTGGGAAGTAAGCAGAATCGTTCGGGAGCACATGCCGAGGACAGCGAACTCGAAGCGGATTTCGCGTGTGGCCGTCGCGCTCGTCGTGGGCGGCGTGACGGTGTTTGGCGCTTCGTTCTGGTGGAACGTGGCGCGCGACCAGTTTTTCTGGGGAGACCTGCTCGAACTGCTGGGCACGGCGGGCATCGTTTTCGGGGCCTACGTCTTTATCCGGGGGATTTCTCGCAGCCGGTTCACGTCGGGCATCTTCCTGATGGGATGTATATCGCTTACGGTGGCGCGGCTTGTCGATTTCACCCAAGAGTTCCCGGCTCTGGAGGGCATGCCGCTGGTCGGCAGCGGGACGTACAGCCAGTTCATCGTGCTGCGGGCGTCCGAAAGCGTGGGTTACATCTGCATCCTGCTGACGATGCTGGCGCTGATGTACGAGCTGTCCAAGACCATCGACGCGGTGGAGAGTGAAGGGCGGCGGTACAAGAGTCTGCTGCAGGCCAGCCAGTATCTGGCGCGGGTGGCGGACCGGACCGCCGACGCCGTGTTTGCGGTGGATCCCGACGGCGTGGTGCAGGTATGGAACAAGGGGGCCGAGCGCCTGTTCGGGTATTCGAAGGATGAAGCGGCGCAGTTGACGCTCAGCGGCCTGCTTCCGGAAGGCATGGAGGCGGCCGGCGACAACGTCTTGAACTGGGTGCTCCAGTTCGATACCCACCGCGCCATCGACGTGGTAGCCCGCCGAAAGGACGGCACGCGCTTTCACGCGGGCGCATCCTTTGCCATCGTCGAGAACGAAGACGGGAAGCCTGTGGGGGCCAGCGTGGTGGTGCGCGACATCGAGGAGCGCAAAGAAGCGGAGCGGAAACTGATCGAGTCGAGAAACCTCCTCTCGGGGGCGCTGCACGCGGCGGATGTTGGCATCTTCATCGTCGACCGAGCGGGGCGGGTGGTCGAGTTCAATTCGCAGGTGCACAACCTGGTCGGTCTGTCACGACAAGTGATCGAGCAGGGGACCGTTCAAACTCTGGCGCCGCTTGTGCTGGACGACCCGGACTCGTTCATCACGTCGGTGTATGAGCGCGTGCTCGAGAGAGGCAAGCACGTCGAGTTGCGCAACCTGCGGGTCCTGCGGCCGGACGGCACGTATCGCGTATGCAACGGCGGTATAGCGCCGGTGCTGGACGAACAGGGGGCAATCATCGCGGCGGCGGGCGTGGTGATCGACACGACGGAACGCGAGGCGTTGCAGGCGCGGCTGCTCGAGGCGCAGAAGATGGACAGCATCGGGCGCCTGGCGGGCGGCGTCGCGCACGATTTCAACAACATCCTGACGGGCATATTGGGGTACGCGTCGCTTGGCCGCGAAATTGCGGATCCGCGATCGCCTCTTGCCAAGCACCTCGCGGCGATCGAGGAGTCGGCGGTTCGGGCCTCCGAGCTGACGCACCAGTTGTTGACGTTCGCGCGAGGCGGCGCGCGAAAGGAACTGACGGTTTCGCTGAACCGAATCGTCGATGAGACCGTGAAGCTGCTGGCCCATTCGGTGAATCCGAACATTCAGATTCGATTCAACGCGCAAGACGGGGTCGATTTGGTCAGTGCGGACCCGGCCCAAATGCATCAGATGCTTGTCAATCTGTGCCTGAATGCCCGGGATGCGGTGAACGGCAAAGGTGAGATCGACATCCATATCGAGAACGTGGATTTGACCGAAGAGCGGCCGGAGAAGTTGCAAGTGGCGCTGCCGGGCCGGTACGTGCGGGTGCGGGTCGAGGACAACGGGTGCGGTATGACGCCGGAGGTGGCGCAACGCGTATTCGAGCCGTTCTTCTCGACGAAGAAACAGGGGCAGGCGTACGGGTTGGGACTGTCGGTGGTGTATGGAATCGTGCACGCGCACCGCGGCGCCATCACGGTGGATTCCGAGCCCGGGAAGGGCACTCGCATCGAGGTGTATCTTCCGTCGGCGGGTCGGGACTACACGCCGGCGCCCCGGGCGGATCGGGAAGTCCATGAACCGCGGGCAGGCGCGACGGTCCTCGTGGTGGATGACGAGAAACTCTTGCGCGCCGTGTTGCAGGACATCCTCGAGATGTCGGGGTACCGAGTGCTTCAGGCGTCGACCGGCGAAGAAGCGATTGAGATTTACCGGGAGCGACGGGATGAGATTGAACTTGTCATTTTGGACGTCGTCATGCCGGGGATGGGCGGACCAAGGGCGCTCGAGGCGCTGCTCGAGTTGAATTCGAATTTGCGGTGCGTGGTTTCGAGCGGTTACGGGGGCGAGACCATCGAGCAGCAGTACGTGAACAAGAACATCCGATTTGTGCCAAAACCATTCAACGTCGCGAATGTGACCCGCGCGGTGCAGGAGTTGTTGCACGCGTGATTTCGACGGTCGAGCAGTTGGAGGAGCGGTTGTGCCGGCCTTCGGAACGGCTCATTGCGTTCCTGCGCGGACTCGAGGGCGACATCGCCGTGATAGGCGCGGGCGGGAAAATGGGCCCGACGCTGGCCATGCTTGCGGCGAACGCGATACGGGAATCGGGCGTGCCGCGCTGTCTGCACGCGGTGTCGACGTTTTCCGACCCCGGCCTGCGCGCGAGGCTCGAGTCGTTCGGCATCCAAACGCACGCGGTGGATGTGCTGTCCGATGAGGCGGCCCGGCAGTTGCCGGACGCCCGCCATGTGATCTATATGGTGGGCCGCAAGTTCGGATCGACTGGCGCGGAGTGGGACACATGGGGGACGAACGTGTACGCGGCGGGTGCGGTGTCGCGCCGGTACCGGGACAGCCGGATCGTCGCGTTCTCCTCGGGAAACATTTATCCGTTTATGCCGGTGGATTCGGGCGGCGCGACGGAAGGCACTCCGCCGGAACCCGTGGGCGAATATGCGATGACCTGTCTCGGGCGCGAGCGCATGTTCGAATACGCCTCGCGGCACTTTGGAACCCGCGTGCTGCAATACCGGCTGAACTATGCGGTCGAACTGCGGTACGGAGTGCTGCTGGATGTGGCGACCCAGGTCTGGAACGGCAAACCCGTGGAGGTGACGACGGGATACGCCAACTGCGTGTGGCAGGGGTTCGCGAACGAAGTGGCGCTGCGCAGTTTGGAACTGGCGGCCAGTCCCCAGGCGATCCTGAACGTGACGGGGCTGGAGCGCGTGTCGATTCGCGCGCTTGCCGGCGAGTTCGGAAGGCTGCTGGACAGAGAGCCGATTATCGTGGGCGAAGAGGCACACACGGCGTTGCTGAGCAACGCCTCGAAATGCCATGCATTGTACGGTCCGCCCGACGTGACGTTGGACGAACTGATCGAATGGACGGCACATTGGGTGAAGTTGGGAGGCCCAACCCTCGCAAAGCCGACCCATTTCCAAACGCGCAATGGGAAATTCTGACGATTTCCCGATGTCGCTACTGGCGCACCGGTCCGGTGCTCAACAATCAGTGGCGCAATTCGATGGCGAGCGGAGCGCCCTTGGATCGATGAAAAGCGGCATGCGTGAGGAGATAGCGGCTGAAATGGCTGAGAAGGATCGAAAACCAGATCGAGTTGGTCGTAAGCAGGCCGAACTGACGGAAGATTTCGCATAACCCGAGAAGAAGGACAATCTGGGTGGCAAACCCAATTACCATCGGCTTGACCGTGTCGCCCACTCCCATAAGGCCGCCGGTAAAGGCGAGCGCCATGGTGAGGAAGATGCCGGAGACCGAGAGGAAGCGCAGCAGCGTTTCACCGTACTCGACGACGTGGTAGTCATCGGCGTTGAACCAGCCAAGAAACCAGTCGGACTGGACCCAGACCGCAATTCCCCAGAGGACGGCCCATGCCACGCCCATGGCGGCGGCCACGTGCACGCCGCGTTTACCGCGATCGCTCTTGCCGGCGCCGACGTTTTGCCCCATGAGGGCGGACGCGGCGCCGCGTATGCCGAGCGCGGCCCAGGTGACGAACGAGAAGAGTTGCAGATAGCAGAGTGTGTAGGCGGCCTGCGCGGCCGAGCCGGTCTCGAGCACGCCGATGTAGCCGTAGAGGAACAGGCCGCCGATGTTCAGCACCACGGCGTGTATGCCGGTAGGGATGCCAATCCGGAGAATGGCCCCGATGAGGCGCCAATCGGGCACGAGAGTAAACCGGTCGGGCAGGCCGAGAATCGTTTTTCCACTGACGATGAGCGACAGACCGATTAGGACGGACGGAATCGGCGCGAGGCCCGCGCCAAGCGCCGCACCCATCACACCCAGCTTGGGTAACGGACCGATGCCCGTGATCAGCGCGGAACTCAGGAGCAAGTGAAGGACAGTCGTAAGCACGATCAGGAGAAGCGGGGTTTTCGGGTCTCCGGAGGACTGCATGGCGGTGCCGATCAGGAAATTGATCCCGAGCGGCAGGCCGAAAAGGAATAGAATGCGGAGGTAGGGGAGCGCATACGCGCGCACTTCGTCGGTGGTTTGCATTCTTTCGAGCAACCAGGGCGATAGGGCGTATCCGATCGGGATCACGACGAGCAAGACCACGTAGACCGTCATGAGGCCGGTATGAAAAAGGATTCGGTTGATGCCGGTCCGGTCTTGTTTGCCGGCAGACTGCGCAATCAGCACGCCCATGCCCTGGAACAACGAGGCGAGGGAAACCACGACCACGAGGAAGAAGCTCCACGCCAGGCCCACCGCCGTGTTGGCCTCGTGATGCTCGACGAAGTGCCCGATCAGAATCTGATCGACCAGACCCCGGACTCCGTTGATGAGGTTCATCAAGACGATGGGCCATGCGAGCTTCCATACGCTGCGCACGATGCTGCCGGATACGAGTTCGTCGTCGAAGGGTTTCATGGCCAATAAGAGCCCTGCGTCCGCCGCCGGGGAACGTGCCGGACCTGGGAAGCCAGTTCCTGGAATATTCGCCGTAGCGCGACGCCCCGATTGCGGACCGTGCAAACCGAGGCCCCTAGTGCCGGGCGGGGCGAAACGCAGGACTATACCACAGGCGCATCGATTAACCCAATCGAAGGGCTCGGCCCGCGTCGTGCCGCGTCGTCGGTTTGACTCGGGCCTCGGGAATGGGCTAAAGTAGGTGGCTTGATGGCCGCCGGATCCGGGTGGGTCCATTTTGCCTTGCAGGGCGCGAGGCTTGTGAGTTCGTGTGTTGCGGCCAGGAGAAAGACAAAGGAAACCGAAAGGGTTATGGCCAAGTACCGAGGACCGAGACACAAGCTGTGCCGCCGGCTCGGCTCGTGCATATGGGGGGATCCGAAGTGCCCCTCGGTCCGGCGTCCGTATGCGCCGGGCCAGCATGGGCAGAACGCGCGGCGCAAGCAGTCCGTGTATGGACAGCAGTTGCAGGACAAGCAAAAGATCCGCACGCACTACGGGTTGCTCGAGCGGCAGATGCGACGCACCTTCGAACGGGCGCAGCGGATGGGCGGGGTGACCGGGACGAACCTGCTGATGCTGCTGGAATCGAGACTGGACTGCATCGTGTACCGGCTGGGCTTCGCCAAGACCATTCAGTCGGGGCGGCAACTGGTGTCGCACGGGCACGTGTTCGTGGACGGGAAGAAGGTGGATAGGCCTTCGTTCCAGGTGAAGCCGGGGATGACGGTGTCGATCCGCGAACGAAGTCGGAAGATTCCGTCCGTGGTTGACGGGGTGGAGAATCCGCCGGCGGTGATGCCGGCGTACCTGGATCGGGCGGCGAAATCGTTCGAAGGCAAAATGACGGCCACGCCGAACCTTGAGACGATTCCTTTCAAGGCGGAGACGGCGGGGGTAATCGGCTTTTACTCGCGTTAATTCGATCGCATAGTGCGTCTAGGATCGGGCGATTCCGAAAGGGATCGCCTGTTTCGTTTGGCGGCGCAGGAATGGTTCGCGCGTGAAAGGGGGGGCCCATGAAGCGAGTGGGTGTGCTGACCAGCGGGGGCGATTCGCCGGGCATGAATGCGGCAATTCGCGCGGTGGTGCGCGCGGGGGCGTATCACGAGGTGGAGGTTCACCGGATTTGGCGGGGCTACCAGGGGCTGATCGACGGCGAGATTCGGCCTTTGGGTCCGCGCGATGTCAGCGGCATCATCAATCAGGGGGGACCATTCTGCGAACGGGGCGGTGTCGCGCGTTTTTTGATCCGGAGGGGCGCGCGGCCGCGGCGCGCCGGTTGGA
Organism: Candidatus Hydrogenedentota bacterium; assembly: GCA_045863315.1. Lineage (GTDB taxonomy): Bacteria > Hydrogenedentota > Hydrogenedentia > Hydrogenedentales > SLHB01 > JABWCD01. Next base: position 4,348 of record BTUX01000073.1, on the reverse strand, counting down.
GCGGAACGGGATTGAGGGTCTCATCGTGATCGGCGGTGACGGTTCCTATCGGGGTGCGATGGGCTTGCGGGCCGAGCATGGCACGCCATGCATCGGGGTGCCGGGCACGATCGACAACGACATCGGGGGGACGGACTTTACGATCGGATTCGACACCGCGTTCAACACCGCGATCGACGCGATCGACCGCATTCGCGACACGGCCCAGTCGCACGAGCGGATTTTCTTTATCGAGGTGATGGGACGGGAGAGCGGCTACCTCGCGATGGCGAGTGGAGTGGCGGGCGGCGCGGAGGAAATCCTGGTGCCGGAGAACCCGAGCGAACTCGGGGGCGTCGTCGAACGGCTGCGCCGGAATCGCGACAAGGGAAAGAAATCGGCGATCATCGTCGTGGCGGAAGGCGACGAGGCGGGAAACGCGATCACGGTGGCGCAGCGAATCGCGGAGCGGAGCGAGTTCACGGACTATCGCGTGATGGTTATCGGGCACTTGCAGCGGGGCGGACGTCCATCGGCGTTTGATCGAATGCTGGCGAGCCGAATGGGTGTACGCGCGGTCGAAGCGCTCGTGGAAGGGGAGAGCGGAAAAATGGTGGGCATTCGCGCGAACGAGATCGTGCTGGCGCCGCTGTCGCACGCGTGGGAACACCGTTCCTCGTTCGATCCGCGCCTGGCCCGGGAGGCGCGGATTCTGGCTACGTGAAGGCCGCCTGTCGGCCTACGAGGCAAGTCTATTCGACGATGGCGTGGAAGGTCCGCGAAGTCGAATGGTTTTTGTTGTCGCTGACGGTGAGCGTGATGGGGTATCGGCCCGGGGATTGATAGGCGCGTTCAACGCGGAATTCTTTCGATCGCTTGCCGTCGCCGAAGTCCCACTCGACTCGCTTGAGCGAAAAGGTCGGGTCGTAGGGGACGGACAAGCCCGCGACGAAGGGGGGCTCGAGGGTCACGGGGAGAAGTCCCGAGGGGGCGCGGATGATTTCGAGGACGTTGAAGACCTCGGGCTTGCCGGCGGTCGTCTTGAGTTCGCGGGCGAGTGGTCGCACGCTGATGGGGGCCTGGCCGACGAGCACGTCCGCGACGGCTTTCATGCTGATGTCGGTTTGGACGGGGTTGCTGTAGGAGAGCACGATGGCGTCCGCGGCGGCGAGTTTTGGCAGGGTTTCGGGATAACCGATCAGCACGACCACGACGCGAATGCCTTGCGCTTGCAGTTGGGTGAGGAGTTGGGTTTGCCCGCGCATACGCAGCTCGGGGGTGAGGACGAGGACCATCGTTTTGAGGCCCATGACGCGCTTGACGATTCGGTTTATCTCGAAATCCATGATGTCGGCGGCGTGGCGCGCCGTGGTGATGCGCTGGCGGGGCACGAATTTGAATGACTCCTCGAGGGCGTTCGCGAGCATTTCGACCCCGGCCACGCCGGTGACGCCGACGGGCAGTGACGCGGCTTTGTTGAGCGGCAATGTGTTGTTCCGGTTTTGGACGAGCGTAATCGATCGCCGCTCGATTTCATAAGCTTCCTTGGGATAGACGCGCTTTTTCGACAACGACTCCGCGTCTTTCACTTTTGGCATGGGATGCTCGCGCAGCTTTTTCTCGTCCTTCAAATGGATGATGCGCGTCAATGCGGAATCGACCACCTGCTGGCTGACCCTGCGGGTGACGATTGCTTGGGCGATGATGTCCGCAGCGCGCATGACCTTGCGGCCTGCCTGTTCCCAGTAGAGCATGTCGGCGCCCGCCTCGAGCGCCATGATGGCGGCGTCGGCGGAATCGTACTTTTGCTCGATCTCGGGGGCGTCGAGCGGTCCGGCCACAATCACGCCTTTGAATCCTAGTTTCGTGCGCAGGAGATCCTGGATGACGGCGGGTGACAAGCTCGCGGGCCGATTCACGGGATCGATCGTGGGCACGAGCGAGTTCCCGACATGAATGATGGAAACGCCTTGTTCGACGGCCTTGATGTATGGAAGAAGGTCCTGCTCTTCGAGTTGAGGACGCGGCGTCAGCAGTACGGCGGGATCGTTGCCGCGTCGGTTCGCGCCTCCGCCGGGGAAACCCATCGGAAGGCCGATGATGCCGTTTTGTTCGAGTGTGTGGAGGATGGCGCATCCGCTTTCGGCGACGAACTGGGGACTGCTTCCCAGATTGTCGATTGATCCTTTGATATCCGGCAAGGCGGGAGCGAGTTCAAGGGGCGGCCCGAGATGAAAATTGAATCCCATGATCTTGAGGTGGGCGGCGACCATCTGCGAGAGCCGCAGCGTGACGTCGGGGTCGTTCGCGGCGGCGACGGCGAGGAGTGAAGGCATGGCGGTAAACATGATCGGTTGCCGCTCGTTCGTCCGCTTGGGGAGGTTAAAGAAGTCGGTGCCGATCAACATCGGGATGCCGGTGGCCGAGTCCATCGGCATGGCGCGAAGTTTGGTGATGTACTCCGCGGCGGTCACCGGCTTCAACGCCGAGGAGATGACGACGCCGCCGGGCATGTAGCGCGTGAGGAATTCACGGTCGCTCATGTTCGGGCTCGGCGCGCCTTCGAGCGTGACCAGCATCAACTGGGCGACGCGCTGCCGGATGTTGAGGGCGTTGATGCGGTCTTCAACAGTGGGGGCGGCGGTCGCTTGGGCTGCGGAATCGGGAGCGGGCGTTCGTTTCTTTTCGGAGCCGGACGGGAGCGGGTCGCTGCGGTCGGTGTGTTGGGCGGTGACAGGGATCGCCGCAAGCGCGAGGATGAGAAGGGAAGCAAGTACGGGGACGCCGGGACGAGTATAGCCATGCATAGTCCGGTCATTGTAACAACTTGTGGCAGCGGGGCAAACTGCGTGTGACGCGACGGACGGTTTGGGTAGAATGGCGGCGGGTCCGCGGATCGGGAGGGCGGCTTGGGCATACAGTCGATGCTTCGCCGGGCGATATCGCATCCTGGCGAGATCGTGCCGGGAATCGTGAGCATGGTGACGCGCCGGCGCGTGAGGCGTGTCGAACGGGACGGCGCGTGGTTTTTCGAGTACCGGGGCGAACTGTATCCGGAGTACCTGCACCGAGGGAATGCCGCATCGTTCATCCGGAAGACAGCGCAGGAGTATTGCCGGGGCCGCGGGATTGATGTCGGCGCGAATGCGTGGGCGTTGCCGGGATCGATCCCGATAGATGAAGGTGAAACCGAGAATGCGCTGCGGCTGGATCGGTTTGCGGCGGGCAGCCTCGATTACGTGTTCAGTTCTCATTGTCTTGAACACATTGCGCCGTGGCAGGAGGCGCTTCGGTTATGGATCTCCAAACTGAAGCGGGGCGGCATCTTGTTCCTATACCTGCCGCACGAATCGAACTTGTTGTGGAGGCCGGGCGGGCCGTGGGTGGGGGCGCGGCACAAGTGGAGCCCGACGTGGCAGGCGATCGTACCATTTCTCGAGGCCGAAGGGATGGAGGTGGTCGAGTTCAATCGGGAACGTGACGACTATTGGAGTTTTCACATCGTTGCCAAACGTAAGGGGTAAAACGCGAAAGCGCGCGTCGCAGCCAAGGAAGCGACAGGTCATCTCGCTCGTCATACCCGCGTTCAATGAGGAGCCGAACCTGCTCTACTTGTATCGGCGCATCGTGGCGGTATTGGACGCACTCGAGCAGGACTGCGAGATTATCTTCGTGGACGACGGGAGCAGCGACGGCACCGAGCGGCTCCTGATGAATCTGCATCACGAGGACGGGCGGGTCAAAGTCATCGCGTTGTCCCGCAATTTCGGTCAGAGCGCGGCGCTGACGGCGGGCATCGAAGCCGCGCGGGGCGATGCGCTCGTGATCCTGGACGCGGACGGACAGGACCCGCCGGAGGCGATTCCCGCGATGATCGCGAAGTGGCGCGAGGGATTTGAGATTGTCGGCGGTCATCGCGTTCGGCGATCCGGCCAGCCGCTTCACAAGCGAATTCCGGCGTACTTGTTCTATCGCGTGATGAACGCGCTGGTCGGTTGGGAACTGCCGCCGGACACCGGGGAGTTCCGGTTGATCGATCGAAAGGTGGCGGAGGTGTTCAAGGCGTGCCCGCAACGGCACCGGCTGGTGCGAACGCTGACGTCGTGGGCGGGATTTCGACAAACGACCATCGATTACGAGCATGGCGCACGGCACGCGGGACGCAGCAAGTACTCGTTCTTCTCGAGTCTCCGCCTCGCGATTACGAGCATTACGGCCTTCTCGTTGATGCCGTTGCGTGCGGCGGTGGCGGCCGGATGCGTGATTGTCGCGGTTTCGCTGGCGGCCAGTGCGGTTGTGGCGATACGCGGACTTCAGGGGCAAACCATGCCGTGGCTGACGCTATCGATAGCGGGTCTTTGGCTGTTGG
>BTUX01000072.1:0-18751 GCA_045863315.1 Candidatus Hydrogenedentota bacterium | reverse complement strand
CCAAGAGAAACCGTGACCCTTCAGGCCGCACACAGTGGAAGCCGTGGCGTGAACCTGCGCAAAGTCATCTGCTTGTGCGACGGAGCAAACGACATGCCATAAGTTGACTGGGCGGCCTGTGAGAGCGCCACTTCTCGGAATCATTCTCAAGTGGTTGCAAACAAATAGGTTAAGCAGATGGCTTTCATCCACATCGCAGGCCGTTGGTTATCGGAATCGATCCGAAGTGAGACAGGGGTTTGTTGCAACTTGAAACGATTGCCCAAGTTCACAGTCGACGGGACCCGACTGTGGGGGTTGAAGAACGAAGATGATCGGAGCTGTGCTCAGCCGGTGCTACGCGACCGGCGGTATTCCAAGGCGGCTCGTACGAAATCGCGGAACAAAGGCTGCGGCCGCAACGGAGTACTCGTAAATTCTGGGTGAAACTGCGAGGCGCAGAACCAGGGGTGGTCCTTCAGTTCGATGATCTCGACCAGTTCGTGGTCGGTTTTGGGGTGGATACCGCTGACGATCAGGCCGGCCTGTTTTTCCAGCGCTTCACGATAGGCGTTGTTGAACTCGTAGCGATGGCGGTGGCGTTCTTCGATGGCCTCCTCACCATAGGCCGCATGCGCTTTGGTGCCGGGCACTAATTCGCACCGGTATGCGCCGAGACGCATGGTGCCGCCAAGTTCGCGAATGCCGCGCTGTTCGGAGAGAAGCGAAATGACGGGATCGGGGGTGTCCGCGTCGAATTCCGTCGAGTTGGCCTCGGGCAATCCGAGGCAATGCCGGGACATCTCGATGACGGCGATCTGCATACCCAGGCAAATGCCGAGAAAGGGTTTTTTGGCTGTGCGCACGTAACCGACCGCCTTGATTTTTCCTTCGATGCCCCGTGAACCGAAGCCGGGTCCGACCACGACGCCGTCGTACTTGGCAAGGCGCTCCTCGGGAACGGTCCCGTTCTCGAAGATTTCGGAGTCGACCCACTCGAGGTGGACCCGGCAATTGTTGGCCACGCCGGCGTGGACAAAGGCCTCGTTGATGCTCTTGTAGGCGTCCTCGTGGTCGATGTACTTGCCGACCGCGGCAATCCGCACCTCTTGTTGCGGATGTTCGATCCGATGCACCATGGCGTCCCACGCTTGCAAGTCGGGCGGTGGCGCATCGATTTGAAGCTGGCGCAGCACAATGTCGTCAAAACCCTGCCGCTCGAAATTGAGCGGAATGGCGTACACGGGCGAGATATCGCGCGCGCCGATAATCGCGTCCTCCGTGACGTTGCAGAACATCGCGATCTTGCGGCGCTGGTCGCGGCCCAATTCATGGGTGCCGGTGCGGCAAATGATCACGTGTGGCTGAATGCCGATCTCGCGCAGGGCGCTCACGCTGTGCTGGGTGGGTTTCGTCTTCAATTCACCCGCCGCTTCGATGAATGGGACAAGGGTCACATGCACGTTGCAACACGGCTGCGGATGGACATCGAGGTTGAACTGGCGAATGGCTTCCAGAAAGGGGAGGCTTTCGATATCGCCGACCGTCCCTCCGATCTCGATTAAAGCGACGTCTGCGTCGTCCTCGGGTTCGGCGGTCAGCATGCGAATACGGAGCTTGATTTCGTCGGTAATATGCGGGATGACTTGGACGGTCTTGCCGAGATATTCGCCCCGCCGTTCCTTTTCGATGACGGCATGGTAGATGCTTCCCGTTGTGATGTTGCTCTTCTGGGAGAGCTTGGCATGCGTAAAACGCTGGTAGTGGCCCAGATCGAGGTCGGTCTCGGCGCCGTCTTGGGTCACGAAGACCTCGCCGTGTTCGAACGGGTTCATGGTGCCGGGATCGACGTTGATATAGGGGTCCAATTTCATCATCGCCACCTTGAGGCCGCGGGCTTCAAGCAGCAGGCCTAAGCTGGCAGCGGCGATACCCTTCCCGACCGACGACACCACGCCCCCGGTTATGAACACGTACTTTGGCATCTAGTTTTTTCCTTCCAGGGCCCCTTCGAGAAGGGACCGCACCCGCTCCAAATCCTCCGGGGTATCCACCCCTATACTCCGGTATTTCGTCTCCACCACCGCAATCGGGAATCCTCGCTCGAGGACGCGCAATTGCTCCAGTTTTTCAAGGCGCTCCAGGGCGGAGGGAGGCCAAGTCGCGAAGTCGAGAAGGAAGCGGCGTCGATATGCATAGAGACCGATATGCTGCCAATGACAAGGGGAATTCGGCGAGGCGTCGGCGGCGTCTCGGATGTAAGGAATGGGATAGCGGGAAAAATAAAGGGCCCGGCCTCGGGAGTCGCACACGACTTTTACCACGTTGGGGTCGTTGAATTCCCGCTCGTCGGTAATGAGCCGCCGGGCCGTCGCCATGGGTACGTCCGGCTGATCCATCAACGCCTGGATGACTGCATCAATCGTGTGCGGATCGATAAGCGGCTCGTCGCCCTGAATGTTGACCACTATTTCGGCGTCGTGACCACCGGCCACTTCCGCGATCCGATCCGTACCCGAGGCATGGTCCTTGCGGGTCAGCACGACCGGAACTTTTAGCGGAGCCAAGGTGTCGCGAACGCTTTCGTCGTCGGTTGCCACGATGACCTGTGAAACGCATCGGGCCTCGCAGGCGCGCGCATAGGCATGGTAGACGAGGGGTCGACCGGCAAGCGGGGCAAGGACTTTTCCGGGGAAACGAGTGGAGGCATATCGTGCAGGCACCACGGCCAACACCCGGCTCGATACCGTCAGGCTCATCGTCACGGCATTCCCCAAATTACAAACTCGCCGCCGCGGAGTGGAAGCATCTAGGTCAGGAGACGAGGAGGGTCAATCCCGTTTTCCCAACGGGATTGTTTTGTATCACAAACGTAGCGGGGTTTGCAATCGGGTCGATGGCTGAAGCGCTTTCTCGAAGGGACTACGTGGAAACGAGGCCCCGTCGAGGCGCCGGTATCCCGCTGTCATGCGTCACGAAACTGCTATGCGTCTATTGCACCGATGATTGGCGCGGGCGAATGAGCATGTTTCGGTACCAGACTTCTCCGCCGTGGTCTTGAAGTGCGAGAAACCCGGACAAGGGCAGGTCGTTGTAGGCGACTTTGAACTTTCCAAGAGGTGTGGTCATCTTCGACAGATCGGTCTGGATAATCGTCCATCCGTTCATGACAATCGAAACGGACTTGCCGACCACCGTGATGTCGAAGGAATTCCATTCGCCTGCGGGGCGCGACATGTTGAACATCGGGGTAACCACATCATAAATCGCGCCGCAACTGTTCTTTGTCGGAAGCCGGCCATAATCGTCAAGCACCTGTACCTCGAATCCTCGATACACGGGATCGTTGGCCTGAGCGCGGAGAAAAATCCCGCTGTTGGCGCGGGGGCTGAGTTTGAATTCCAGGTGAAGGTCAAAGTCATCGAATTCCTGGGCGGTGTAGGTAACGTACCGCAGCGGATGGACGGTGCGCCCGAAGATGTGGAGCACACCATCGTTGAGTTCAAAAATATCGAGGTCGTCGGTCGTGTTTCTCCACGCGGTGGCATTTGCGGAGTCCAGCAAATCAATCCAACCGGCGCCTTCCGGCCGAGCGGTAGGAAGACCCTGCGGTATCGGTCCCTTGGGCATCATGCGGGTAGTGTTGCATCCGACCACGACCCCGCTGAGAAAGATTGCCACTGCCGCGGACAGGCGTTTCATGTACGTTTTCCATTTCACAATGCGCCCCTTTTCCCCGGGCCTCAAAGGCTTGTCGCCCATCATGCGTTCAGCACGTCGGCCGTTGCATCCAATTTATCACATTCGAACCGTCCGGGGTCTTGTGCAATGGGGGACCGGGAATGGTTGCGCCAGGATCTCCTACAGGACGCCCCGGACAGGACTCTTGGGATGGACATAAAGTCCGCGAAAACGGTGTCGGTCAGATCGATGAGGGAAATTGTGGAGTCGGGACTGCATGGAGTGGAATCTCATGACCTCAAAGGTTTGCGGGTTGGGAAGTCGCGTGCTTGTTGTGTTGGCTGTATTCGCGGGCGGGGGGTGTCTCGGGCGCGGTCCGGTCGAGGTGGGCCCGATTCGGGTGACGACGGATGCGGGCGAGGGGAGTATGGCTCGTGACTTCTTTCTTCGCAAGGGGCTCGGTCCGATTACGTTCGAACAGGATTTCTGCGAGTTTCCTTCGGAGGAAGACTTGTCGCGCGAGGCGCTGCAGGTGGGCGGCATTGATATTCGCCATTTTGTGCGAATAAGCGGGCTTGACCTCGTTCAAACCCGGCTTGCGGCCACCCGCGGCGATTTTAAGTTCATTCGGGCAATCACCGTATCGTTCGTGCCGGCGGCCGATGTCGGGGAGGACCCTGATTCCGTGGTCTTGGGAACTGCGAGCAGCGCAAACGGACTTGGTGACCGCATACGACTGGTTCCGACCGGAGGGGTCGATTTGCTCGAACTCATTCGGGAGAACGACGCCAATACCTCGGGGAACTGCCCAAAACTCCGTTACGAGGTCACGTTTTCTGCGCCGCCGTTGACAGACGTCGATTATGCGATCGACATCACCGTTGACGGGTACGTCGAAGTGGGCCGATTCTGACGGAACTGCTTACATATCCATATACGGCATGGGTGGCACTTTGCCGAGCAGCCGGGTATAGACGGAAAGGGCCCCGCGGTGGTGCGCCGTGTGATCGGCAATGGCGCCGACAATGGCCAATTTGGGTGCGCCACCCATGATCGGCCCATCGGGCAGGGGTGAATTGAGTTCCGCGTCACCCATCTTGCCGATCGTCTCGGTCGCGTTGAATTGGGCGCGGTCATACCATTCACGCGCCGCCGCGAGTGAGTTGACTTCCATGACTTGCGCCATCTGCCCTTCAAAGTCCATGTCGAATCCTTCAGGTCTGGTCGCGCCTTCGATAAACCAGTCCAAGGTGCGCGCAACATGGGCGACCTGCTGCGCTACACTCATCATGCCTTCTTCAGGCACGAAATCGGAATCGTCTTCCTCGAGTGCGCGTGTGCCACGGTCGAAAAACTCCTTGGTTGCATCCAATTGCCTGACGAGCGAAGAAGCGAGTGCCGTTGCCATGGAGGTGCTCCCTTTGTTGGATTGCGTTCGAGATCCGGTTTTTGCGCCGAATCCAGCATAACACAGAGCCGGGTCCGCGGTTTGGAGCGTTTCAAGCGCGGAACCGGCGCAGTCTCCTGCATCGGGACATCCGGCCCATCCGCATGGGAGCGACGTACTTACCGTTGTTCACGCCGGTGGCGGATCGAACGGTCGTCGATTTCACGGACGAACGGCATGACTAGCAGCCGGCGGAGCGACTGCTCCATTACGTCGCGAAACCGATGCAGCCCGATTATCATATTTTCATGCCCGGCTGCAGGTCGTGGTTGATAGGTCCCGCACAAGCGGTCCCACCATGGCAGATTGAATCCGAAGTTGTGGTTGGACTCGCTGACGTCTATCGAATGGTGGACGCGGTGCATGTCGGGGGTCACGACAAGCCAGCGCAGCGCGCGGTCGATTCGCGGCGGGATTCGAACGTTGCTGTGGTTGAACATGGAGGTGGCGTTCAGCAGCACCTCGAAGGCGACGACGGCCTCGACGGGAGGGCCGATTAACGCCACGGCTGTCAACTTGATGGCCATGGAGAGCAAGATTTCGAGGGGATGAAACCGGAGTCCGGTCGTAACGTCAAAGTCGAGGTCCGCGTGGTGGACCATGTGCAGGCGCCACAGGGACGGAAGCGCATGAAATACCACGTGCTGCAGGTAGATGATGAAATCCAAGGCGATGATTGAAGCGAGAAAGGCCAATACGTAGGGCGTTTTCCACTGGTTGAGCACCCCCCATTTCCACTCCTGCGCCAAACCAGCCATTCCAACGGCGGCAAGGGGAAAGACGAGGCGCACAGCAAGGGTATCTACGAGCACTAGGCCCAGATTCGCCGACCATCGCCGGCCTTTGGCGGGCAGCGGCGGGCGGCGTGGAGCGGCCAACTCCCAAAGGGCCATGAGAAGGAAGACCCCGCCGAAGAAGGCTAGACGGATTTGCGCTTCATGTTCCATCGTTGATCCCGCACCCGGCGGCTCAATCGCCTAACTATATCGGAGGACAGGCTGCTCGTAGTACCTGTGGTTTTGCGTGATTACGGGTTTATACGTGCGTGCGCGATTCCAATACAAATGAGAAGGGGTACCGCGGCGGGACGAAGGACAATCTAAAGGGTTATGCCCGAATGCTTTGCGCGAGGTACGCCGCGCGCACGTTTTGAAATGGGCACAGGGCGTGTTTTATAGTTGCAGTTCGGCAATCAATTGGCTCGGACTGCAAAGAACTCGCCAGCGTATCGATTCGGTCGTCTCGCAGTATTGTCACACGCCATAGGGGCCGTTCGCGGGGACCGTGTTAGCCAATCCGCCGCCGAGGGGCGGGGCCGCCGGCGATACCGCGGCGCCTTCACAGAGGGTCCGTACATCATACGATGGAATCGATTGAACTCACCGAAGAGATGCGTATTGTGAATTCGCTCGGGCTGCATGCGCGGCCCGCGGCGTCGGTCGTGAATACCGTGCTGAAGTTTCAGAGCGAGGTGTACCTTTCGTTGAACGGCCACCGAGTAAACGCAAAAAGCATCATGGGCCTGCTCACCCTCGCCGCGGCGCAGGGAAGCACGGTTATCGTGACATGCAAAGGGCCGGACGCGCGTGACGCAATGAATGCGGTTCGCGCGCTGATCGAATCAGGGTTCGGGGAAGCGTAGTGGAAATCGTCCTCCATGGCATCGGTGTGTCTCCCGGGATTGCGATTGGGCCCGCGCTGACCTTTGGCGTGACGGCCCTCGACGTGCCCAAGTACTCGATAACGAACGTCAAAAAGGAACAGCGCCGATTCGAGGAAGCCGTAGACGAGTTGCGGACGGAATGGCAGCGACTGCACGAGCGAACGCGGGAAACCCTGGGCGAGCAGCACGCCGAGATTTTCAAGACGCAACTGATGGCATTGGACGATCCCACCATGCGCGAGGATATCGCCAGAGGCATCGAGGAGCAGAAGGCCAATGCGGAACACCTCGTGCAGGAATGGTTCGGGCGGCACGCGAAATTGCTGGAAGCGTCGGATGTTCCCCTGTTTCGCGAGAGGGCGGCGGACCTCGTCGACGTGGGTCGAAAACTGGTCAGCAAACTGTTAAAGGCCGACCTCGAAAGCCTGGAGAAGCTGGAGAAGCCCAGCGTCATCGTTGCACACGACCTGTCGCCGTCGGACGCGGCGAAACTGGACGTCAAGAATACGCTGGGCATCGTGACGGACGCGAGCGGACCCACGTCGCACACGGCGATTTTGGCGCGCGCGTATGAAATTCCGGCGGTCGTGGGCCTTCGGTTCGTCGGATCCTACGCACTGCCCGGGGACATGATCGTTGTGGACGGCACGAAGGGCGACGTCCTGATTCGACCGGACACCGAGACCTTGTCGCGTTACCGCATCCGCGGCGAACGAGAGGCGCGTGGCCGAAGGGCGTTGCTGGCGGCAGAGATCAAACCGAGTTCGACCGTGGACGGAGTCGCCATACCGACGCTGGCCAACATCGAGCTGCCGATTGAACTGGCGCACAGCAAACGCGTGCACGCGCAGGGCATCGGCCTGTACCGGACGGAGTACCTGTACCTGAATCGGTCGACCTTGCCCACGGAGGAAGAGCAGTACGAAGCGTACGCCGAGGCCGCGCAGGCGATGGCGCCTTGGCCGGTGACGCTGCGCACGCTCGACGTCGGCGGTGACAAACTGGTTTCGCATCTCCAGCTTGGGGACGAGACAAATCCCCAACTCGGGTGGCGCGCGGTTCGGTTCTGCCTCGAGCGGCGCGACATCTTCGAGGCGCAATTGCGCGCCATGTTCCGCGCGAGTGTACACGGCAACGTTCAGATCATGTTTCCGCTCATCAGCGGATTGGAGGAGCTGAGGCGCGTAAAAGAGATTGTGCGGGAAGTGTGCGCGCATCTGGAGCGGCGCGGCGTTCCATTCAAGAAGTCTGTCCCAATCGGGACGATGATCGAGGTGCCGTCCGCGGTTGCCATTTCCGAACATTTGGCCAAGGAATGTGATTTCTTCAGTATTGGAACGAACGACCTTATCCAGTATTCGCTCGCGGTGGACCGTGGCAACGAGCGCATCGCGCACATGTACGAGCCGGCGCACCCGGCCGTCCTGCGCATGATCCACCATGCCATTCGATCGGCCAAGTCGGCGCGCATTCCTTGTGCGATTTGCGGGGAAATGGCCGGGGACCCGCTGTTCAGCGAGGTTTTAATCGGGCTGGGCATCTCCTCGCTGAGCATGTCCGCGGTGTCTATTCCCTTAGTCCGCGCGGAAATCTCGCACATCCGGTATTCGTTGGCGCGGCGGTTTGCGATGCGGGCGCTCAAGATGGGTACAGCGGTCGATATCCGCGAGGCCATGACCCGTCGGTCGGAGCAGCGGAAAGCGCTGGACGAGTACCTCCAGAGCCTGGATCTGGACGAGGGCGGCACCGTCGAGGCGAGGTAAGTGTGGCCAAACGAATCATCATACTCGGATCGACCGGGTCCATCGGCAAGAGTGCGCTCGAAGTCGTGCGGCACTATCCCGACCGCTTTGAAATTGTGGCGTTGGCTGCGCGTTCGAATGTTGAACTGTTGGCCGCGCAGGCCTGCGAGTTCGGCGCCCGCCATGTTGCCGTGGCCAGCGAAGAGGCCGGCAGCCGCATTCGCGACATTCTGCCGGGCGTGAATGTCGAATGCGGTCCGCGGGCGCTTGAGTCCATCGCATCCCTTCCCGCCGACATCGTTCTGTGCGGAATCGTGGGGGCGGCGGGGCTGAAGCCGGTGCTCAGCGCGATAGGAGCGGGCAATCGAATTGCTCTGGCAAACAAGGAGCCGCTTGTCATGGCGGGGCCGCTCATTATGGAGCACGCCCGCGCAAGAGGTGTTGAGGTGTTGCCGGTGGACAGCGAGCACAACGCGATATTTCAGTGCCTGCACGGGCACCGCGTGGAGGACGTTCGATGCATCCATCTTACGGCGTCGGGCGGACCGTTTTACGGGCGCCCTCGCGAATCGCTGGCAGGCGTGACGCCGAGCGAGGCCACGCGCCATCCGACATGGGACATGGGTGCAAAAATCAGTGTGGATTCGGCGACCTTGATGAACAAGGGGCTCGAAGTCATCGAGGCGATGTGGCTGTTCGGACTGCCGTTGGAAAAAGTCGAGGTCATCATCCACCCGCAGAGCATCGTGCACAGTCTGGTCGAATTCACGGACGGAAGCATCCTGGCGCATCTCGGTCCGACGAACATGATGTTCCCGATCCAGTTTGCGTTGACGTGGCCGGACCGTGTCGCCGAGCCCCTGGGCCGGCTGGATTTGACCACGATGCGGGAATTGACGTTTGCGAGGCCGGATTTTGGGGAGTTTCCCTGCCTGGCCTACGCGTTGGAGGCGGCCCGGACGGGTGGAACGGCGCCGGCCGTATTGAATGCCGCGAATGAAGTAGCGGTCGGCGCGTTCTGCGCCGGTCAAATCGAATTTCTTCAAATCAGCGAGATCGTGCGCGAAGTGATGGATGACTGCGAGGTCCGGCACGATGTATCGTTGGAGACCATCCTGGAGGCAGACCGCGCCGCACGTGATAGGGCAAACCGGGCGATGTGCGGCTTGGGAGCGAAGGCGTAATGTGGTTTGACGTATTCGTGTTCATTCTCGTGCTGGGCGAACTTGTGTTCTTTCACGAGATGGGCCACTTTCTTGCCGCAAAGGCGTGCGGCATCTATTGCGAACGGTTCAGCCTTGGGATGCCGCCGCGCTTGTTCGGCTTCAAATTCGGGGAAACGGATTACTGCATCGGCCTGCTTCCGATAGGCGGCTACGTCAAGATGGCCGGGCAGGAGGACGTCCCGCTGTCGGAAGACGAGCGAAAAGAGCAGTACGGCAGCATCCCGCCGGACCGTTGGTACATGAACAAGCCGGTCTGGCAGCGCTTGATCGTCATTGGCGCGGGACCGTTCATGAACGTCGTCCTGGCGGTGCTGCTCTATGCAATCGTGGCGGCGTACGGCGCGGAAGTTCCGGAATCGAAGGTGGATACCCGGATAGGACTCGTCGAGGACGGTTCGCCGGCGAGCCAGGCAAGTCTGTATCGAATCGAGCGGATTGACGAGCGCGTCGATACGAACCGCGAACCGGACGGTATTGGTTGGAAGACGGGCGATCGGATCCTGCGGGTGAGGGGCAAAGAAATCCGCAACATCATGGATCTCGCAATCGACGCCGTGTTGAGCGCCGGGGGCGCGATTCCGGTAGTGCTGGAACGGACCGGCCCCGACGGCGACACGACCTTGTATTACTCGGAGGTCTTGCCGGAACAACTCGAGACCGACGAGCGCGTGCGGTTCGGAATGATGCCGTTCCAAACCGCTCTGGTGGGCAACCTCCTGGAGGACATGCCTGCGCAAGCCGCCGGAATCCGCCCGGGCGATGTGATTACAAAGGCCCAAGGTCAAATCATCGACGCGCAATCGTTCAGCCATATGGTATCCAAGCTGACGTCGGCCGAGCCTGTCACACTCGAAGTCCAACGCGAAGATCAGACGCTGGAACTGACTCTGGCGCCCAAGCGCATCGGTCGCTTCAAGGGCATCGAGTTCACCCCGCCGTTGGACTGGCTATCCAAAACAGACCCCGGTGCGCCGCTCAGCGTGGCGTTTGAAGACGAGGCGCTGCTCGAACGGACCGGCCTGCGACTCGGCGACCGGGTCAAACGGGTCGACAACAAGCCCGGCACGGGGGCGACGCTCAAGGAGTTGGGGGACCGCGAGCCGGAGGAGAAAGTCGAAGTGGTGGTCGAGCGGAGCGCCTGGCCTTTTGGTCTGGGGGGAACTCGCGAGATCACATGTTCGGGCGTGGCGATAAGCGACTTCATACAGGCGGTGACGCGATTTGACGTGACGCCACATATTCTGGGCATAACCGAGGCGCTGTCGAAGGACACCGGCCTGCAGGCACAAGACATTGTGGAGGAAGTGGACGGTAAGCCGGCCACGACTGCGCTGCTGAGAGAGATTCAAGAAACGCGCATCGGCGAAACCGTTCAACTGAAGGTTCGCAAACCCGAGATTGGCTATGGTTTGATGCGTAAAGAGAGTTCCGCACAGGCTGCGATCACGGTCGAACCGGTAGGCATTGTGGGCATTGTATGGCAACAGCGGCTCGTCGTTCATCGCGTGCCGCCGGCCAAGGTGCTCCCGGAGGCCATGTATCAGACCCGACTCGCGCTTGATCGAACGATGAAAACGCTCGGGCTGTTGGTCACGGGAAAACTCAGTGTGCACGATTTGGGCGGGCCGGTCATGATTTTCTCGGCAACCACCGAGGCGGCCCGGCGGGGTTATTCGTGGCTGCTCGAGATCACGGCTTTTATCAGCATCAATCTGGCGATTTTCAACATGCTGCCGCTGCCGGTGCTGGATGGCGGGCATATGGTTTTCCTGACGATCGAAGGAGTGAGGCGCAAGCCGGTCAACGCGCGAATCACGGAATGGGTGCAGCAGGCCGGTCTCGTCTTGATCATTGGGCTCATGCTGTTTGTTACATTCAATGATATCCGCCGCTTGTTTACCAGCTTCCTGCCGTGATCCGGTGTTACGAGAATTTTTGAGGGGTACGTCGGGCTAGATAGGGGCATCTTACGGCGGCGCGCCGCGTGGACGGCCGAAAACCAGAGGAGCGAATGGACGCGGAATGGGAGCGATCACGTGCAAGTTTGGGGGAACTTCGTTAGCGGATGCCGATTGTTTCCGGGACGTCCAGAGAATCGTCGAATCCGATCCCGACCGGCGGTATATCGTCCCGTCGGCGCCGGGTAAGCGCACAGCGGACGACAAGAAGATTACGGACCTACTTTACGCATGGCACGGCCTCGTGGCGCAAGACCTCGATCCGGCGCAACCGCGGGGAATTGTTGCGAATCGCTTCAAGGAACTGACCAGCGAACTGGGAATGGACTTTTCGGTAGACCGGCATCTTGATCAAATCGCCGCGGAGGCGCTACGCCATACGGAGCCCGATTATCTGGCCTCGCGAGGGGAGTTTCTGAGCGGCCAACTGCTCGCGCGGTTGTTGGGGGCGGAGTTCGTTGACCCCGCCGACTTCATCAAATTTGACGAAGAGGGCAATCTGGATCCGGAGACCTATACGCTGCTGGGCGAGCGCTTGACAGGCAAGGGGCGGTTTGTGGTGCCCGGCTTCTACGGGTCGATGCCGGACGGTCGAATCCGAACATTCTCGAGGGGCGGCAGCGACGTGACGGGCGCGATTGTGGCGCGCGCCACGAACTCGCGTCTGTACGAAAACTGGACGGACGTGTCGGGGTTTCTTATGGCGGACCCCCGGATAGTCCCCCATGCGCGGCGGATTGCGCAGGTGACTTACCGTGAGTTGCGCGAGCTGTCGTACATGGGGGCGAACGTGCTGCACGACGAGGCGATCTTTCCGGTCCGCGAGCCCGGCATACCCATCAGCATTCGCAATACCAAGGCCCCTGATCACCCGGGAACCATGATTCTGGCGGAGCGTCAGGCCAAGGAAGCGATCTGCGGAATCGCCGGCCGCAAAGGATTCACGATGATCAATATTGAAAAGGCGCTGATGAACAAGGAGATTGGATTCGGACGCCGTGTGTTGTCGATTCTCGAAAAGCATGGCGTGAGTTTTGAGCACATTCCATCGGGAATCGATACGATGTCGGTGATCATCAAGGACGAGGAAATCGCCAATCACGGAAAGGGCATCCTGCACGACATCGAGTTGGAGTGCCGGCCTGATCGCGTGACCTTGACGCCGGGACTCGCCCTCGTCGCCACGGTGGGACAAGGAATGGCAGGGACCGTGGGAATCGCCGCCCGACTGACTACGGCGTTGGCGAACGCCGGTGTTAACATTCGCGTGATTGATCAGGGGTCCTCGGAAAACAACATTATCATCGGCGTGGAGGAGGACGATTTGGAAAAGACCGTAACGGCCATCTACGAGGCGTTCGCGGCGTAACGACCGCGAGAACGAGGTAGAGCAATGCGGCGAACCAAGATCGTCTGTACGTTGGGGCCCAGTTCGAGCACGCGGGAGACCATCGAGAGCCTTGTGCGGGCCGGCATGAACGTGGCGCGTTTCAACTTTTCGCATGGAACGCATGCGGATCACCGCGAACGGTACCGGCTGGTGCGGAGCATCGCGGACGAACTCGGGCAGAATGTGGCAATTCTGCAGGACCTGCAGGGTCCTAAAATGCGAACGGGAAAGCTTGAAGGCGGCCGGCCCGTCAGATTGGCCGAAGGCGCGCCATTCTGCATTACGACGCGCCCCACGGCCGGCAATCAGCACAAGGTTTCCACCTCCTACGCGCAACTCGATCAAGACGTACAGCCCGGAGACCGGATTTTGCTGGCGGACGGCACGATGGAACTGCGCGTCGAGGGCGTGGAACCTCCCGATGTTCATTGTGTCGTGGTCCGGGGCGGGCTTCTGGGGGAGCAAAAAGGGATTAATTTGCCCGGGGTGGCGGTCAGCGCGGCCTCGCTTACGGAAAAGGACGTGGACGATCTGAACTTCGGGCTCGAGTTGGGCGTCGACTTTGTGGCGTTGTCGTTCGTGCGTACGCCGGACGATATTCGCCGGCTCAAAGATCGTATCGGGGCCGCGGGCAAGTCGACCCCCGTGGTAGCGAAGATCGAACGTCCGGAGGCATTGGCCCGATTCGACGAGATTGTCAGTGAAGCGGACGCGATCATGGTGGCGCGGGGCGATCTAGGGGTCGAAGTCGATCTTCACCGCGTGCCACAGATTCAGAAATCGCTCATTCGCGTGTGCAACGAGCGCGGCGTTCCGGTGATTACCGCCACGCAGATGCTCGAATCCATGATGAACAACACGCGCCCCACGCGCGCGGAGGCCGCCGATGTCGCAAATGCCATTTACGATGGGACGGACGCGGTCATGCTTTCCGGCGAGACGGCTTCGGGCAATTATCCCGTCGAAGCGGTGTCGGTCATGGCGAAGATAGTTGAAAGCGCCGACGAAGCGATCGCGACGGGGCCGTTTCGGGAAGTGCGGATGCGGCTTTCGGATTCGGGCGATGGGGAAGCGGGATTCAAGGAAGCGATTGGCCAGGCCGTGGTGCGGATGACGCAGGTCGTTGACCTGAAGCGGATCGTGGTTTTCACTCAGTCCGGTTATAGTGCAGAAGCCATCGCACGGCACCGGCCCAGGACCCCAATCACGGCGATCACGCTGAACGAGGAGGCTCGGCGCCGGTGTGCGCTGGTATGGGGCGTCGACGCCACGGCATCGGTCGAGGTCAAAAGTGTGGCTGAAATGACACAGGTTGTAGACCGGATGGTCCTCGACCACTCCCTGGCGCTGAAAGGCGATTCGGTCGTGATCGTCGCGGGATTGCCTTTGGGCGCGGGCGGCCGCACGAACCTGCTGCATTTGCATCGGGTGGGCGATCCGCACGGCGCATGACGCGTGGGCGCGACTTGAGATGAACCCAAGTCCAGGCGGCATCGATCCGGATTGGTTCGAGCACGCCTTCGGCGACTGGTATCGAATCATTTACGCGCACCGAAGCATCGAGGCGGCCCGGCCCGAGGCGCTCTTCGCGGCACAAACCCTGCAAGTAACGTCCGGCGACCGTCTGCTGGATCTCTGCTGCGGCACAGGTCGCCACCTCCTCCATCTCTCCGCGATAAGCGAGCGTTCAATAGGGCTCGACTACTCTCGAACCTTGCTGCGAGAAGCTCAACGCCATCTGGGTTCGCGGAGCCGGCTTGTTCGGGCGGATATGCGGGCAATCCCGTTTGTCGGAACATTGGACGTCATCGTAAATTTCTTCACGAGCTTTGGATATTTTGCGGACCCGGCGGATGATGTCCGCGTCATTCAATGTCTCGCGTCCGCCCTCAAGCCGTCGGGGCGCTTCCTGATTGACTGCATGAATCCCAGTTACCTGGTGCAGTCTTTGGAGCGCGAGTCGTTTCGGGAGAGCGAGGGATACGAAATCAGGGAAACACGATGGATCGATGAGGAAGGTCTTCGGGTAAACAAGACGACCGAAATAAGACAAGGCGGGCGGATCGTTCGCAGGCTGAGTGAATCGGTCCGGCTGTATTCAAAAGAGGAGTTGACCGGCATGGTGCGCGACGCGGGCTTGAAGGTGCAGCATGTATTCGGCGACTTTCTTGGGGCCCCTTTTCAGGCATCGAGTGAACGCATGATTGTTGCAGGCCAAAAATGCCGATAAGAAGGGTATTTGAAGCATACCTCGAGGGGCATCGCGACCTCAGGCCTTTCTTCGAGTCATGGCCCGGTGATGTGTTTGCGAATCCGCCGCCCAGGCACTCGTGGTGGCCGGGTCTGGCGGAGCGGTTGGCGAAATACCAAGAGGCCATCGGCAATGAGATCGAGTGGAATCCGGCGGAGGCGGTAATCATCACGGGGCAGCAGCCCGCGCTCTTGGGAGGGCCCCTCTATACGGTCTACAAGATTGCGACCACGGTCAAACTTGCCGGCATTGTGGCCCACAAGCATGGCATCGGTTATACGCCGGTATTTTGGCTGGGGGCCGATGACCACGATTTCGACGAGGCGAGCACGGCGCATATCCTGACCCGGAACCACGAGCCGCTGACCCTCACGTATCGGCCCGAACAGGATGTGATCGGCCTGCCCATGCACCGGGTGCCCCTGGAACCGTCGCTTCATGGGCTTATCGACCAGGCCGCGGAGGCGGCGACGGGATCGGAATTTCGGGACGAAATCTACTCATTCCTTCATTCATCTCTCGACAAGTCCTCCACTTTTGCAGAGTGGTCGGCCCGCATCATCGCCCGGCTGTTCCAGGGAACGGGCCTAGTCCAAATCGCCTCCAACCTCCAGGAAGCGCGAAACGCGGCCAAACCCGTGATTGAGGAGGAAATCCGTAATCCGCTGGTGTCGACGCGACTGGTAAATGAGACCGGTCAACGTCTTGCGGAATTGGGTTTTGAGCAGCAGATCGTCAAGAATGAAAACGAGTGTGGATTCTTTCTCGAGGTGGACGGACGTAGGCGAAAAGTCCTGTTCGAGTCAGGCCGGTTCGTCGTTCCCGCGAATGATCGGCGATATACGCAGGAGGAACTCCGAGGTCTGCTCGGCGAGTCGCCGGAGCGATTCAGCCCGAATGTCGCCCTCCGCTGCATCGTCCAGCAGTATCTTTTTCCCGTGCAGGCCTACGTCGCCGGGCCCGGCGAAGTATCGTACTGGGCCCAGTTGAAACCGCTGTTCGAGCATTTCGGCATCGGCATGCCGGCGGTTTACCCGCGCGCGAGGTGCATTCTGACCAACGCCAAATTGAACAAGTTGCGCGAAAAACTGAGGTTCGACCTGAACGGCGCCCTGTTGTTTCCGCCGGAGGCGCTTGTGAACGACGCGTTGCGGGCGACGACGCGGAATCCAGCGACGGAGGCGTTTCGGCGGCACCGTAATGCCATCGAGCGGGTACTGGCGGACCTTGCATCAGAACTCGACAAGTCTCCCGTTCCGCCATCGGAACTCGCAAGCCGGATCGAGTCCGACCTCGACTGGTACGAACGGTCGCTACTGCATGTTGACGAGGCGCAGGTCGAGGCTACGCGCCGACAGGTGTTGCGGCTGTGCAATACCTTTGCGCCGTGGCGCAAGCCCCAGGAGCGCGTTTATACTGTTTTCTCATACCTGTTCGAACACGGGTGGGGCCTCATTCCGCGTATCATCAGGGACATCGATGTCGAATCGTTCGGCGTCGACGAATTGGAACTCTGAAGTGGGGGCCGAGTGGGAATGAAAGACGGCGGTTTGGACGTGCTGGCAATCGGCGCTCATCCCGACGACGTGGAACTTGGCGTCGGCGGGACGGTCTGCAAGCTTGTTAGACAGGGATACCGGGTAGGAATTCTCGATTTGACTGAGGGAGAAATGGCGACCCGAGGGTCAATAGACGAACGCCGGGCCGAAGCGCGCGAAGCCGCCTCGCAGCTCGGGGTGACCATCCGTGAAAACGCCGGGCTTCCCGACGGGGCCGTCGCGAACTCCGAGGCCATGCGGGGCACGCTCATCAAACTGCTGCGGACGTTCCGGGCGAGGGTGATCATCGCGCCGATGGACCGGGACCGCCATCCCGATCACGACGCGGCGCACGCACTGGTCCGCGATTCGAATTACCTTGCCGGCCTCGAACGCGTGGAAGACGGGCGGGAACCGCACCGCGCGAAAACGGTCTACTTTTACCGCGTCTACGGAGACGCGACCTCACCCCAGCTTGTGGTGGATATCAGCGACACGTATGAAATAAAGGAAGCGGCGCTTCGGGCATACCGATCCCAATTCTATAATCCGACTTATGCGGGCGGTCCGACGTATGTTTCGTCGGAGGCGTTCTGGAACACGATCGCGGTCCGCGCCGCATATTGGGGTGCGCGTATCGGAGCGGCCTACGGCGAACCGCTTTATTGCGACGGACCGGTCCCGCTCCAGACCGTTCCCGGCTTGGAGCAGGCCCCATGAAGATTGGCATCACATGTCATCCGTCCGCCGGCGGCAGCGGCATCGTTGCAACGGAGCTTGGCATGGCGCTGGCCGAGCGAGGCCATACGATTCATTTCGTGTCCTACGAAATTCCCTTCCGGCTTCAAGGGTTCCACGAGAACATATTCTTCCATTCCGTGGACTTCGTTACCTATCCCCTGTTTCGTCATCCGCCGTATTCGTTGGCGCTGACGACGAAAATCGCGGAAGTCGCCGAGGAATACGGCATCGAACTCTGGCATGCACACTACGCCATCCCGCATGCGATTTGCGCGATTCTCGCCAGACAGATGCTTGCGGAGGGGAAACGGTTCAAGCTCGTCACCACGCTTCACGGCACGGACATCACGCTGGTGGGCACAGACCCGTCCTTTTTCCGACTGACGAAGTACGCCATGGAATCCAGCGATGCCGTGACGTCCGTATCCGAGTGGTTGAGCGATGAAACGCGCCGGGAGTTCAAACTGTCTGTGCCGGTGCGCACGATCCATAACTTCGTAAACTTGGAGAAATTCAACAACCGTGCAGTTGAGCGGTGCAACTTCGCGGAACACTGCGAAAAAATCATCATGCACATCTCGAACTTCCGGCCTGTCAAGCGCGTTACAGACGTTGTGCGTGCCTTTAAGAAGATTTCGGACCGCGTGCCCGCGCGCCTCGTAATGGTCGGCGACGGCCCGGAACGCCTCTCGGCGGTCGGTGTCGCGCGCCAGTTGGGTATTGCGGACCGCATCAAGTACCTCGGCAATTACGAGAATATCGAGACGATCCTTCCCTGCGCGGACCTCGTGTTTCAGCCCAGCGAGCATGAAAGCTTCGGTCTGGTGCCGTTGGAGGCGATGGCCTGCGAAGTGCCGGTTCTGGGCACGGACAGCGGCGGTGTGAGAGAAGTGGTCGTAAATGGGCAGACGGGATACCTGTGCGAAGTTGGAGATACAGACGGCATGGCCGCGCGAGCCATCGAGATTCTGACGGATGAATCCCTGGCGCGGGAGATGGGTCGTCGGGCCCGCCAGCGCGTGATTGAACGGTTTTCCCGCGACGCCATCGTCACGAAATATGAGCACCTGTACCATGAACTGCTCCCCCAACCCGCGATGGCGAACTAGCCCGGATTTTTCACACCCGCGGGCAC
>BTUX01000071.1:0-18828 GCA_045863315.1 Candidatus Hydrogenedentota bacterium | reverse complement strand
GTAGCACATGAGTTTTCGGCGTGGGGAGGGGGGGGCTAAGGTGGGGTGGATGGCCTCGGCAGGATCGAGTGTCGCGGTCCGGGTGGGGGGCGGGAGACGGGCGGACACGAAAGACGGACGCTCCGGTCGCGGTCCGGGTGGGGGGGGCGTCGGCTCGCGGAGCGACTCAAGTTCGATTCTACGAAACGCGAAAAGACCTCTGCCCCCGGAGGCCGGTCTTTGCGGTATTCATGATCTCTTTGATTGTGTTCATACGCCCTCTGCCCCCGGGGGCCGGTCTTTGCGTGTTTCGTCTGCCGTTTGCCGCTTGTGGGTGTGGACTTAACGAGGGACGTAGGCCTTGATTCGCACCGGCATATCCAGGGTCTTGGGAGACGGGCGGTGGAGGCGTCGGTGCTGCATAGCCAATGGTCGCCATGTCGACCTGTCGGGGCACGTCCTGTTTCAGTCTTGGTACTCAATGAAGTTGGCTTCTGGACTGGGCGAAAGGTGTCGACGCCTCCAAATATTGTCGAACCGGGCAAGCTCATTTTCCGCAGTATATCGGCAGCGGAACTACTTGCGAGACCGAAACTAGATTAAGTCCGTTATCGTTTACAGTGGCATGGTCGCTCCCTTCATTTAAGTAATTTTTATTGGACTCATGCTTACTCGGAGTCCAATTGAATCTATATGTTTTAATTGAAACGTATTTGTCTCGCTTATGTACTAAGGTCTAAATGGATGGCGGCCATATATTGATATCTATTATCATTATATTCATCAGAGTTCAGAATTGAGGAGTATGATGTCTGATTAGTTTGTCTTAATGCCACTCTATTCAATTGACGGACATTTCGAAGGGTTGCCCGGAGTCTCAATGCCACAACTATGGGTCGGTTCGCATGACCCATCAGAAATAAAGTCTGATTGGCGTTATTTGTGAAATCCGTGGTGTGAAGGCGGCGAGAATGGACACTTTCATTATTCATATTCAAGTAAATGAATAAAGGTCTATGCTAGTATCCCCTGAATCAGGAGCGATTCTACGAGCATTGCCCCTCAAGCTCAGTTCCATATGAACCGATTGGATTATTGGGCACGAAGTCGTGAAGTGTTTTGTCGCTTGCCTCACGTCTTTAACTCGTAATGTTTACTCGCTTGAGGCACAAACCAGCGACCGGTTTGTTGACAGGCCGCGGTAAACGACGTGTCTGCATAACCTGGGAGTTTGTCTTGTCTTCGTGGGAACCGGCGCAATATTCTTTTATGGCCAACGGAAGGTTGTGGGACTCGGTTCGGCGCATGCCGAAAGAGTATGCAGGACTCCGGCGCGGTTCCCGCGCCGAGCCCGCATTTCTCACCAGTCGCTCCCGATGACGGGAGCGACTGGTGAGAAATGCTCAGGAGATAGCATAGAAGTCAATCGGGTGAGGATTTTTCACACCACCAGCCCGTTTTCCCTGTCGCTGCATAAAGGTATGTGCCACAAGAAGTTGTATCTTTCATTGCCCGCGGGTGTGAAAAATCCGGGCTAGGCCGGCGAGACCCTGACGCAATTCCTCACGCCTTTCGCCTGCTTCAAACCCGACGCTGGAATTGACAGCAGGGGGGAGTACTGCTAGAATAAGGGCGTCGCAGTCAGCGGGATTAACTCAGTTGGTAGAGTGCCAGCTTCCCAAGCTGGATGTCGCGGGTTCGAACCCCGTATCCCGCTCCATTTCATCCAACCCCAGCCCCCGCTAGCGTGTCCTCCCTGGTCGACCAGAGTTCGGCGCCTTGGGCTATTCACATGACTTTAGAGGCTGTCCTTGCGCCGGGGCAAAGGATGTAGAGCATATCTGACGTCGCTCAACACGACCCTAATGGGCCACCCGGCATTGCGCCCGCGAAGGCCGACCAAATTTCGACCGCGGATTCTGCCCTGTACTCCTTTCAGTAGAATGCCTTTCGAAAACCACTGAAAAAATCGATCGCTCCAAAAACGTAATCGACGGGATTACATCTGTAACATATTTATTTACAAGCTTATCCGCGGAAATGACTCCTTGTAGAATTAGGTATGTATATGACAACTCAATCCCCAGGAGTGCGCATGAATTTCGTTTGCGTGGAGGAAGCTGAGGTCGGAATCGACACGTGATATTGAACGTAATATATATTATCGGACGTTATATTGTGGATCTGAACAATTGGATTGGTTTGATGATGCGTCCATTTTTCTTTACTTAGGGAATGCCCGCTACCCCGATTCTTCGATACGCCGTCGCAGCCTCTCCAGTGCCCTCTTGATTGTGTTCATCTGCGCCCTCAATTCGGACTCTCTTTGGGCCGTGCGCTCGGCAGCTCTGAGTAATTCGACTGCCATCGTATACGCGGTCTGGAGAGCGAATACTTGGGTGTTGACCTTTAACCCCGCCTCGGCGACGCGACGGAAATGCTCGTCGACCATGGCGGCCGCCCGCTTGGTCTCGGCATCGTCCTTATACAGGGGCACCGGGATTTCCTGTCCGGCGATACGGACCACCATCTCGCTGTCCGAGTTCATGGTTGCAGAGACCTTCTGAGGGCGACGACCCGATCCAAGAGGTGTTGCAGGCCATGTTGGAGCTCCCCTCGACTGGAGCGTAACGCCTCATTTTCCCTTACAAGCCGCAGATTCTCTTCGAGGGCGTGGCGGGCGGTCGTTAATTCTTTTCGGACCCGGAATTGCTCCTGTTGAAACTGGTCCTTTTCCGACTCGAGGGCAACCTTGGCGCTTTCGATTTCTTCTTGAATCTGGGCCAAAGTTCCTCGTCGCCCTTCGGCCTCTATCCAGGCCCTTTCTACAGCTTCGACGAGGCCGTGGATTTCGGCCACGGTATCTTCAAGGGTCGGGCTCACCGAAGTTCCACGTGATACCGCTCCGTCAACGTCCGGTAAATTCGGTCCCATGCCTGCTGGGTGTCCTTGTCCGTTAAAGTGCGTGCGTCCGATTGGAACTGGAAGGCCAGCCCCACACTTTTCTTGCCACTGGGAATGCGGTCGCCGGCGTATACGTCGAATATGGTGGCGGATTTCAGTATGTCTCCGCCTGCGGCCTTGGCCGCGTTCAGTATTTCGCCCGCGGTGATGGCGGTATCGACAAGCAAGGCCATGTCGCGCCGCGAAGGCGGATACTGAGAAGGCGCCAGGAACGCGCGAGTCTTCTTCGGGAGGGTGACAAGGTTTTCGAGGAAGACCTCCGCGAGGAAGACCGGCTGATCCACTTCCAACGGATGTAGAATGCTCTGTTTCACGGCGCCAAAACGACCTATAGGGCCGCTCTCGATTTTCGCGATTCCTGAGTATTTCTCCTCAAACACGCCAAACGGGTCAGTTTCCCATATGGGATCGGCGCCAAAGAAATCCGCGACAGCCTCGAAAATCCCCTTTATATCGAATATGTCGAACGAGACCTTTTCCATTCCCCAGTGAGGCTCATGACGCAGGCCGCTCAGCACAATTCCGAGTCTGGGCTTTTCGATGGGACATTCCAGGCGCTTTTCGTCATGGTACACATGTCCAAGCTCGAAGGCGCAGACCCGCTGTCGGCCCCTGCGAATATTCAGCGATACGGCCTCGAGCATGCTTGTGAGCATGGTGGTCCGCATCCCGCTCGAATTTGAACTCAGGGGATTTTGGAGTCTGACCATTTGAGCGATCTGTTCGTCAAGTCCGGCCTTTCGTAATGCATCCGAGGAACTGAAGGTAAGGCACATCATTTCTGTCAGTCCCAGCCCAACCAGGTACCGGCGCAATTTCCGTATAACAAGTTCTTCCGGCGCAAGAACTACCTCTGACTTGTGCACAACCGGAATTGACGCAGGTATATTGTCAAATCCGTACAGTCGTGCGATCTCCTCGATGAGGTCGGCTTCTTGCCCCACATCATGGCGCCAAGACGGAACTCTTACAACACACTGGGAATCATTGACTTCACAGATCGAGAATCGTAACTGCTCTAATATAGAGCGCTGGCGATCGACGGGTATTCTGATTCCTAATAGCTTATTCGTACGCTCGTGCCGAAGGGTCACTTCGGCCAAAGGGATGGGGTTCGGATACTCGTCGAGTACTCCGGCCGCCACCACGCCCCCGCATATTTCGGCAATGAGCTGGGCGGCACGGTCCGCGGCAAACGCGACCATCTCCGGATCTGCTCCTCGCTGAAAGCGGGTCGAGGCTTCCGTGTTCATACCCAGCGACCTGGCTGTGCGACGAACGCTGGAAGGGTCAAACCACGCACTCTCGAGAAAGACCGTCCGGGTGCTCTCCCCCACTTCGCTGTCCATTCCCCCCATGATGCCGGCGATGGCGACCGGGTTCGCTGCGTCGGCGATAACGAGCATATCGTCTCGGAGTGAACGGCGCTCGCCGTCGATTGTTCGGATAACCTCGCCGTTCCGGGCGCGTCGAACGACGATTCGGTTCTCTTCCAGACGGTCAAAATCGAACGCATGCAGGGGGTGCCCGGTCTCGAGAAGCACGTAATTCGTGATGTCCACGACGGCGTTCACCGTGCGCTGCCCCGCGAAGGCCAGACGTTGCGCCATCCATAAGGGTGTGGCAGCGGATCCGATGTCCGAGATGACTCGTCCGATATAACGTCGACACCGAATGGGGTCGTTGATGGTGACGGATGACAACCGATCCACGGGCTGTTCGGATTCACGTAGGTGGATGTCCGGAACCCGCAGCGGCCTACCATAGAACGCGGCCAGTTCGCGGGCGACCCCCAGCATGCTGGCCCAGTCGCCGCGGTTAGGGGTTACTTCGATCTCGAAAATTACATCGTCAAGACCCAGGAGCTGTTTGGCATCCGCCCCGATTGCGAGACTCTGCGGCAGGATGAGAAGGCCTTCATGGTCCTTACCCAGTCCTAGTTCTTTGGCCGAACACATCATGCCTTGCGACTCGAGTCCGCGCATTTTGCGGCACCCGATCTCGACGCCGCCAGGCAATCGGGCCCCTACGACGGCCGTTGGGACGAGATCGCCCTCCTGCATGTTGCGCGCGCCGCAAACGATTTGGAGGGGTTCGCCGCGCCCGACATCCGTTCGGCAGACGACGAGTTTGTCGGCGTTTGGGTGGGGCCTGATTTCGAGGATTCTTCCAATGTAGACGTTGGAAATGTTCTCGCCTGGACGGTCGATGGACTCGATCTCCATACCGAGCATCGTCATCTGGTGGGCCAAGTCTTCGGGGGAGACCTCGATGTCGACGAACTCCCGCAACCAGTTTAGCGAAACTCGCATATTTAGAACTGCTCCAGGAAGCGCATATCGTTTTCGTAGAAGTATTGGATGCCGCTGATTTGGTGTCGTGCCATGGCGATGCGCTCGATTCCCATTCCGAACGCGAAGCCGGTGTATCGTTCATGATCAATGCCGGCATACCGAAAGACGTTCGGATGCACCATTCCGCAACCGCCAATCTCGAGCAACCTCGTTTCAGGCTCCCCCCCTCCCCGCTCGGAGGTCCAGAGGACGTGGACCTCAGCCGACGGCTCGGTGAACGGAAAGAAATGCGGATTGAACCGTACTTGGACGTCCGCGCCGAGTAGCCGCCGGAGGAACATCATCATCGTTCCCTTCAGGTCGGCAAAACTGACGCCTTCGTCCACCAAAAGTCCCTCGATCTGATAGAACATGGGACTATGCGTGGAATCCGCGTCGACACGATAGACCCTGCCGGGCGCCACGACAGCTATGGGCGGCTTGGTCTTCTCCATCACGCGCATTTGTACGGGAGACGTGTGCGTACGAAGGACGAGGCCCGGCCGGACAAAGAAGGTATCGTGCGAGTCTCGCGCGGGATGATCCTCAGGGGTGTTCAGGCTATCGAAATTGTAGTACTCGGTCTCGATTTCCGGGCCCGTTGCCACTTGATATCCCATCCCAGTGAAAATCTCAATTATCTCATCCGTGATCTGCGACACCAGATGAAGATGGCCTTTTGGAGGGCGGCGGCCCGGAAGGGTCAGATCGGGCGTCTCCCGGCCGCGAGAGGTCTGAAGTTCAGCCTCGCGAAACCGCTGTAATTGGTGTTCGATTAGGTCGGTCAGCGCCTGCTTAAGTTCGTTGGCAGCTTTTCCGAGAGCGGGTCGTTGGTCCGGGGGTGCTTCGCTGACGCCGCGGAGCAGGGCGGTGAGGGCGCCTTTGCGGCCCAAGTACTTGACCTGAAGTTCCTCGATTTCGCGAACGGCGGTGGCCGCGGCGATCTCCGCGGTTGCCTCGGTACGGATTTTTTCA
Source organism: Candidatus Hydrogenedentota bacterium (assembly GCA_045863315.1). GTDB lineage: Bacteria > Hydrogenedentota > Hydrogenedentia > Hydrogenedentales > SLHB01 > JABWCD01. The sequence goes on along the minus strand of BTUX01000071.1, from coordinate 12,577 downwards.
ATTGACGGCAACATTCATTGACCTCGGCCCGAGATTAGATACATATAGGGCAGTCGGGATTGTAACCGACGCGCAAACGGATTTCCGTTTTTAAAGTTCGTGCCCATGCGTATTCGCTACGATACGCTGGTAGGCACTTCGAAGAGAATCGAGCCGACGCGGATTTCCGTCGCGCCCTCCTCAACGCCGACTTCGAAGTCATTTGACATCCCCATGGACGTTTCGGGGAGGCCGAACTCAACCGTGAGCTGGTGAAGCCGGCGGAAGACAGGTCTCGCTTCCTCGGGATCATGGACGAGTGGGGCCATGGTCATCAATCCCTCTACGCGAATCTGCGCCAGCTTCGCGAGCCGGGCCATGGATTCCGGCAGGGCGTCGACGGCGAAGCCATGCTTGGAGGCCTCTCCGGAGACATTTACTTCGAGCAACACCGGCAGGCGCTCGGCGCGTCCCAGCGCGCGTCGGTCAAGTTCTTCCGCGAGTTCGACTCTGTCAACCGAATCCACCCGGTCGAAAAGGCGCACGACGTCTCTAGCCTTGCGGCGCTGCACGGAACCTATCATGTGCCAGATTGCGCCAGGAAGCTCCAGTTCACGGATGCGACCGGCGGCCTGTTCGACTCGGTTTTCGCCGAAATGGCGAATGCCCAGTTCGTACAAGACTTGAATCTCGTCGAGTCCGACGCTCTTTGTGACAGCAACGATCGTCACTGCGCCGGGATGGCGTCCGGCACGTTCGGCTGCCGCGGCCACGCGTTCGCGGACGCGGGCCAGGTTTTCCCGAATGAGGTCCGGACTCACAATCAATGAGAAACGCTCCAACTACGTTCCGCATCCAGTTGAATTCAACCCGCCGAAAGATCAGAGCGCAATCGGGGGTTCAATAGCTGGCGTGCGGCATGGGACGGCCACGAGCTACGCAAGCACACGCGCTGTCAGGCTGAAGCTGTATACAACTTCGACGGCTTTGCGGTCGAGTTCGATTCGTACTCGAACCACGTATCTCCGGCGCGAAGGATGATGTTTCCGTCCAGTTCGCTCAGAACCCTCGCGGTTTCGGGATGTTCGAACTGCAGAAGATCGGCCTCGGCCGAATCTTCGCGAACCTTTACCGTCTCCTCTCCCCCGTATCCTTCCCGGCGCCATGTCCCGTTGTCGAAACGATAGACGAACCCGCCGATGGGCCGTGGCAGATGCCGCGTGTACTCAAGTTGCTCCTCGTACCGTTGAAGCGCTTTCTTCTCGGTGAGGGCGAGGGGCGTGTTCGACTCCTGTTTGAATCGCACCATAAGGTCCGTCATTTCATTCCACAGTTCGTTGCTCGCCCAGCGCGCCTGTTCCAGAGCGATATTCGCCTCGACGTATTGACCATTTGCGGCGAGTTCAATTGCTTCGAGGCGAAGCATCCGGGCCTCGGCGAAGGTATCCTTCTGCGCGCCGCTCCTCTCCACTTCGTCGGCCCAGAATTTCTTGGCTGCCTGAAAGAGTTGCTTCTCCTTCTCACGCGCTTGCTCCGCTTTGGCCTGCCAATCGGCCGCAGCGGCCGCGTCGCCCTGGCCGGCAGCCCGTTTGGCGAGTCGCTCGGCTGCCCTCGCCGACACGCCGGCATGTTCCAGATCGCGCTCCAGAATCCGGCCCTCCATGAGCCGGATGAAACGAGGGGCGGTAACGTTGTCGGGCTGCCACCGCAGGTAACTCTCCCACCCGGCCTTTGACTCTTCGAACTGTTCATTCAATCCCTGAATGCGGTAGAGCTGCCGTCTGACCCACTTATCGTGGTCCACGCGCACGGCCTCGGACAGGTACTTGATCGCGTTGACGTGGTCGTTCAGTTTGTTCTCATACGTGGCATAGCCAAGGTCGAAATACAGTTTGTAGTTTCGGGGGTTCTTACGTATGCCGTCGCGAAGAAAGTCAACGGCCTCGAAGTACAGCGCCTCCTTCTCCCCCACCCAGGCCTCGTATTGCGGCTTGTAAGTACGCAGCTCCCAAGGAGTGTCATCGAGTTTTGCGGTCGCGTTGTAGGCGAGGTGCCAGGCGCCAAGCAGGTACGCGTCGATGAAGGTAGGATCGAGGGCCACACAAGTGTGCATCAGTGGAATCATTCGATGCATCATGCCCTTGTGCCAGAATCGGTCGACTTCGAGCCAGACCAGGTTCGCGGCCATTTTGCGGAACCCGAAAAACATGTTGGCGAGACTGGCCGTCGTGCTCCGGTTCTCATAGTCGTACATGCCGGCCACGCCGAACTGAGAACCCAGACTCGTCATTTCCCCTGCCCGATAGGCTGCGGCCATTTCGGCGCGAACCGGCGCAAGCGCCGGATCCTGCGCGAGCGTCCAAAGTTGGGCTTCCCGTTCCAGGCGCTCTTGAGTAATTATCTCTCCGCGCTCGGGTTCGGCTTCTTCGGTACCCGGCTCCGGACGGGGCACCGAGGAATAGCGCACAATTTTTGGAAACGGGTTACCATTAGAGTCGTAGTCCAATTTGTCCAAGGGTATATCCGGCAAGACTGGTTCGGTCGATTCCACCAGCTTCTCAAAGAGTTCTTCATCACGAAACTTGGCGGGGTCTTCGCCTGGCGGCACATAGCCCGGTTGGCCGAACAGGCGCACCTGGTTGGAGGCCGAAAGCATCCACCGGTAAAAGATCTCGCACTCGCGCAAATGCCCGACGCGCCTTCCTTGGGCGGCCCCCAGCGCAAGTGTCGCCGCGAAAAGAAGTCCGATCAGGAGGTTCCTAGGCGCCTGTGACACGGCCGCTAGAGTTCCTTTCTGCGGAAAATCCAATACGCCATGATGTAGCCCGCCAGCGCGTACACGAGTCCGTACGTGACCAGCGCCGGAATCTGGGTGTCGCGAGGGGGGTCGTTCGCAGGCAAGAACAGAACTTGGTCTTTTAGATTGAAGAACTGAAGGTTGGGAAGCACATTGTACAGCGCCCAGGCCGCGCGGCCGATGAGCGCGTCAATGGTGCTCTCCGCCTGGCCTACGCGGTCGGATACGTCTTTCAGATACTCCGTGAGGTTGCCGGTTATGTAGATGAACAAACCGCCGATGGTCGGCAGGACAGGAGAAGTTGAGGTGCACGAAATGGCGAAGGTGAATGCGGAGACGATAAGAAACTGAAAGTATGTCAGTCCAATGGCATAGAGGAGGAGCGTGGGGAAAACGCGCTCTTTGAAGTACAGCGCCACGAGAAAAAGGGCACCCATAAGCGCCAAATTAATCAAGACGATTAACTGTACGCCGACGAACTTGCCCAGCAAGTACTGAAAACGGCGTACCGGCTTTGACAGGATCGTATAGATTACTTTGTTCTCCAATTCGGTCGGCACTACGGACGCCGAAATGAAGATCGTGATAAGAACTCCGAAAATCGCGATCGCGGTGACGCAGATATCCTTGATAAGTTTTACGTCCAGATCCGACTGGCTGGCGTCGGCAACGTTCGACGTAGTCAGAAACGCCGTGATGAATTGAGAGCCGAAGATCACAAGGATGCTCAGAATCAAAAAACCAATAAGCGTCTTTTTGCGCATGCCCTCGCGCCAGGTGTAGATGGCAATGCTCCAAGAACCGCTGAACAGGCCGGCAATGGAACTCATGTCGATGGCTTTCCTTCTTTCTTGACCTTCGCGTCTCCGATAACGCGGACAAAAAGCTCTTCGAGTGTCTCGCGACGGGGCGCCACGCTGACAATGTTCAGTTTTTCCGCCTTCATCAGGTCGAGCGCCTCGTAAAGCGATAGAGACGGCGGGACCCGGAACCGTGCCTTGCCGTCGACGTTGTCATCGGTGCTGATACCGCGGTCCGCCAAGTTCCTGATGGCTTGCTCGGTAACCCCGCTCGTGTCGATGGTGAGATCGCGGTCCATCAGCAGTTCGTTAATCGTGCCGAAGGTCTGGAGCACCCCTTCATACAGTATACCGACGCGGTCGCTGATCAGTTCCACTTCGAGTAACTCGTGACTCGATATCATCAGCGTTTTGCCTTGAGCGCGTAGCTGAACCAGGAGATCCCGAATTTCCTTGCGGGCCACCGGATCGAGTCCGGTAGTCGGCTCGTCCAGGATCAGGATTTGAGGGTCGCTCAAGAGTGCCTGGGCAAGGCCGATGCGCTGCCGCATGCCCTTCGAGTAGCCACGAAGGAGGCGCTTTCGGGCGCGGGTCATGCCGACGATTTCGAGGGTTTCGTCGATTCGGTGCTCCAAGTCTTTGCCGCGCAGACCGTACAGGTGCCCATAAAATCGAAGAATCTCTTCGCCCCGGAGGAAATCCGGATAGTACGCGCCTTCCGGCAGGTACCCAATCTTGCGCTTTACCTCCGGCGAGTCGACATCTTGTTTGCCAAGGATCTTCATCGTGCCCGACGTCGGGAAGATGAGCCCAAGCAGCATCTTGATGGTCGTCGTCTTACCGGACCCGTTCGGCCCGAGATAACCGAAGATTTCGCGTTCGTTGACCGAGATGGTCAGGTTCTGAAGCGCGTGCACATCTTGGCCCCGGATCGCTCCCTCGTAGGTCTTCGATAAGTTGTTCGTTTCAATGACCGCGGACACGGAATTGCACCTCGAAAGTTTTCTTCGCAGTGTCTAGGGTAGTGCAGAAAACGGGGATAGGCCACCCAGAGCAGGCACACTACACCGAACAGAGGCCGGATAATAGCAAAGACCTGCGGGAGTGTCAACGTATTCCCCTCGTTTTCCCTCGATACAACAGGCCCAGTTGCGGCCTCGCAGCGACCGGCCCAGCGTTGGGCATGGACTAACCCGCATTTCTCACCAGTGGCCCCCGTTGACGGGGGGCGACTGGTGAGAAATGCGGGCTAGCACAGGCGCTCTTCGTCGCCGACACCATTGGTGCGATCTGCGATGAGCTGGGGGGCATTGGGTGCGGCGAAGATGCTCAGTGGCACCCAGCAGTTTCGGTTCCGATGCTGCGGTTGCAATCCGGTGAATCGAGCGGAAGTTGGGGTGGAAAATCCGTAGACAATTGCGGTGATTCGGGCTAGAATAGGTGTATTAACCCTCCTCTGACCAACTTCTTGACAGGGTGGCATCGCGTGTGCCAAGATACGGGCGAGCGGTGAAAATTTATTCAGTTAACTGACGGAGGTGCAGGGGAGATGGCCGCAATGCGTGAGGAGACGAAAGTGAAAGACGAAGCGAAGGTCAAGGCCTTGGATATTGCGGTTTCGCAGCTTGAGAAGCAGTTTGGCCGGGGGACCTTGCTTCGACTTGGCGACGATCATTTTGAACAGCGGGTACGTACGTTTTCGACGAGCAGCCTTTCGCTCGACATTGCGACCGGGGTCGGAGGCCTGCCCGCCGGGCGGGTAGTCGAGGTGTTCGGCCCTGAGTCCTCTGGAAAGACCACCCTTGCCCTGCATGTGGTGGCCAATGCCCAACGGCAGGGCGGGATCGCATGTTTCATCGACGCTGAGCACGCTTTGGATCCGACGTTTGCCAAGAAGATCGGCGTGGACATCGACAACCTTTTGGTGTCCCAACCCGATACGGCTGAGCAGGCCCTTGAAATCTGCGAGACCCTCGTTCGTAGCAACGCGGTCGACGTGATCGTGATTGACTCCGTCGCCGCGATGGTTCCGAAAGCAGAAGTCGAAGGCGACATGGGCGACATGCACGTGGGACTTCAGGCGCGATTGATGTCCCAAGCCTTGCGGAAGTTGACGGCGGCTATCAGCCGGTCACGAACTTTGGTTATTTTCATCAACCAGATTAGGGAGAAGATTGGCGTAATGTTTGGCAACCCCGAGACCACGACGGGTGGACGTGCGCTTAAGTTTTATGCCAGTATGAGAATTGATGTTAGGCGAATAGCGACGATTAAGGAGCGCGAGCAGGATGTAGGAAATAGAGTACGCGCTAAGGTTGTAAAGAACAAGTTGGCTCCCCCCTTTCGACAGGCTGAGTTTGATATCCTGTTCAGCGAAGGGATATCCCGCGAGGGCGATCTTCTCGACCTTGCCGTCGAGGAGAAGATACTTCAAAAGAGTGGCGCGTGGTTTTCACTTAACGGCGAGAACCTGGGCCAAGGACGCGAGAACACCAGGCAGTACTTGCGGGACAATCCCGAAGTGACGGCGAAGCTGGAGCAAGCAATTTTGAAGAAGAAGGGGCTGGATTGGTCCAAGCGCGACGTTCAACCGGAAGAAGCGACAGCGGAAAGTAACGACAACAATCGATAGTCAGCACGAGTTTTACGATACATGGGTGCGATCCAACCGATCGGCCCGTTTCTGGCTGGTTGCGCTGCTGTTGGTGTCGGCGGCGGTGGCGGGAGGCACGCTTTTCGCCAAGTACAAGCTCGAAGGCCTTCGAGAGCAAGTGTTGGCGAACGTGCGGTCACGAATCAGCGCAGACATGGCAGTCGCTTCGGTGTCTGCATTCGGGTTGCGCGGGCTGAAGGCGGAGGGGGTCAGTATCCGGCGCAAGGCCGTGGATGGAACCGAAATCGAACTGAACGCCCCTCTCGCATATATTTACATCGATTTGGTGGAACTTCTGTATGGCGACCTCAGTATCAACCGGGTGCAGGTGGATGGGAGCTCACTGGCGGTTCGTCGGAGCCGCGGCCCTGCGGAGGGGAAAAGGTCCTCTAACTTCGAAATGTTAACAGGACTGGACGCGAGCGCTGTTCTTCCTTTTCGAGTAAGCGGTAGTGGGTGCAGAGTTTCCATAGTCAACTTGGTGGATGAGTCCACTCTCGAACTGGACGGCGTCGATTTCGATGTTTCGCGTCTGCCGGCGTCACCCGTATTGACGATCACGGCGGAAGGGAATCTCTCGCGGAATCCGGCGAAGCGCATTCGAGCTATTGGACGCTACGCTTCAGTTGATGATTATGAGATAAGTCTTGGGTGCACATTGGTCGACTCAGACGATGTAAGTTTATTCCTTCCGGCATCTCAGCGCTTTGTCGCTACGGGAACGGCGAGCCCAAACGTGCGCATTCAGGCGCATGGGGACGCAAGGCTCGATTTGAGGTTCGAGTCCACGATTACCGACATGACGGTGCGAGACCAGCCGGAGTTCCTCGAGCCCGCGACGGGAACCGTGACGGCGTTTGGGACCTATGATACGTCGTCCCGAGTGCTTACAGTGTCCATGGCCGAAGCGAACACTAATGCTATCGCGGGGAACGCAAGCGGGACCATCCGCTTTGGCGATGGCCCACCGGACCTGGACTTGACCTTTTCAACGAAACGGCTTCCGGTCGAGGAACTTCTGAATTTCGCCTTGGCAAACAGAATGGACGAATACGGCACTGTGACGTATTCCGTGGATGCGGCCAGTCAATTATCAATGACCCTCTCCGGTTCATCCCGGCAGCCCGTGATACGTGTACGGTCCGACATTCCCGCGGCGAGATTCGCCTTTACTCCGAAAGATAAACAGTACCCAACAGCCGACTTGGAGATTGGCCGACTCGAGGTGTCCTGGGATTCGCTGTCGCGGGAGCCAAGCGGGTCGGCTATCATTAGCGATGGAACGCTTAAACAATCGGATTTTGGGGTCGAGGTGGCAGGGGTGACCGCCAACGTGGTGCTGGAGTCAGGGGTCGTGTCCGTTCACCCCTTAACCGCAATGTATCGCGGCCAACCACTTATCGCGCGGGCGCGATATGAACTGGCTTCTCAATCAGGCGAATTGAATTTCTCCGGCATGATTCCGGCCATCGAGGAAACCAAGTTGGGGTCTGCGATTCGTAATGTGGCGTTAGGCGGGAGTGCGACCGTCAATACGACCGCGAGGTTGGCAAACGGGAAGTGGAGTTTTGAGGGGGATGTGGATGCGAGTCAGGCCGAAATCGGGTATAGATGGTGGTTTCTAAAGGGGATTGGGATTGGGGCGACGGGTCGCATTACCGGTACGTATACTCCCCAAAAGAGCGCTTCCCTTCAGGTGACGGGGACGGCTGCGGGTTCAGAGCTTTCTGCTACGTTAAACCTCGCCTACGACGGGAAGAAATGGGGACTCAGGACGGCGAAGGCGACATCCGACAAACTGGACGTGGTTTCAATCGGTAAGTGCCTTCCGCTCCCGTACGTGATCACGGGAGGCACCGGTCGATCGGCGTCATATGAGTGGACGCGCGCCCCTCATACGGGGCAGGGCTGGCACGCGACGCTTGCGTGCGAGGTCGATGAGATCGCATTGCGAGCTGAAGATTCTGAAGATCCGTTTGTGTGCAAGTCGGTGACGCTTGCGGGAGAGTTGAGCGAAGGCAAGGAGTCGATGGGCACACTACGATTGCACGCATCCAGTGTGACCACCCCCCCACTCCGCGGTGGCCGGTGGTTTGCGCCGATGAGCCGGGACTTGGAGAAGTATCCCCCCATGGATCGGGACTGGACGTACGAGTTGTCCGCCGACACGATAATCGCCCCGCCTTGGGAAGGACGCGACTTCACGGGAGAGGCGTACATGACGCTCACCGAGATCGGGCTCAAATCGTACTCGGCCAAGGTGGGAGACGGTACAGTCAGTGGCACTTACGTGAGCAACCGTACGGAAAACTCCTACGAGACGAAGGCGAAATGGCGGAATGTCCCATCCACTTACCTTCTGAAGCACCTGAACCAGCCCGACATTTTCATGGGTGACATGACAGGCGAGGTGAGATACAGCCAAGATCGCGACGACCCGCGGACCCTTAGCGGATTGGGATCGTTTGAGATTCGCGACGGTCAATTCAGCGCGGACTATTTGATTTCTCGATTTGAGCAGCAGCTCGAGGGGGAGGTGTCGGCCCTTCCCCCCTCCCTGCGCTTTTCCACCCTCCAGGCGGACGTCGAATTTCAGAAGGACGTGGTCCGGACGCCGCGGATTCACTTGGCATCCGACGCAATGGAACTGAACGCGACCGGGCAGTTTGTGATTGATGGAGACATGAACTACTCGATCAAGATTGCGGTGTCGCCGGAGGCCGCCGAGCGTATTCCGCTGTTGCGGGATAACTTCAACGTTCAAGGACATCGAATCGCCCAACAACGGATTGACCTGGCGTTCACACTTTCGGGGCCCACAATCAAGCCTTCCAGCCGACTTGAAGACACGCCTCCGGTACACGTGACGCTCGTGAGCGGGGCATTGGAGGCGGCGAACGAGGCGCTGCGGGTGATCGATGCGCCTAGAAAAATCCTTGTCGATTTGCTTAAAATTGGCGGCGGAATCATGGGAGCCAGGAAACCACCGCAAAGCGGGAACGCGAATTAGTATTTCATGGAAATTCGTATCGGGAAACCAGGACGCGTGTGTGCGGGCACCTCTCGTCCGTTTGACCACGGCGAGAAAGTGGTGTCGTTAGTCAAGATTGAAGATCGGGAAATTGTGCGGGAGGACTTTTCAGAGTCGGCGTGGGATCCCGGACGCGGCGCGGGCGCGATGGCGGTGTGGGAAACTCAATACGTTGACCCAAAGGCGGCCGAACAAGAGCCCGAAGAGACCTTCTCGCCTCTGCGCAAGTTGTTTTATGATGCGTTCGAGTCGGACGATAGAATGAAGCTGGCGAGGGCTTATCTCGCGGCCCAGTTGTTGCGCAGGCAGAAGGTGTTCCGCCTCATCAGGGAGTCGGACAGCGAAGATGGGACAGGGCGGCTTGCGTTGTTCAACGATAGAATCGGCAACCGGCTCGTCGAGGTGCGCGACCCGCAGTTGACCTACGCGGAATTGGAGGCCGCCCGTGTGAGTATCATGGAAGCTCTTGCGGAGATCGAGGGGCCGTCCGAGGCGAATCCCGAACAGGCCGTGAGCGAACCCGGGGGAAGCGATGCCGAGCGGTAAGTCCAGTCCGGATCCGCGTGAGATGCCGGCGCTGCAATTGTCGTCCTATCAGTTGGTTCTTGCCATTTCGGTGCTCCTGCTGGCCATGTGTGGGTTCTTCGTGGCGGGTATTTTGGTCCAGCGCTACCAGCAGGGTGGTGAAGTGGCAAGCCTCGAGCCGGATCGACGGCTGCCCCGTCCCCTCTCCGAGGTCGGTTCGACTACACCGGAATCCGTGAGCTCTGTCCCCTCAGTCGAGTCGAGGGCACCCGCACCCGTCGTATTGCCGGAAGATTCAACTCCGACGGCAGGGTTAGTGCCGCCCTCGAAAGCCGTCAATCAGCGAGAGCCCAACGTTCAGTATGTTCCGGCGCCTCCCCCCCGCCGGGATGAGAAAATGACAAAGTCGGATACGTCCCCGCCAACGAGAGTGGTCGAGAAGATTGAGGCAGGGGCAGCCGCGAAGGCAGGCGAGCCGCCTGCGGCTGAATTGGCCAGCGCACCCACAGCCGCACCCGCCGCGCAAGACACCGAGAAGGGTCAGGCGCCGTCTGTCGTGGCGAGGAGCGAACCGGTGTCTACGCAGGCGGGATTTGCGCCCAGGTTGGCCGCAGGCACCTTTACGGTACAGGTTGCATCATTCGACGCTGCTACGCCGGAAAATGCGAGGAAATTCAAGGCCCGTATCGAGGACAACAGCGATTACGACGTCATGATCATTCCGTCCACCGATGGCAAGCATCTACGAGCCTGCATCGGCACTTATCCGGATCGGGACGCAGCGCTGAAGGCGAGGGACGATCTAGCGAAAATCAGGGAGTTCAAGGACTGCTTCATCAGGGCGGCGGACGAGTGACCCGCACAGCGCGAGGCATTAACGCATGAAAGTCGGCGTCATTGGACCGGGCGCGATGGGGTGTTTGTTTGCGGCGCGGTTGTATAAGGCTGACGCGGACGTCACCCTTATCGATTACAAACCAGACCGGGCGCAACGACTGTCAGCCGCTGGAATCACCGTGGAAGAAGCGGAAGGCACTTATACCGCGCACCCGAAGGTGACTACGGCAACGCCGTCGGGACTCGACCTAGTGATCGTGCTAGTCAAGGCCTACTCGACGATCCGATTGAACTTGAATAGCAAGACCCCTGTATTGACCTTGCAGAATGGGCTGGGCAATGTTGAAACCCTCAGTTCGCTGGTCGGAAGCGCCAACCTGCTGGCGGGGGTGACATCCGAGGCCGTCACGCTGCTTGGCGAGGGGCATGTAAAGCACGTCGCGCCGGGATTCACGCGGTTCGGCTCGTGGACGTCGTGCCCGATGACGCCGGCTGCCAAGGTGCTCAGCCAGGCGGGGTTCACCGTAGAACTGACCGAGTCGCCGGGCCAGATTATTTGGGAGAAGGTGGCCGTGAACGCGGGGATCAACCCGATTACGGCGCTGCTCAACATCCCGAACGGCGAGATCCTGAAAATCCCGGAGGTGCGCCAGTTGATGCGGGACTTGGTCGTGGAAGCGGTCAAAGTCGCGTCAACGGAAGGGTATCGTTTCGAACACAGCGTGGTGGAAGTCGCGGAGAAGACCTGCGAAGACACTGCGGAGAACGTGTCGTCGATGCTTCAGGACATTCGTGCCGGTAAACAGACCGAGAACGATGCCATCAGCGGCGAAATTGTGCGACGGGCGCAGTTGTCCGCGTTGCCGACACCGCGGACCCGGGTGATCTGGCAACTCGTAAGGGGTCTCGAGCGCCGTTGAGCCATCCCGAACTTGATTATTCCACGCCGGTCGTGTTTTCGCTGCGCGACCGGTTCAGCCTGGCAGTCCTCCCTCCTATCGTCGCATTTGCGATGAAACTCCTTTTCGCGACGTGCCGACTCGAAATCCGGAACCGCCACTGCCACGAAGAGGCCGAGGCCCAACACGGCCGAGTGATTCTGGCGTTTTGGCACGAAGTGTTGCCGTTGGCGGCATGGCGATATCGACGGACCGGCTATCACACCTTGACCAGTTATAGCTACGACGGCGAACTGGTGGCGCGCGTAATCCGCTATCTTGGACTGGATGCGGTGCGCGGTTCTTCCAGTCGCGGAGGAAGCGACGCGCTCCGGCGCATGGAGGAAGCGCTGCGGCACGGGGTTACGATCGGATTGACATTGGACGGGCCGCGCGGGCCGCGACGGGAATCCAAAGCCGGTGCAGCGGTCTTAAGCGTGAGGTCGGGCGTTCCCGTGGTGCCGGTTGGTCTTGCGGTGACGCGATGCTGGCGCATGCGGTCGTGGGACCGCATGGCGATCCCCAAACCATTTTCGCGGATTGTGTGCGCGTACGGGAATGCAATCTATCCGCCACCAAATGAATTGCAGGAAGCTGTCGAGTCCGCGCGACAGGAAATCGAAAATGCCTTGAAGCGGACACAGGAAGAGTTGGAGCGGGAACTGGCGATGCCGGAATAAGCCGGACGGTGTACCCGCAGGCCCCAATAGTTCCTTTTTTTAATCGCAGTTCCATTGGCGGCAATCGAGAGGCTCATGGAATTCTGCCGGCGCAGCGTCGAAAAAGTTTGAAGGCTAAAATGGAGGCTTCCCGCGCACGATTGACGATTTAACCCGGATTTTTCACACCCGCGGGCAATGAAGGATACAACTTCGTGCGGCACATACCTTATATGCAGCGACAGGGAAAACGGGGTGTCGGTGTGAAAAATCCTCACCCGATTGACTTCCATGCTATCTCCTGAGCATTTCTCACCAGTCGCTCCCGTCATCGGGAGCGACTGGTGAGAAATGCGGG
>BTUX01000070.1:0-18836 GCA_045863315.1 Candidatus Hydrogenedentota bacterium | reverse complement strand
GGAGTTTGCGAATCCATCGCGTACTGACCGAAAAGCGCTCGGCAACGTCTTGGCGAGACAGCCTGCCTTCGTCGCACGCCTTCACCACCCGTTCGCGCAAATCCTCCGAATACGCCTTCATGCCTTATCTATCGGCAACGGTACGTTCAAACTTGAATTGCTCTAGCCCGCATTTCTCACCAGTCGCCCCCGTTGACGGGGGGCGACTGGTGAGAAATTCGGCCTAACGGGGGATTCAGGGAGATGTTTTTCAAGTCCGCCGACAGCCTGCGCTGAACCTCAGCAAACGGCGCGAAGAGCGTCTCAGCGCGCACCTCGGGCGTACCTTTGAGATCGGCGACGGCTGACCCTACCCCGCGATGAACCCGTATACCAGATAGGCGAGGCAGCCGAGCGCAACGCCCCCGGTGAAATGCGTGATCCATCGCAGCGCGATCTCGCGATCGACTTCGAGGTCTTCGCGGCGCCGTTCGCGGTGCAGCATGAATCCGAGCCCGAGCCAAAGCAGGCATACCGTCAACACGGGCCACACCACACCGAATGCCGGAACGAAAAACCACAACACCGCCGACCCGGCAGCGGGCAGCAGACTCCAGTACGCCAAGGCGGGTGGAGCCGGCGGCATTTCACGTTGGGTGATCACGATCTCTCGCTTTGGAAAATCCTTTGCGCTCACACGTTTCCTCTGCACCGTTTCCGACATAGTATGCACCCCGCTTCGTTCACGCGCAGCCCCGCGCGCAATGCGTTTACACAGACCTCACCTCCGATCGAAGAACGCAAGATAAGGTCCGCCATTCACGATGCGCATAAGATACACCGCCAGCTCCATCGCATGGAAGTCCCCCCACATCGATGATTCCCCTTGCGGCACGCGCCGGCCCCTCGGCACATAATCCCACCCGCGCGGACGATGGTACACCGAATGCAACAGCAGCCCCTGATGCTTGGGGTCCTCGGACAGATACGGCGGCGCGAAAAGCGTGCGCGCCACGGTGAGGCCGGCCTGGTAGTAGCGCAGCCCTTTGCCCTTCACGCCAAGCGCCCTCCCCAACCGCAACAGACCCTGCGCGGTAATGGCGGCCGCCGAACTGTCTACGGGCTCGTAGGGATTGTCCGGCTGCGCGGGCTGTTCCCGATGACCTGGCATTTTGGACAAACCAGGTGCGCCCGTGTCCCAGTACGGAACACCGTCAATCGGGGTGTATTCGATGAAATAATCTGCTGTGACGGTGGCGGCGCGAGTAAACTCTTGACGAATTCTCTTTTTGCCGCCGTACCGTCTCAGGTCCGCGTCGTCCAGGACATCCAACGCCTCGAGCAACTCCGCATAGCCCAACACGACCCAGGCCAGCCCACGTGTCCACGTGGTGAACGGCGAATACCCTTGCTGGGTGCTCGGGCAGCGGTATTGGCCGTCCCTGGTATTGAAGATGCTTTCGTGCGCGACCCTGCCCGGTATGTCGTATAGGTCGCGACCCTCGCCATAATACACGTTGAATCTTGCCGTATTGTGCGCGTGCTCGATGGCGCGGCCGAGCAGCGAAATTCGGCGGTCGTTCTCGCCCATCAGGCAGTGGCCCAATTCGTGCGCGAGCACGAGCGCCCGGCACGAACGGATCGTGTCGCTGAACAACGAGTGCGGGCCGTTAAACGAATGGATGAATCCGGTGCCGTCGGCGATGGTCGTCCACCGTGCCGCTTGCACGGCGCCGGATGTCTTGAGCGCCATTTCATAGAAGTGCACCGCATCCTCGCCGTCGCGCGTGCGGCCTTCCCGCGCCAGGCGCCGCAGATTGCCATACGTGGATACATTGTTGAATCCGTGGTCGTGCACCCCGATATGGCTGACATGCGGCGCCATGTGGCGAATGGTGTTCTCGCGCCCGATGCGCAGGAAGCGTTCGTCGCCGGTTGCGTCGAACTGCAGGATCTGGCATCCGTACTGAAACCCTTGCGTCCACTCGGTCCATCCGCGCGACGCGTACCTTCCCCTCTGCGTGAACACGGGCGATCCCTTTGCCGGGTCCCACCTCTCATTAAGGCGCAGAATCTTGTGTCCCGCGAGACTGAAAAAATGCTGCAATGAGTCTTTCAGTTCGCGAACGTCCAGCTTGTTGTCTATCAGAACCATGATCAACCCCGCCCGTTTCGAAGTGACTCCCAAGAAACACGGCGACATTTCGCCGTGTTTCTTACCCCGGCAAGCACAACCCGCTTTTGGCGTTGTACTGAGAGGGTCGGAACTATACCCGCGACGCACAATTCGAAGCCAGTCCAGCGACGCGCCCGGCGATACGACAGCCCGATGATGCGGTTTCGCCTCGCGAGATCCGGAAGCGCGATCGACATCAGACCTCCCATAATTTGGAGTGCGGGAGCTCCGCCGATAATGTGGTATGCGGGAGCTCCGCCGATAATATGGAGTGCGGGAGCTCGCTCCCGCAAAGCTTCCGCACAGGTCCGCGGGCGCAGTTCCGCAGAGGTCCGCGGGCGCGAGTACCCGCACAACGCCTGCACACTTTACACAACGGTATGCGGGAGCGAGCTCCCGCACTCCACATTGTCCGACGCGACGTAGCCGACATGATGTTGGTTCGACCTTGGAGCGAACTGAAGCGCGCGCCGGGGGTTCAACTTGCCGGCATCCGTGCATCGGCAGCCTACGCAGAACCCACCCCCCGAAGGGGGCTTCGGAATGACGTCGGTTCGGACCGATTGTCGCATGGAAACACGATGGTAACGTCTGCTCGAACGTCGTTAGCCCGGATTTTTCACACCCGCGGGCAATGAAGGATACCACTTCGTGCGGCACATATTTTTATGCAGCGACAGGAAAAACGGGCTGTTGGTGTGAAAAATCCTCACCCGATTGACTTCTATGCCATCTCCTGAGCATTTCTCACCAGTCGCTCCCGTCATCGGGAGCGACTGGTGAGAAATGCGGGTTAGTCGACCCAACTCGGCGAAGGCGTCGACGCCTTCGGTCATTCCGTGTACCGCGCCCGCGGCCGAATTGACGTCGCCGAAGCGCGGGCTTTCCCGCCGTGCTTGTGGGGTACTGGCTCGCTGTGCCACGGCGCCAGCACGGGCCTCGCGAAGGCAACTGCGAACGACGTTAACTTTCCGAGCGGCCCGTTCATTTGCTATGCTTGGGCGTGTGTGCCGCGCATTCGCTGCGGTCCGCTGCACATTGACTGTCCGCAACGCATGAAGTCCGCCCCATATGGGCGCAAGCAGAAGGAGCCACTACCATGACCGAACGCACAGGGGAACTGACCTTCAAGGGCAGTCCGTTGACCGTCATCGGCAAAAAACTGAACGTCGGCGACAAAGCGCCGGACTTCACGCTGCTCGCAAACGACCTCTCGCCCGTCACCCTCGCGACGGATGCGGGCAAGGTCCGTATCGTCAGCGTGGTGCCTTCGCTGGACACGCCCGTGTGCGACACGCAGACGCGCAAGTTTAACGAGTCGGTCGCGCAGTTCGGCGGCAAGGTGGTGTGCTATACCGTCAGCGCCGATCTGCCCTTCGCGCAGAAGCGCTGGTGCGGCAATGCCGGTGTCCAGAACGTCGTCACGCTGTCCGATCACCGCGACATGAATTTCGGCAACGCCTACGGGACCCACATCAAGGAACTGCGCCTCGAACAGCGCGCCGTCTTCGTCATCGACGGCAACGGCGTCGTCCAGTACGCGGAATACGTCCCCGAAGTGGCCCAGGAACCCAACTACGACGCTCCGCTCGCGAAGGCGAAGTCGCTGGAGTAATTCGGAAATAAACGGCGGGGCCGACGATCGAAACTCCGGCCCCGCGCTCCGCAGTTTCGGTTAATCCTTCAGTTCCCTTATCCATACGTTGCGGAAGAGGACCGGGTTCCCGTGGTCCTGCAGCGCGATAGGGCCCTTGTCGCCATGCGGGACGTAGTGCGTGACCGCATGCGGGCCGCGCCAGCCGGTCCCGCCGGTCAGTTGGTAATGGTCGTGCACGAGCACGCCGTTGTGAAACACCGTGAACGTGGCCGGCTTCACCACTTTCTTGCCCTTGAACACGGGCCGGTGGAAGACGATGTCGTAGCTTTGCCATTCGCCGGGCTTGCGCGAGGCGTTCACGAGCGGCGGCTTGCGGCCGTACAAGGCGGCGCACTGTCCGTCGAAGTAGGTCACGTTGTCATACGAATCGAGCACCTGCACTTCGTAGCGGCCCATGAGGAACACGCCGCTGTTGCCGCGCCCCTGTCCCTCCCCTTCGACTTGTTTGGGCGTCGCGAACTCGACGTGCAACTGGCACGAACCGAACTCCTGCTTCGTGCGTATCATCCCGGAGTCCTTCGTGGGCATCATGGCTCCGTCCTGCACGACCCACTTCGTTGCCTCGCCTTCGATGGTGGAGGTCCAATGCGACAGGTCCTTGCCGTCGAACAACACGATTGCGTCAGACGGCGCGGTGCCCGGGGTTTCCTGCGTGCTTTCCGTTCCGGGCCTCACGATTGGCGGCGGCGGCACGATGTTCGGGTCCGTCTCATGCACCATCACGCCGTCGATGGTCATATACCAGACCGTGACCGGCTCTCCCTTGTCGTTCTGCTCGACTTTGGACCACTCTTTGATTTTGGGGCCGGAAGTCGTCGCGCACGAACTCCCCGCCACCGACAGCGCGATTCCCGCGCAAATCGCCACCCACACGGATTGAGGTCTCATCCCAGGTTCTCCTTCTACGGCAAACGGCCACCCCATTTGATTGAATGGCGCCATTACGTGCGCGCCCCAATACATCAGATTACGGGATTCGCGCGCCTCAACGCTACTCGACCGGCGGACAGGGCGTTGCGCAGGGGCGCACCGGCCACTACAATCGCGCACCATGGCCAAGACAACCCGAGGCGGGTCCCGTCGTCCCAGAGGCGTTGCGCCCGCGCCCATGCCGCCCGACCAGGTTTACCGGGGCGCGGTCTGGATTGCTGCAGCCGGCATGTTCCTGCTGGTCATCGTCGCTCGTCTTCGGCTACTGGCTATGCCCCTCGAGCGCGATGAAGGGGAATATGCCTATGCGGGTCAACTGATTCTGCAGGGCGTACCGCCGTTTGTCGAGGTCTATAACATGAAGATGCCGGGCATCTACGCGGCCTACGCGGCGATTCTGGCGGTGTTCGGTCAGACCGCGATGGGGATTCGCCTTGGCCTGCTGATTGTAAACCTGGCCTGCGCCGCGCTTGTCTTCGTTCTGGCGCGGCGGGTAGCGGACCGTGAGACGGCGCTGTTGTCCGCGAGTACCTATGCGTTGTTGTCCACCGGCTTTGGCGTATTGGGCGTGTTCGCGCACGCGACCCACTTCGTCGTGATGTTCGCGCTAGCGGGTCTGGCCCTACTGCCGCCGCCGGGCGCGCCGCCCCGGCCAACCAATCTCTTTCTCGCAGGTCTCGCCCTCGGCGCCGCATTCATGATGAAACAACATGGCGCGCCCTATATCGCTCTCGCCGGTGCGTATCTACTCGGGCGGACGATTACTTCAACGGAAACCGGCGTGGGGAAGCGTTTGACCGGACTTACCCTGTTTTCAATCGCCGTCTTCGTTCCATTTCTCGTCACGTGCCTAATCATGCGGCGCGCGGGAGCGTTTGAACAGTTCTGGTTCTGGACCTTCGATTACGCGCGCGCCTATGTGTCTCAGGCGCCTGCGAGTAAACTGGTCCGGAACCTGTTTCGCGGATTTCGGGAAGTGGCGTGGACATGGGGGACATTGCTGCTCTGGCTGCTTGCAGCATGGGGCTTGTTGACCGTGCGTCGCCACGGGCGCAATGCCGTATGGATTGCAGGCCTTTTCCTCGCAGGTTTTCTTGGCGTCTGCCCCGGGTTCTTTTTCCGCTCCCATTATTTTGTGTTGGTGCTGCCCGCCGTGTCGATACTGGCGGCGCTCGGCGCTCGCCGCGTCGCTGACCGGCTTCCCCTCGGCCTGCCGGAACCGTGGCGCGCGCTCGCGCCCCTTCTAATACTCGGCGTTGGCTGGCTGCAAGCTCTTGCGGTGCAGTACGCCGGGTTTTTCGTCCAGGACCGTTTCACATTGTCGCGGGCAATCTACTCCACGAATCCGTTCCCGGAATCCGTCGAAATTGCCGCCTACATCCGGGAACGCACTCGCCCGGAAGACCGCATCGGCATTCTCGGATCGGAGCCGCAGATCTGCTTCTATGCTCAGCGCCGATCCGCCACGCCCTTCGTGTACATGTACCCCTTGATGGAGGAGCAACCCTACGCGCTTCGCATGCAGAACGAGTTGATCGAGGACCTCGAAGCCAATCCTCCCGCATACATCGCATACTTTCCGATTGCGCACTCCTGGTTTGTGCAGAAAAACAGCGAAATGAAGATTACGGCGTGGATTCCCCAATACTTGCAAAAACACTATGACAAGGTGGGGCTGGTCGAAATCGACGATCACGAGGCGCGATACTATTGGGATGACCAACAGGCCGGACGCCAACCACGCACACGGTACTTTGCCGTCATCTGCAAACGAAAGGACTACGAGCCTGCGCAGCCGGCCGCCCATGGTGACGCTTAAACCCATCTCCCGAATCGAGTATTCCGAATTCATACGCGCGATACTCGGCCCCTACGCCGAGGAGCGGTCGGCGGCGGATGGCGTGTCGCTGGCGGCGGCCGAGCGTCACGCCAGGGACCAGATGGACCGACTCCTGCCGGACGGGTACGACACCGACGGCCACCATTTTCTCCGGATCGTCCCACGCGACGGCGGGCCCGGCGCCGGATCCGTCTGGTTGCATATCGATCGCCGTGAACGCGCGGCCTTCCTTTACTACATTACGGTCCTTCCCGAGTGCCGTCGGCGCGGTTACGCCTCCGCTGCCATGGGCTGTGTAGAGAATCTTGCGAGGCGGGAGGGGTGTGCGCGCCTCGCCCTCAATGTGTTTGCCGCAAACGCCGGCGCAATCGCGCTCTACCGGAAACTCGGTTTCGACGTCGCCTCCATGCACATGAACAAGCGCCTTTGAGGTATCGCGACGCCTCAAATGGGTCGACAAGGAGCCCGCTTAGTGGTTGCCTTTTGTGCCCGATGCCGTGCAAAATGCCTTCTCGAGCTTGTCAGCCCGCTTCGGCGAAAGTAGGATGGATTCCGTCATGCAATGTCTAAACACGCTCCGATTCCTTCGATTCTCCGTCGTTTTGCTGTTGGCCGTTTCGTTCTCAATGCCGGTCCTTGCGGAGTTTCGCGCGGGTATTGCCGTCCAGAATGTCACGCCCGACCCGCTGATCCCGGTTTCAGGCGGGGCGGGCCGGCCAAACCCCGCGGACAAGAAGGTGGGCGAACTCGAAGTCCGCGCGCTGGTGCTCGAGCGGGGCGATACGACGGTCGCCATCGTGAGCGCCCCCTATATCGGATTTCCCAGCGTGCTGGGAAACAAGGTCCGGGCGAAGGTCCAGGGAATCCAGCCCGAGAACATCCTGATCGGCTCCACCCATACCCACAGCGGGCCGGACATGTACGCGATACCATTGGACGAGAACGGTACCTCGCTCGCCGACTTGGGCTACATCGAGAAGGCCTGCGACCTGATGGCCAAATGCATCCAAGACGCGCGCGCCGCGTTGCAGCCCGCCTCGGTAAAGATCGCCGAGGCCGATGCCGCGGAGAAGATCGCGTACAACTATTACGCGCCCAATCTGTACGATCGCCGCTGCAACGTCATGCAGTTTATCGACAATAGCGGAAAGGCCATCGCCACCCTCGTGAATTACGCGATCCATCCCGAGGTCATCGGGCCCGGACAGGGCATTTGCAGCCCGGACATGGTAGGGCCGCTTCACGACCGCATCGCCGAACAAGGAGGCGGCGTCGGCATTTTCATGAATGGCGCGCAGGGCGGCATGGTCACGGCCGACTGCCGCGGTCCGGATGGCAAGGACATCCAGACTTGGGAGGAATGCGTGCGCATCGGCAATCTGCTGGCGGACGAGGCGCTGCGCATCGTCAAAGACGCGCCGGTACAGTCCGACCCCGACTTGTTCTGCGCCGCGAAGATGATCACGTTCCCTGTCGACGCCGAGATGATGCGGTTTATCGTGCTGAAGTCGCCGTTGGGATACGAAATGTCGGAAGACTTCAAAATCCAGACCCAGGTCAACGTACTCAACCTGGGCACCGCGCAGGTCCTGACCATCCCCGGCGAAGCGTTGCCCAACATCGGCTACTACCTCAAACGCAACATGCACGGCGAACAGAACTTCCTGTTCGGCCTCACCAACGACGCCTTCGGTTACATCCTCGTCAAGGAAGACTTCAAAAGCTTCAAGCGGTACGACTACATTACCCGCACCTCGCTGGGCGAACAGACCGGCCCCATACTGGTCGAAGAGGGATTGAAGTTCGTGAACGAATGCCCCCGGCCCGCGAAGTCAAGTTAACGCTCGCCTAAACCGGATTTTTCACAGCCACGCGCGTTGGAGGATACTACATGGTACAGTGCGCACCGTTATGCATCGTCGCCGCGCGGCACGGCAGAACAGATGGTGGGTGTGAAAAATCCGGACGTATTGGCCATGGTTTTAGTCCTGAAGGGACGGCTTGAGGCGTGAACCCCAAGTTCCGAGGTATCACTCTACAATCGAGTCCCGAAGGGACGGAACGCCTGACCTGACCCATATAGGCACCGCGCTTTCAGTGCTATTATGAGGTTTGGGGCAGTTGACTACGACCATTCCGCCGCTTCGCGGCTATGACCAGCATATTTGGATACGGAAGTAGGAAACGAATCGCCACGAACAGACGATACTGCGGCAAAACTAGCCCGCATTTCTCACCAGTCGCTCCCGATGACGGGAGCGACTGGTGAGAAATGCGGGCTAAGGGGTCAACGGCGGCTGAACGATCGGTTCAAAATCCTTCAGCCGCCGATGGCGTCGACCGTTGCAAAACGCAGGGAAATACAGGCTGCGCCCCGTAACACACCGCATCGCACCCGTCCCGATGCGCCCGCGCCTTGAAAAGAGGAAAGGCCAAGCGCCCAACTGTCGATGTCGAAGCTGTCGGCCTTCAATGATTTGGTATGGTGGGCGGTACTGGACTTGAACCAGTGACCCCTTGCATGTCAAGCAAGTACTCTAACCACCTGAGCTAACCGCCCGCGATTTGAAGTATAGTCTATCAAACGTCGGCACGCCAATCAATCGCCGAATGGACATCGATCCCATGAGTTGGCGAAGGGTCGAATGCGTTCATATACTGGTGGGGCGGATTCGTCCATCGTATGACACGAAGGAAGCCTTCATGAAAACAATTGAGATTCAAGGCTCGTTCGGGTTTGACAATTTGGCGGTTGTCGAACGGCTTGAACCGGAACCGGGGCCTGGTCAGGTGCTGGTCCAGGTCAAGGCCGTCTCTTTGAACTACCGGGACCTGCTGACCGTCCAGGGCTTCTACAACCCCCGGCAGCCTCTTCCCCTAGTGCCGCTTTCGGACGGCGTAGGCGAGGTCGTAGCGGTAGGCGAGGGTGTCACGCGCGTGCAGGTAGGCGATCGCGTCGCGGGGTGTTTCGCGCAGGGGTGGGTGGCAGGGCCGCCGTCGCGAGAGAAGTTGTTGAACACCACGTTGGGGGGGCCCTTGGACGGCATGCTGACGGAGCAGATCGCGCTAAGCCAGGAGGGGGTCGTCCGCGTGCCGAAACACTTGGGCGATGAAGAAGCGGCAACGCTGCCGTGCGCCGCTCTTACCGCGTGGAGCGCGTTGGTGCGGCATACGCCGTCCGTCAAGCCTGGGGATACGGTGCTCGTGTTGGGTACGGGCGGCGTGTCGATGTTTGCGCTGCAATTCGCCCGGTTGCTCGGCGCGGAAGTCATTGTCACCTCGAGCAGCGACGAAAAATTGGAGCGCGCGAAAGGGCTCGGCGCGGCTCACGGCATCAATTACAGCGTCAATCCCCAGTGGTCGAAGGTTGTCCGAGAACTCACCGGCGGCGAAGGCGTGGACCACATCATCGAGGTCGGCGGCACCGGCACGCTCACCCAATCGATGCGCGCGGTCAAGATGGGCGGGCGCATCAGCCTCATCGGCGTGCTGTCCGGGCCGGAGGCGCCGTTGAACCTTACGCCGATTCTGATGCAGGATGTCCGATTGCAGGGGGTAATCGTCGGACACCGCGAATCGTTTGACGAAATGAACCGCGCGATAGCGTTGCATCGCCTGAGGCCCGTCGTCGACAAGGTATTCGAATTCGAGGACCATCGCCAAGCCTTTGATTACATGGCTTCCGGCAAGCATTTCGGAAAGATTTGCATCCGAGTCGCGAGTTGACCGCAGGCCAGTCAATGATTCGCGCCGTGCGTCGGCCCTCCGTTCCCGGGATCGACCGCAATACGGGACCGCCGGATACTTCGCGGGCCGCGAACGCCGGCGCCAACCGAATCACAACATCGGGACGCTTCACGGTCCCAGTACCGTGTAATCCACCGTTTGGTGTCGTCCTCGATCGAGGTATCGCGCCAGCATGTAGAGCGTATCGCTCAGGCGATTCACAAACATGACGATGAGCGTTGCGTCGAAGTCCGGTTCCAATTCCTGCAGGCGGACAATGCTCCGCTCGAGCCTGCGCGCCATCGTCGTTAGCACGTCAACCTCCGCCGCAAGGGTATTCGTCGCCGACACGATGAATTGTTTTGGCAGTTTGACGGCTTCTTCATAGCGGCCTTGCTCCCTCTCCAGCCGTTCCAGATGCCGCTGCTCCAGATCCACCTTTCGCCATTCGGGGTGTTTGTTATTCGGATCGCTGCACTGCGATCCGAGGGCGAAACAAACGTGCAGCAGCCACCACAGGAACCCGGCGATGGACTCGTAATCCTCCGGTTTGTGCGCAAGCACATGCTGCCGCACCAACGCAATATGTGCGCGCAGCTCGTCCACGCTGCCCGTGCATTCGACAATCGGGTGCGACTTCGATACGGTGTCGCCCCCGAGCGTGCTGGTCTTCCCGCCGTCTCCGCGCCTTGTGGTTACTTGCGATTTCACGTCATCTCACTGTGATCGAGACGGGACAGTGGTCCGACCCATGCATATCGCCGTGGATTTGCGACCTCTTGACGCGCTCGATGAATTCCCGGTTTACGCAGTGGTAATCGATTCGCCAGCCCACGTTTTTCGCGCGTGCGTTCGATCGATACGACCACCACGTATAGTGACCCGGGTCCGGCGTGAAATGTCGAAACGTGTCGATGTACCCCGCCGAAAGGAATTGGTCCATGCTCGCGCATTCCTCCGGGTAGAACCCCGGACTGTTGCGGTTGTCCTTGGGCCGTGCAAGGTCAATCTCCTTGTGCGCGATGTTGAAGTCTCCGCACACGATGACGTTCTTGCCGCCCTTGCGCAGTTGGTTGCACGTCTTCAAGATGGCATCGCAAAAGCGCAGTTTATAGTCAATTCGCGCACGTTCGGCCTGCGAATTCGGGAAATAGGCGTTGATCAGCACAAAGTTCGGGTATTCCAACAATTGGACCCTGCCTTCTTGGTCGAACTCGGCGATGCCCAGGTTGCTTACAGATTGCGGCTCCCTCTTCGTTCTGAAATACGTGGCAACGCCGCTATACCCTTTTTTTACGCCATAATGCCACACACTTCCATACCCTTTCGGTTCACGAAGGGTGGGATCCAGATCGTCGGGCCGCGCTTTCGTTTCCTGCAGACACACGATGTCCGGCTTCTCGCCATTTATCCACTCGAGGAACCCGTTGCGGCCGATAGCGCGAATGCCATTGACGTTCCATGAATACAGCGTGGTCATCGAATACTCCCTGCGCCCGGGCGAAATTGTAGGACAACAGAATAAAGACCGTGATTCGGCCTTCGCAAGTGTTCCTTCGCCGATTTCCCGGGCAAGCGCACCTGCTGCCGCTGTGGGCGGTTAGCCCGCATTTCTCACCAGTCGCTCCCGATGACGGGAGCGACTGGCGAGAAATGCTCAGGAGATAGCATCGAAGTCAATCGGGTGAGGATTTTTCACACCAACCGCCCGTTTTCCCTGTCGCTGCATAAAGGTATCTGCCGCACGAAGTTGTACCCTTCATTGCCCGCGGGTGTGAAAAATCCGGGTTAGTCGGCGCGAATGTATTACAACACGGCGGTTGCCCCGCATCGTACTTTTCGCCGGCGCTCTTGGTTCGGTCACGGCGTGGTTTGCCGCACTTCGGCGGTCGTATACATGGATCTGGCGGACCGCCGGCCGGCCACTACATCTCGGGAGCGCGACGACTTCGAGTAGGGCGGGCCATCTGCTTGTCGCCGCAACGATGTCGGGCCTCTCTTTTGCCGTATTCCGTGGTATACCTATGCGCGACCCTTGAATGAGCCGGCCACCCAATGCGGCAGGACAATACTTCGCGGCCCGGGCTCCTGCGCTCTGCCTTCGTCATCGAGTATAATGGTTTTTGAGATGGGCGGCGGAACGGGAGTGCTCAGGTATGAGGCGGCGGAACAATCGCAAGGCGGCCGGCGCGGTGGTGTTCACCGGCCTCGCGACGTTGGCCTCGCTGGGGTTGATGCACGTCAAGTCCGGGCCCGCAATTCCGCCTCATACGCTCCCCAACGAGGCGGGGATCAAATCCAGTATGCTCTGGCTCGAGCTTGCGGTCGACCGGAACGAGGTGTTTGCAAACCTGGGACCCGGCAGTTCCGACGAGGGCATCGCGCGCCGGCGGCAACTCGATACCGCAAACTACTATGATTTCGGGTTCATGGTTTGTTACAGCCTGTTTAACGCGAGCCTCATCTACTTCGTGACGCACCTGAATCTGTACCGGTTCCGTAAACTGCTTCGGCTTCGGGTGTTTCTCGGTCTGGGCCTTATACTTGCCGGGGCCATGCTGCTCGGCGACATCGTGGAGAACCTTCAATTGCTCCGACTCACGAAGGCGCAGACCCACGAAGGCATCCTGACCTCCACCCTGGAATCGCTCATGTATTGGACGCGCGTGAAGTGGGGCGCCATTTTCGTCATGGCGCTCATGCTGTGCGCGGGCTACACGGCGTATTTTCGCCGTGTGCAGACCCTGCTGCTATCCGCTATATATGCCGTCGCCGGTGTATCGGGGCTTGTCGCCATTTCCTGGATCGAAGCCCGTCCCTTGCTCGAGTCCATCAGCGTTCCCGCAATTACGCTGGCCTGGCTGTTTTCGCTGCTCCACGGCGCAGTCGTGTTGGTGCGCGGTCCGCAACTCTATCCCATCCCCGCGCATATGACGGTCCCCGCCCCTGCCTCGCAAAGCGGGGCTTGAGAAAGGGCCGGCCGGGCGCCGCGCGATCAGGCCCGCTGAAAGAGATTTCGAAGGTATTCGAGGATTTGCTGGAGAATTTCCAGCAACGCGGCGAAAAAGCCAAGGGGGACAGGATCGGGCTCCGGCTCGTCCTCGATTTCTATCGTCACTTTGATGCGGGCTATATTATTGGTTTCGTCCGATTCCAGAAAATGGTCGTCGGGGTCGGCTTCCGACTCGAGCCAATACGTTCCCGCCGGAACTCCGGTGATGTCCACCCATTGATCCGGCAGAGATTTGTCATAGACATCCTCGAAGCCGACCGAAATGCCCTGCGTGTTCGTCGTGCAGGATGTATAAAACGGCACGGGCGAAAAGTTGGGCAGGGTCGAGTCGTAGATATAGTTATCGATCAGGCAGAAGCTCGTCTTTTTTCCTTCAGCGACCACATCGCCGACGCCGTTGCCCGGCAATACCTCTCGCAGCCGGTAGATGGCCCACCCTTCGACGTGAATGTGATTGTGCTGGGGATGATAGACGAAGAAACCCGCCCGGCGATTGTAGTGACTGCCGTCCGACCGAAAAATGCGCTGCTTAATTTTCTGCAACCGCACTTCGTCCGAGTCCTTCGGGCCGGGATCGACGCCGAAGATGTGTATGGGGCCGGCGCCGACGTTCGCCGTGCCGTTGGTGAGCGTGAGCAATACGCGGCCTTGAATGATGTCGGTGCGGACATCGTGATCTTTGAGCCGCTCACGGTTGGTGACGATATCGGGGAGGAGGTCCACCACGGGTTCGCCTGCACCGGCGATGGTCAAACCCAGGATACCAGCGACTACCACGCGAACATACTGCGTCATGCGAGCCTCCCATCACCCCAAACAACCAACGCAACCGGGCCGAATTACAGTACCAGATGTCCGACCGAGCATTTCAAGGTCACCTGTTTGCGCGGGGTAAGGGGGTCCACTATCATGGGTTAGAATGCGCGAAGGAACTCCTGCAAAAAAAAGGGGGGGACTATGTTTCGAAACAGCAGTATTCTGGTCCCGACGGACTTTTCCAATTACGCGAACTACGCCTTGAAATACGCCGTGGCCTTCGCCAAAAAGTACAACGGCACGCTGCATTTCGCCCATGTGCTGGATGCCGCCGCTGTCACGGGGCTGCGAGGTCACGGCCTCTGGCTCGACAAGTCGGAGGCGGACACGCTCCTGGATTCCATGCGGGACCATGCCCGAAGCCGGCTGGCCCATCTCCTTCAAGTCGCATCGGACGAAGGCATCGCGGCCACCGATATTATCGTGGTTGGATACGCGCCCCAGGAAATCCTGCGGCTGATCGACGATACGGGTTCGACCATGGTCGTACTGGCCACGCACGGCCGATCCGGGTTCGAGCACATGGTATTCGGCAGCGTGGCCGAAAAAGTGGTGCGACAATCTCATGTGCCCGTGCTCAGCATCAAGCATCCCGAACGTGAATTCGTGCAGGAATACGACCTCAAACTCTCGATCCGGCGAATACTGTTTCCGACGGACCTATCGGAGTTGTCAGAAAAGGCGCTGCCTTTTGCCGTATCCCTGGCGCGCGAGTTCGATGCCACATTGGTGGTCTTTCATGCCAACGAAATACCTCTCGTGCTGCCGGAGTTCATGCCGGACTCGGCGGTGACCCTCGGGCCGCGCCTCGAACAGGAAGCGCGGTTGCTGGTTGACGAAATCTGTGCAAAAGTAAACGACGTGAAGGTGGAAGGCCACACCTGCTCCGGCACGCCGTTTCGCGAGATTTGCGCCTACGTCGACTCCCAGGCCGTGGACTTGGTGGTCATGCCTACCCACGGTCGTTCCGGGCTTGGCCACGTGCTGTTTGGAAGCGTGGCCGAGAAAGTGGTGCGCTTGGCGAAGTGCCCCGTGCTGACGATTCGGCCCGAGTGGGGAGGCCGCGAGGCATAGAAATCCCCCCTTCTCCGCGCCCCGCGATCGGCGGCGCGGACCCTCCCGCGTCCTTAGTTGCGCCGGTCCTGACGGCGGTACGCCTCGAGTTCCCGTTCAATGTCGGGCGCCTGCACCCGGCCACGCGCCACCATGGCGCCGTCCGTGTCGTAGATGATGAAGCGGTTGCAACCGTGATCCACCGCCTCAAACATCACACGCCCCCCGAGGTCCGTCAGCAGTTCCCGGCGCCGCTCGGCGCTTGCCTCATGCCACGACCGTGTTTCCTGCGCGGTCATGACATATTCCCACGGCTCCGAGCGAATCGGCCTGCTTTCGTTCATTCGCGATTGCCCTCACGGGTTACATTCATTCGCGATTGGAACGCCCAAGGAGGCCAGCATAACACAAATCTAACGGACATGAAAGGGGCCTTCCCGACGGCCCGTCCGGTTTTTTTGGCGGTCCCGTCGGTGTTTTGGAAGACCGGCCCCGGTCGCGCTCAGACTTCTCTACTCTTGTGCGTATGACCTTGCGGCGTGCCATCCGACCGGGCCGATGACACGGAGTACGGCAATATGGTAGACGCGGCGTCCTCGCCGCGCCCCAGACGCGACGAGACCTCGCGTCTACATGGAGCCGCACACATCTCGACCTCAACGCGCGCCAGCGCCCAAAGCCACGTGTGCTGTCAGGCCGAACCGGGGCGCACTGAGTCGGGCTGTAGGCATGATTTGCTTTTCGCCCCGGCTTCTGATAAGGTCCTCTTCAACTCTTATACTGCAAGTGTGTAGTAGGCAGCCTCTCGAGCTTCGTTAGTCCTTCCTCCTACCCGTAATGCTCGCCTCAGACGCGGGTGACTCACCAGTGTGTTGTTTCCCCCTTTGTTGGTCATGAGCATGCAGCAAACTGCTTTGCTCGGTATTGTCCGGCAAGTCGAAAGGGAAAACACTGTGTCTTTTGAGAAATTGAACATCGATCCGCGCTGCCTCAACGTATTGGCGAGGCAATGCATCACCAAACCGACGCCCGTCCAAGCGCAAGCCATTCCGGTGGCGCTCGAAGGGCGTGACGTCGTCGCCATCGCCCAGACGGGCACCGGCAAGACGCTGGCCTTCGGGCTGCCCTCGCTGACGCTCCTCGCGCAGGGCAGCGTCCGCGGCACACGGATGCTTGTGCTTGCGCCGACTCGAGAACTCGCCGTGCAGGTAAACGCCGTGCTCGAACCGCACGTCCGCGCGCTGGGTCTTCGCACGGTTTGTGTGTATGGGGGCGTCGGGATGCAACCGCAGACCCACGCGCTCCGCAGCGGCGCCGCGATCGTTGTCGCTACGCCGGGGCGCCTGCTCGACCATGTCGATCGGGGCAACGTGAACTTCAAGCATCTTTCGGTCCTCGTGCTCGACGAGGCGGACCGGATGCTCGACATGGGTTTTATGCCCTCGATCAGGCGAATCCTCAAGGAACTGCCGGAACATCGCCAAACGCTCATGTTTTCCGCCACGTTCCCGGCGCAGATCGGGCAGCTCACGAAATCGATGCAGCGGAATCCCGTGCGGCTGCAAGTGGGTCCGATTGCGTCACCCGCAAAGGACGTGCGCCAGAGCATGTACACCGTACACCACGAGAAGAAGCTCAGCCTCTTGTCGTCGATTTTGCGCGGGCCCGAAGTCAAGTCCGCGCTGGTGTTTCTGCGCACGAAGCACCGCACCGAGCGCGTCGCCAAGGCGTTGCACCAGGCCGGATTCAAGGCGCAGGCGATTCACGGCGACCGGTCGCAGCGGCAGCGCCAGCAGGCGATCGACGGCTTCCGGCAGGGGCGCTATAACGTACTGGTCGCGACGGACGTCGCTGCCCGCGGGTTGGACGTACGCGGCATCACCCACGTTGTAAATTTCGACCTCCCCAATACCTCGGAAGACTACATCCACCGCATCGGCCGCACGGCCCGCGCCAACGCGTCGGGCGACGCCATCACATTCGTCGGGCCCGACGAGTTTCGCGCCTTGCGCGACATCGAAAACGCCATCGGCAAACCCATTCCGCGTGAAGAGTGGGAGGGGGCGATCGCCGTCCCCACCCAGGCGCCGCGCTCGGGGGGAGTACGTCCGTTCCGAACGGGACGTCAGCGGAACGAATCGCGCAATGGCAAGCGATCGAACCGTCGCCGATAATCGATCTGTTGAATGCGAGAGGGTTCCCGCCGAGGTCCACCGCGGTGGGGACGCCTCCGCATCGGCCTTGTTGCGGTTCTACGCGAATTCCGGAAACTGCAACGGGTCACCGATGCCTTTCTGCCAGTCGCGCAGCAATCCCGCCAGTCGCTTCACGGTTTCCGTGTGTTCGGGCCGGTCAATGACATTCGTGGTCTCGCCGGGGTCCAACGCGAGGTTGAACAGTTGATCGCGATCGGTGTCGTGCAGGCACAACTTCCATCCGTCAGGCGTGATCACCGCCCGCGATGAGGGGCCGGCCACATTTGTAGGATCGCGGCGTGCCCCCGCGGGGTTGCGGTCCTTGGCCATCGCCTCCGGCGCATGCCATTGCACGAAGATCGGCTCCTCCGCTTTGGCCTCCCCTATCATCACCGGCACGAGACTTTTCCCGGACAGCGGCGCCGCCGGTTTGACGCCCATCAACTCGAGCAGGGTCGGCACCAGGTCTATCTGGCTGACGTTCCCTTCCACAATCTTCTGCTTCCGGCCCCACTTCGGCATGCGAATCATCCATGGCACCCGCATGGCCTCCTGGTACATCAGACCTTTCTCGACCAATCGGTGCGACCCCATCATGTCGCCGTGGTCCGACGTGAACACGACGATGGTATGGTCTGCAAGCCCCAGCGATTCCAGTTTGGCAAGAATGGCGCCCACACTGCGATCGACTTGGCTGACCAAACCCCAGTAATGCGCGACCAACCGCTTCCACTCCTCGTCCTTCGTCAAATCAAATTCGTCCGCGTACTTTCCCGGTACGTATTTTTTCTGCCGCTGCCGATACGCCTCCGGTTCGTTTTCCTCCAGCGGATCGTCGAAATTCGCCGGCAACTCAATGTCTTCGAGTTTGTGCAAATCGTTGAGCGGACCGTAAAACGGCATATGCGGTTCCAAGAAGTTTACGTGCAATACGAACGGCTCGCTCTTGTGCCGTTCGAGAAAGTCGCACGCCTCCAATTCGAGGAACTTCGGCTTACAGTGCTCGATGGGACGGCGCACGGCGAAGCCTCTGCTGAATCCGCCGCGCGCGGTGTCCGGTGTATACCCCAGCCCGCGCAGCCAAATGGAGTAGTCGCTGAGGCGCCCGATGTCGCGCCCTTCCCGGAAAAAATTCCAGTAACCGTCCTCGATGCTGCGCCACTCCTCGAAGCCGTGCTGGGCAAACGCCTCGTCGCCGAGATGCCACTTTCCAAAGTAGCCCGTCCGGTAATCGGGATCGGCAACAAGCTCCGGAAACGCTTTCACGTTTTCGGGCAGGGCGATGTTGTTTTGCGTGCAGCCGGTCTGGTGCGGCCAGAGCCCCGTCAGTATCGAGGAGCGCGACGGCGTACACACGGGCTGGGTGACGTAGGCATTGCGAAACACGATGGACTCGCTCGCCAGTTTCGACAAGTTCGGCGCTTGGATGCGCTTGTTGCCGTATACGTCGA
>BTUX01000069.1:0-19003 GCA_045863315.1 Candidatus Hydrogenedentota bacterium | reverse complement strand
CTTTTACCGGGTGATACTGTACGGCCTTGAGCAGGGCGGGGCCTCCCGCGCCGGGGTCGCCGTCGACCTCGATCTGCACGATGGCATGCGATCCGCCGGTCTGCACAAGGCGCACGAACTCGCGCGTGTTGATCCGAAGATTCACGGCCTCGCTTCCCCCGCCATACAGGACGCTCGGAATATCGCCGCTCTGACGCGTCCGGCGGGAACCGCCTTTTCCAATGCGTTCGCGTGCGGCCGCCTTGATGGATTTCAATTGCATGGTGCTCGACTCTCCTGTTGTGACTCGGTCCGCGCGCCGTAAGCGCGGACCTTTCCGAGACTATTTGAACAATATGCTTAACGATTCTTCCTGGTGAATGCGACGTATGGCCTCGCCCAGCAAGGGAGCAATAGACACCACTTTAATCTTCTTGCATTTCTCCGCTTCGGGGCTAAGCGGCACCGTATCGCTCACCAGCACCTCATCCAATACGGACTCCTCAATTCGCTTGATCGCGTCCCCGCTGAAGAGGGCATGCGTCGAACAGGCCATCACATCGATCGCGCCCTTGTCCTTAATGGCCTGCGCCGCTTTTACCAGCGTGCCGCCGGTATCGATCATGTCGTCGAAAATCAGCGCGTGCTTTCCCTCGACCTCGCCGATGACGTTCATCACTTCGGCGACGTTCTCCTTCGGGCGCCGCTTGTCCACAATCGCGAGCGGCGCCTCGAGGCGCCGGGCAAATTCGCGAATGCGGGCCACGCTGCCCGTATCCGGCGAGACGACGACCAGGTTCTCGATCTCGCGTTCCTGAATGTGGTTCGCGAACAACACGTCGCCGCTCAGATGGTCCACGGGAATGTCGAAAAAGCCCTGAATCTGGCCGCAATGCAGGTCTACCGTCAACACGCGGTCCGCGCCCGAGGCAACCAACAGGTTCGAGACCAGCTTGGCCGTAATCGGCACGCGCGGGCGGTCCTTCCGGTCCTGCCTTGCATATCCGAAATACGGCAGCACCGCCGTTACCCGCTCGGCTGAGGCCCGCCGCGCCGCATCCACCAGGATCAGCAGTTCCATCAAATGGTCGTTGACCGGCGGGCTCGTGCTGTTCACGATAAACACGTCGCTTCCGCGGATGTTCTCGCCGATCTGAATCTTGGCCTCGCCGTCGCTGAACTTGCCCACGACCGCGCGCCCCCGCTGCGTTTCCACGTGCGCGCAAATCCCCTCGGTCAACGCGACGGACGCATTGCCGCTGAATATTTTCAAGCTCTTGCTATACGCCACGGCTGTACCGATCCGCTCCCGCAAAAGAATTCATGGCTGGGGCGCTAGGATTCGAACCTAGGAATGTCGGCTCCAAAGGCCGATGCCTTACCACTTGGCGACGCCCCAGCATCCGCGCCTGTCTTTAGAGCGCAGGTACCGGCGGTTTCGCCGGACTGACGCGACCAGACAAGAAGAAAAATATACCAAACTCTCGGAGAGAAAGTCAAACCGGCTGTCTCGTCTAAAGTCCAGCTGTTTCGACACTTATGACGGAGCCGCCCACCGTTTCCCTCTTTGACGCCGCCCCATCGGACTTTCCCTCACGGGATCGCGCGGATTTCCTGAAGCAACCCCAACGTCCTTCGCGTCAGGTCCTCCGCATAGCCGACCACGTCCTGCCCTTTCCCGCGGCGCAACTCAAGTCGCAAGTGGGTGATTTCCCTTGCCAATGGAATTACCTTCGCGCCCCACTCCTTGGCCACGTCGAGCTTCCCCCGACCGACCAACCGGCATAAAGCCCCATCGCAGGCGCATACGCCGGCGCTTGCCTCGATGATCCGGCTGCGGGTTTCACAGATGGGCGGGGCGCTGTACATCAGGTCGACCAGCTTGTCCCGCGCCAGATCCATCGCTGCGAGGTCGTGCATCGGATCGCCGCCGCCCACGTTTCCGATGAGGGTTTCGATTTCCCCGGTATTCAGACCGTATGATCGCGCGAGGTCCATATTGAACGCGAGCTGCCTGCGGTCGTCGTCGATCAGCCGTTCCGCGACCACGTCGCGCCATCGTTCGCATACGGCCTTGTCGGCCATGATCACAAACTGGGCTTGACCAGGGAACATCTCGATGTGCCGTTCCAGGTTCATGGGCGCCCACGTGCGGTTCTGAATGAAATCCGTAAGATCGTAAATCTCGCGGCCTTGGAGGTTCTCTCGCGGAATGCTCAAGTTGAAGCTCGACATCCCCCGCACATCGTTGCTCACGGCACAAAATAGGTTGAAATCCGGCCCGCGCAGCCGGAACGCGGTCGTCGGCGGGAGACCCTCCGGAAGCTGGGCGAATTCGTCCGATGAGGCGGTCGCCGCGTACCACTCCTTAGGAAGCCGTGCCGGGTGCGTCTGTAGTAGCAGCGGAGCGAGCGCCGTGATGCGCTCCATGCGCCGGTCCAACTCAAGCCAGAGGTCGCTGAACATGAGGAAGGGACCGGTGAGCGTTCGCTGACAACTCCCCATCAGCCAGATCGGATCGTTGTGAAATGCGTAGCTGAACCAACCGCGCGCTCCGTTCACAAACGATAGGTTGATCATCAACCGCATTTCCGGGCAGGTGCTCCACTCCGGCGTGCCGGTGGCATATAGGAAGGCCGGACCCACGATCCAGAACTGCTGTCCCCCGGCCAGCCGCGCGTGTTCCCGCACGATGTCGCCGAGCTGCCAAGGGGCGTGGGATACGTAATGATTGATACCGGAAGCGGCGAAGTAGGGGGCATAAAGGGGATACGCGCTGGGGTGGCGAGTCACGACGCTGACCGGGTGTCGCCGATCGATTTCTTCGACCCAATCCTTGGCCTGGAGCATGGCTTTGAAATCGATTTCGGGCGGCTCCTTGCGCAGACTCCACGCCAGGACCTCGGGCGAGTTCACGAATGGCTTGATTTGCGTCTCGATGGTCTGCCGTAGGATCTGCGGATCGTCACGTAAATCGAAATCGAATGTCGCCGCCACCTTCACCCCGAACCGGGCCGCGCTCGACAGAAGCTCGCCCCACTCCGCCGGCGACATGGTCCCGGCTTCTTCGATTGAAATGCAGTTATGGTGGTGCTTGACGATGTCTTCCATGGCAAGCCACCAGTACTCGTTCAGCGAAATGCCGAGAAGTTCGGCACTGCGCCGGACGGTGTTCGCGTTCATGCAGGTCCCCAGAGGCATGAATTCCTCCAGGACGGGATATTTCCGGGGTGGTCGGCGATCGGAGAGAACTTGCAAGTCCTTCTCGCAGGCGTCGTGTTCCCGCGCGCTCATGGTCCGGAATCGCACCGCAGACACTTCGAACGACTCCGTCGTCCGCGTCGTCGAATAGAGGCGAAAGAGCAGCGCGGTAATGTGGGTGGGGAATCCCATATAAGGAATCCGGCGCGCAAGTCGGCGCCATTGCCGCGTCCGCGGCAACGAATCGACGTGCAGCCCGCCGGGATACGTCCACACCCACACCGGATGCGCATTGTCGCTTGTGCACCGGTAGGTAACCTCGACGATGGGATACCGGGAAAGGTCAATCGGAAAACGAGGATCGTGCCAATCCAGTGTGCCCAGCGGAACCCAAAAACTCGGGTCGTCCGGCGAGATGCTGTCCATACGGCGCACGTCTTCGAACCGTCCGGTAAGGCGGACGCCGTCGCTCGTACGCGACCGCAGCGCGGCAACCCGCTTCCATTCCGAATCGGACTCGAGATCGCGCGTCGACCACTGGGCTATGTCATCGGCGGTAAACTCGACAAATTCGAGCGCATCGCGCTCTCTTTCATCGGGCGCATCAAGGATGAGTTTCAGGTATCCAGTGTATTCGTAGACCATCGTGGGTCCTTGTGTCTCGCGCTTGGCAGCTAGGTCGGAGCCGCACGCGTCGCGTCGGACGAAGACCTCGACGCAGTCCTTCCGCGTTGGGCCCTTCTCACAAACAGTTCATCGACCCCTACACCGATCAGTATCGCCGCGCCGATGACAACATACTCCAACTGGCTTGGGATCGCCAATATGTTGACCAAGTTGCGCAGTACGCTCA
The DNA here is from genome assembly GCA_045863315.1 of Candidatus Hydrogenedentota bacterium. Classification (GTDB taxonomy): domain Bacteria; phylum Hydrogenedentota; class Hydrogenedentia; order Hydrogenedentales; family SLHB01; genus JABWCD01. The sequence goes on along the minus strand of BTUX01000069.1, from coordinate 14,970 downwards.
ACAGCGAAGCGCCGATGACGACCCCCAACACGTTGCCGGAACCGCCGCGTAGGCTGCATCCCCCCAACACCGCTCCGGCGATCGCGTACAACTCGTAGAAACTCCCGAAATCGCTCGGCCCCAAGGAATTGACCTTGAACGCAAGGAGCAGTCCGCCGAGCGAACTGATCAGGCTGCACTGGACGTATGCCATGATTTTCAACCGATCGGTGCGAATCCCGCTGAACCGGGCGCCCTCTTCATTGGCCCCGAGCGCCAACAAATGCCTTCCTTGAGGGGCAAAGTGCAAGTACGCTCCGACGATCGCGGACAGGACGAGAAGAACGAGGAATGGTACCGCCACAAGGTCCCCGATGACGCCATTGCCGAACCAGCGCATGCCGGGATAGGCGCTTCCAAAACCTTGACTCTGATCGCCGGTCAACAATCGGGCCAGACCGCGGTAAAAGAATAGCCCGCACAAGGTGACTACGAACGGTTGGAGACGCAACTTGGCGACCAGGACTCCGTGCCACAATCCAATCAGCGCACCGACCCCGAGGCAAATGGGCACGGCCAGCGCCGGGTGTATGCCGGCCCCCCGGTCAATGGACTTGGCCGCGATGATGCCCACCAGTGCCGCGACACTGCCGACGGACAGATCGATGCCGCCGGTGATAATGACGAGCGACTGCCCCAGGCTGAGAATGCCGTACAATCCGATCCACGTGAGAAGATTACGAATATTGGCCGATGTCAGGAAGCTGATCCGCCCGTCCCCCTGCGACGCCTCCCACACCGTCGTCAGCAGAATGAGCCCCGCCAGCAGCCCCGTCAACCCAACAGCCTTCCTCACGAGCGACCGATCTGTTGACTCAACGTCGCGCGGAACTCGCCGACTTCCGCCCTGGTTATCGTACGCACAGGAACGTATATCTGCTTGCTTTCCGGAATATCGGAAAAGTCGTTTTTCGCCAGCTTCACCAGCAAACGGACGGACTGATACCCGAACTCGAACGGTTGCTGCACAATGGTCCCCTCGATGTGGCCGTCACTCACCCCGCGCAGCGTCTCTTCCTCCTCGTCAAAGCAGACGATTTTCACTTGCCCGAGTTTCCCGCTGTCCCTCACCGCGTTGAGTATCGCCGGGCCGTTATAGCTCCACAAGCCGACCAGGCAGGCCACATCCGGGTTCTTGACGAGGGTGTCCTGTACGTTCGCCATGGCTTTCGCTCGGTCGGTCTCGTCCGTCAGTGTGTTTATGATTTCGATGGAACTGCCCCGCAGCCTATCCTCGATTCCCTTCTTGCGGTCCTGCGCGTTCTGCGCGTCCAACCGCCCCACGAAAAGCATGATCTTTCCACCGCTCGGCAGCGCCTTTTTAATCAATTCAGCAGCCGCGGCCCCTGCCTCGTAGTTGTTCGTTCCGATATAGCAGATCCGGTTGCTTTCCGGCGCATCGGAGTCCTGCGTAATGATATTCACCTTCTTGGCGAATTCATTGAGCGCTTCCGTCCAGTTCTGCGGATCGTTCGGGCTAATCGCGATGCCCGACACTCCATTTACGATCAAGTCCTCCACGATCTGCTGTTGTTCCTGTGCGGTACCCATCGCCGGGCGTCGGAACAAGACTTCACACCCCAGTTCGGCCGCCGCCTTTCTCGTCCCGGCTTCGGCAATCGCCCAAAAATCCGAGGAGTTGTTCGTTACGAACGCGACGCGGGCTTTACCGTCGGAACGACGGGCAGGGGCCTCCGTCCCCGCCGATGTTGCCTTGGAGGACGTCGTTGTCGCCGCGGATTCCGGTGGGGCCCCACCCGATCCACATCCCGCCGCCCATACCGCGGCCAGAACAATTAGACTCGTCAAGACGCGCATCGTGCTCCCTCCCTCGCCCCGGCGCCGCCCGCGTTCCAGTCCGTCAGGCAGCGTACCGCGCCATTCTGGGACAATTCGACCGGATGACGCAACCCACTCAGCACAGTCGGCCGCCAGACTCCTGCAATCCTTCCATCAGGCATCGCCGCATCCGTTCCAGACAAATCACGGCAGCCCGCAACTGCCAAACCCCATCGATCGCAGGAAACCCGCCGTCCCAATGTGCCGTGCCGGCCGGGGTCACGAACGCCGCATGTACCACGCGATCGCCAAGCGATGTCGCCGTTCCCAGGCCGCAATCGGAGTGAAACAATCCGCACGCGTGTTCCGCCGATCTCAGCGCTGCGCCCTTGGCGTCTGAATCGTCCGGCAATTCCATGCGCTCGACGAGGCCGCCCGCAAACCACTTCGCTCCCGCCGCGACTAATCGTTGCGCCACCAATCCACCCGTAAACGTCTCCGCGACGGCCAGGGTCCACCCGCGGTGGTCAAACAACTTGTCCAGCACCCCTTCCAGTGTTTCGTCGTCCACGCCCATGATGAGCCCCGGCAGTCGCGCACGGACCTGCGCGTCCACTTCGTCGATCATGCGTTCCGCCGCCTCGATTGATTCCGCCCGCGCGGAGATGCGGATGCGCACCACGTCCGGCGACGCGAGCACCCCTATCTTGGGGTTTTCCAGTCGCGCCATGAGATCGCCCATCTTCGAATCCACCCAGGACTCCCCGACCCCGCAGACTTTGAGCACGCGATGATGGATGACACCCTTTAAGCCGTGCTTCTGGCGCAAATAGGGCAAGACGCTGTCCGCGAGCATCGCGTGCAATTCATGAGGCACGCCGGGCATGCAGATAATGTCTCCCCGCTCGTCGCCGCAGATGATGCCCGGGGCCGTCCCGTTCGGATTGGGAATGATCGCCGCGCCTAGCGGCGCCATGGCCTGTATCTTGTTATTCTCGGTAAGCGGCCTGCGCAGAAACGCAAAACGCGCTTCCAACTCCTTGATCAAGTCGGGCCGCGTTTCGAGCGGACGGCCGAACACATCGGACACGGCCTCGCGCGTCAGATCGTCCTCGGTCGGCCCAAGTCCGCCCGACGTGAGAACGACATCCGAACGGTCCAAGGCCGTGCGCAACGCATCCGCGATACGTCTGCGATTGTCCCCAACGGTCGTCTTCTGATACAGCCCGATTCCATTCTCAGCGAGGACCCGCCCGATATGCGCCGCATTGCTGTCCACAATCTGGCCCAACAACAGTTCGGTGCCGATCATGACGATTTCCGCGTTCATCCCCGTGAACATCCTCCGGCGGGCTCGGGTCCGCCAGAGCATATGCGGCGATCCGCGTGGATTTCAACGCTTGCCGGTTGGCCGCTGAAAGGAAGGAGGCGCTTTGCGGACCCGGCCTTCGGGGCGTCCATGCGCGAACGGCTTCAACAACCGATTGGCCGGGAACTCCAATTTGCGCGATGCATTCTCCGATCCCTTCGGCAACAGCCGCCAATGCAAAATGGACGACCTCGGCGGCTCCGCGCCTTTTTCAGCCTTCGGATGGTGTTTGCGAGACACGACACGCCCTCCTCCGTGTGCCCTGCGCGCCTGTCTGCATTGTATCATAAGTCCGGGCGCGTCGACCGGCGCGTGCCCCCCGCCCCGTCGCGAGTTCGACCTGGCCCGCGCACGAATGGCGTGTGCACGCGTCGTTCGGGTATGCTTTCACCGAGTTGGCGCAATATCCCGCCCGGCGCGGATGAGCGCATCTCCCAATCGTACGTCAACGGTCGAGCATGGATTATCAACGCAGCACTTACTTCCCCTTCGGTTTTCATCTGCGGCGCGATATTTGGCATCGCTATCGGTTGCATGAACTCGTTGGCCCCGCGGACTCCCTGGCTCGGCCCCTCAACGTCCGTGCCGTCCGCCAATTCACGCAGCGGGTAAACGAAGATCGATCCGCCCATCCACAGACCGCGCCGCCCATCGGGTCTGGCGAACTGCTCACACTTGGCATCCTCACCGAGGTGCTGCGTTTTCTCCTCGACTACTACTGCATACAGCAAAACCCCGGTATCATGGCAACCGGCCTCGATTTCTCTCGTTCCCGACATGGGCACGACACCGTCGATCGGCCGCCTCCCGCGTTCGTGCACCTCTATCCGCCCCAACTGGTCGAGGTAGACGGCGTTTCCGAAGATGAGTTCCTTCGCCGGGGCGAAGGAAACCAGTCCGCAGCCGAAATCAGCGCGCGCGAAATGGCGCTCCTCAACATCGCCATGGCGAACCCCGCGGTAGGCGCATATCTTCCCCTTTTCTCCGATGACGAGCTCCGTGCGCGGGCGCCCTACGTGCCCCTCGTGCTCTCGCTTGAAGAGTTCTTCGCTATGCAACCGCCCATCGATCTGATGGGCGAGCCGCTGTTCGAGGTATTGCGCGCGCCCATGCGCTCGTCGCCGCATTCGCTGGAAGGACAACTCGAGTACATCCGCGCGCATTGGGGCCACCTGCTGCCACGCAATCTACTGGACCGCATGCTGGTCGTGGCCGGAATTCTCAAAGAGGAAACACTCGCGCGCGGCGGGTTTGTGCCCGGCATGGCCGAGGTGCTGCGCTTCGGCGCGCGACAAGGCGCGCTCGACGAATCGTATCCCGAGTTCGAGCGGTTCTCGCCGGACGCCGACTGGATGTCCAACGTCGTACTGATCGCCAAAAGTGTGTACGTCTGGCTCGATCAACTGTCGAAGCAATACGGGCGGCACATCCATAGGCTGGACCAGATTCCCGACGAAGAACTCGACCGCCTCGCCCGCTGGGGTTTTACCGGTCTCTGGCTGATTGGATTGTGGGAACGCTCTCCCGCGTCGGCGCGGATCAAGCACATCATGGGCAATCCGGATGCGGTGTCCTCCGCCTATTCCCTGTACGACTACGTGATCGCCGCCGACCTTGGAGGACCTGACGCCTATGGCAACCTGCGCGACAGGGCGCGGACCCGAGGCATACGGCTCGCCAGCGACATGGTGCCCAATCACATGGGCATTTACTCGAGGTGGGTCATTGAGCACCCCGATTGGTTTCTGTCCCTGGATCATCCGCCGTATCCCGGCTACCAATTCACGGGCGCCGACCTTTCGCAGGACCCGCGTGTGACTATTCAAATCGAGGACGGGTATTGGACGCACCGTGACGCCGCCGTCGTATTCAAACGCACCGACAACTGGACCGGCTCCACAAAATACATTTACCACGGCAACGACGGTACCAGTATGCCGTGGAACGATACCGCCCAGTTGAATTATCTGCTGCCCGAGGTGCGCGAAGCCGTCATTCAGACGATTCTCCACGTCGCGCGCCAATTCCCCATTATCCGCTTCGACGCCGCCATGACCCTGGCCAAGAAACACTTTCAACGACTGTGGTTTCCGAAGCCGGGTGACGCCGGCGCCATCCCGTCCCGCGCCGAGCACGGCATGTCGCGCGCCGAGTTCGACGCCCACATGCCCGTCGAGTTCTGGCGCGAGGTCGTCGATCGCGTCGCCCAGGAGGTGCCCGACACCCTGCTGCTCGCCGAGGCCTTCTGGCTCATGGAAGGGTATTTCGTCCGGACGCTCGGCATGCACCGCGTCTACAACAGCGCGTTCATGAACATGCTGAAAATGGAGCAGAACGCCAACTACCGCACGACCGTTCGCAACGTTCTCGAGTTCAGCCCCGAAATCCTCAAGCGTTTCGTCAATTTTATGAACAATCCGGACGAACGCACCGCGATCGAGCAGTTCGGCAAAGGAGACAAGTACTTCGGCAACTGCCTGCTCATGGTCACCATGCCCGGTCTGCCCATGTTCGGCCACGGCCAAATCGAAGGCTATACCGAAAAATACGGCATGGAATACCGCCGCGCCTATTGGGATGAACAAGTCGACGAAGACCTCGTACGCCGGCACGAAGCCGAGATCTTCCCCCTCATGCGCAGGCGGTACCTCTTCAGCGGGGTTGAACACTTCGCGTTTTACGATTTCCACACACCGGACGGTTGGATCGATGAAAACGTGTTCGCCTACTCCAACCGCGTTGGGGACCAGCGCTCCATTGTCTTTTACAACAACGCGTACAACTCCACCTCCGGTTGGATCAAGACTTCAACCGGTCTCAACACCGGCCGAGGCGACGAGGGCCGCATCGTATCGAAGACCCTCGCCGAATCCCTCGGTCTCCGACGCGACGAGAACATCTTCTACATCTTCCGCGACACCAAGGACGGACTCGAGTACATCCGCCACAGCCGCCAACTCTGCGACGAAGGACTGTTCGTCCACCTTGGCGGTTATCAATACCATGTATTTCTCGACTTCCGCGAAGTCCAGGACCACGACGGATCCTACGGCGAGCTCGCAGGGGACCTTCAGGGCCGCGGTGTCGCCAACATCGAATACGAGCGCAGGGCCCGCAGACTGGCGCCGCTGCTGGAAGCCTTTAGAGCCTATTTCAATCCGGAGTTCTTGAAAAGCGAGCGCCAAACTTCTCAAGCAAGAAATGCGCACCACACGGACCTACGGGTCCCTTATCATGCGGACCGTCCCGCCGAGATGATCTCGACTTCGACCGAGGGCCCTACCTTGCAACCGCAATTCGAGACGCTACGAGACCGACTCGTCCGCGTACTTTCCACCATCAAGGAGTTTGCGCGGTGTGCGCCGGACGTCAACGAGGCGATCAACGAATTGAAGGCCGGACTTGGCGTTTGGGATTCATATGCCCGCGCCGAGGGTGACCGTCCTGACACGAACGAACCCGGCGGGCTGGCTGATCCGATGGCGAAGTTGCCGTGTCTGGCTCTTGTATTGATGAAGCCCGTCGGATTGGCGTTCCGTTCTAGCGACGGTCAAAAAACGGACGACTGCTGGCTGGACGAGTGGCTCCTCGATCGAGAGATCCGAACGGCATTCGAGCAAATCTACGGTAATGCGTGGGAAGCGGAGAACGCGGCGCAGTTAACCCGGCTAATGCTGAGATATTTCAGCGGAATCCCTCACAGCGGGCGATCAAGACCCCTTGGCGAGGCGCTGCTCCACATCATGGACGACACCGACGCGCAGAAGTACTTGCAGTACAATCAACACAAAGGGATCACATACCTCAATCGGGAGCAGTTGTTGCGCCTTGTCGCGACGATCGGCTTCGCCGGCATACTAGACGGAACGGCACCCAGCGCGCAGAGCCTGCTTTTGATACGCGACTACGCCGAGGAAACGGGGTATCGGGTTGACGCCCTGCGCGAACGGATCGTCGGGTCCTTGCAGACCTGCCCTGATTCCGGCCGAATTGATCATTCCACTTACACTTAACCCGAATTTCCCCCCAACCGGTACATCTCCCACGCGATCGCCCCGTTTACGATTCCCGAGGGCGGCAGCATCGGAATGTCATACCCCGGCAGGTCTACCACCGCATCGGCCCACGGCCACATCGGGTCGATCCACAAGACCCCGGCATCGTCTTTGCGGTCGCGATGCTCCAGAATGTCCACGTACACGACTTTTGCCCCGGCAGGCCGCGCCTTTTCGAACAGCCCATTCGGCGGATGTTGGTAACCGATATGGATCACCACGTCGTTCGGCCCGAAACAGTCCTCGGGCGGACGCTGGGTGTGGAATCCCGAATTCCATTCCCCCGGCTTGAACACATCGCCGATTTTTGTCGCTTGAATCTCATATGGAGGAAAATGCCCCATGCTGTACATGTAGAGCGTTCCTCCCGCGCGCCGCGCATTTCGGATCCACTCGCCCACCTGCAACAACTTGATCCTGTTCTCGCGTTCGACGCGTTCAAGAATCGATCGGGTCTTATTCAAAAATGCGCGCCCCGGGCTTGCGCCCGAATCACCCGGGCCAATAACGAGAGACCCATCGTGATATACGATTCCCTTTGCCAGGTACTGATGTATGCGGGGATGGCCCCCGGGCAACCCGATCGTCTCGAACACGACCGGCATTTTGCCCGCGCCGGCCAACTCTGCGATCAACTCTCCCGTAAACGCCCAAGCCGGAGCCAGACTTGCCAGCGACGGCGATATGCCGCATTCGCGCGCGTACCCGGAAAACGCGGGCGCGCTGTCGCCGGTGTCTGCGTCGCCGAAAGCCGCTACCAAGGCGCCCGACCGTGCGATGCGCTCGGGAACGGCGCCGGAATCCTCCAGGCCATATAACACGACATCGCCGGCCGAAGGCGTTCGATCGCCAAGAATTGTTGTGGCCATAAGGCCCCCGGCACGCCCCGTCAACTCACTTACCAGCGAAGTCCGCCCTGCGGCGTAAAGCGTGCCGCCGTCGATGAGTCGACCGGCCGCGTCCTTTGCTACTTCGCGCATGCGATCGACATCAGCCGAGACGCGTTCCAAGGATTTGATGACACGGACGAGGTACGATTCAGACGACACCTCGGCGATTGCGGAAACACCCGCGAGGAAACACACCAAGGACGGCACGCGCCACGCTCCCCCCCGGGCCACCATCAACGTTCAACCGTGATGCGTTGAATGCCCGCGAACTTATCGTGAAGTAGTTTCACGAGCTTTTCGACTTCGATGTGCCGGCGCGACGCGATATCAAATGTAACGTCCACCGTCTGCCCTCTTTCCTCGACTTGAATGCGCGCGGCCATTACCTTGCAGCCCTGGGATTTCAGATACGATTCAATATCGCCGATCTGGAGAAGTCCCTCGCGAAACCGAATGCCCAGTACATACGCCATGTGTGCGGGAAGCAGTCCGCTTACGGGCTCGAGAACCAGGACCGATGCGAGCGCAAACACGGTGCCGCATACGGCCACAAGGAAGTACCCTGCTCCAATGGCGATTCCCAGACCCGCCACCAACCATAGCATGGCCGCAGTCGTCAGACCGCGGTGAACGCTCCCGCGGTTGATAATCGTCCCGGCGCCGATGAACCCAATGCCGGTAAGGATGCCCGCGGCAATACGTCCCCGGTCGAGCCAGATTTGCTCGTGGGCTGCCGCCCAGTCACGGGCGAGATAATCCGCGACGATCATCGTCAGCGTGGATCCGAGACACACGACGACATGCGTCCGAAGGCCGGCGGCCCGGCCCTTGCGTTCCCGTTCGAGGCCCAGCAGGCCTGACAGCACGACCGCGAGCAGGAACTTGACCGAAACATCTTCAAACTGAGTCAGCCAGTCCATGCCCTGCGCGCTCCCGTGCCGGCGTCATCCCGACTGCAAGACGCTATTGAAGGATTGTACGGACCCGTCTCTTTTCTTCGTCGGGCGTCTCGCCCGCTTTTTCCCGCCGAGGCGCAACATCCTCAGCCCGCGCCCCCAGCCGCTCCGCTTCGTCGAGATACTTGCGCGCCTGACTGAGATTGTTGCTTTCGATCGCGATATCACACAAAAGCAGCAGTGGCAACGGGTTTTCCGGATATGCCTTGACCGCTTCGCCCAGCAAGGGGGCCGCCACCTCCGGCTGTTTCATCTCGAGGGCCATTTCCGCCAACCGAAGCAACGGCAACTCCAAACCCGGCGTCTGCTCCGCGGCGAATACCGCATACGCCCGCGCGGGGCCCCAGGCGCCCGAGTTTGCGCACTGCCGCACAAGCTGCATCCACAGCGGAGGTTCGCCCTCTTTCGCCGGAGGCGCCGCAGGATGTTCTTCGATAAACCGTTCCGCATCCCCCACGCGCGCCCGCAACATTCCCATCATCAGCCAGCCCTCCGCATCCTCCGGAAAGTCGCGAAGAAACCGATCCAACATATAAAACGATTGAAGGGTCCTCCCTTCGGCCAGCAACTGTTGAATCTGCAGCCGTGACGCTTCGGGTCCCCCGGGATCCTTTTCGGCGGCCTCGCGCACGCGGCCGTCGAGGTCTTGTGCGGCCCTCAATGCCGCGGCCAACTGCCCCAATCGCTGGGCCGCCGGCGAGGTCGTATCCCCTTGAGGGACCACGACCGCCAGTTGAACTCCCGCTCCGCGGATGTCCCCAATCGAAGCCAGCGCGCTCGAGTAATAGACCCGGGCTTCTGGTGGCAAACCTCCGAGTCGTTCCGCGGCGCGGTAGTAATCGATCGCACGGGCCAAATTGTCCTTCGAGGACGCTGCCCCGCGAACGTCGTGATACAACGAAGCAATTCGAAGCATCGTATCCTGATTCGAGGGATTGATGCGCAGCGATTGGACCAATTCCTGTATTGCGTCGTCGCGCCTACCCAGGAAGGAAAGGGTCACGCCAAGCACGCTATGAACCTGCCCATCATCGGGGTCCAGTTCGGCAGCCGCGCGCAGATAGTTCTCAGCCTCACGAAGCGCGCGCAATGCGGCCTCCCGATGTGTCGCCGCGGCCGGCGCCTGCCCCTGACTCGCGAACTGCTCCGCCAGCGTCAGTTCCGTCTGGCCAGTAATATGATGCAGAAAGCCCAGTTGCCGAATCGGTTGCACGGAGTCCGGCGACTTGTCTGCCGCGTCGCGCCAGAGTGTCAATGGGTCCTGCCACACCCGGTTCCGCATATACGCGCCCGAACCCGCCGCCACCAAGAGCACTGTGGTCGAGGCGCCGGCAACCATGAGGATTCCGCGTTGACGAGGAAGCTTCGACACGAGCCACGGCAGCGCGAGAACCAGGCCCGCAACGGAAATATACAGGGGACGCTCGGTAAACCGCTCGAGTGGCGGCCAGAACAGCGCCCCGGGCAGCAGCCCCGCGAGGGACCAGGCAAGGGCGATTCCGGCCGGTGAGCGCACGCCAATCAGGATCAGTGCGATAAGCGCGAACCCGATCCCCGTTGACAAGGCATAAATCGGCTGCCCCTGTGCCAGAAACGGATCGAGAAAACCGGATTTCGGTGGAATGTCGTACTCGACATTCAGCACCGACGGATTGAGCAAGAGCGCCATTCCGCGAGAGAACGCGACCGCTTTCGCATCCGCGCTGGGCGGGACCTTGGGTGACAATACCTGCTCTATCAGGGGCGGCTCGACCCGGCCCGCGATAGATGCAGTCCCCATGAGGATAGCCAGCGACCACAATACGGCGTGCGCGCCAATACGGCGAAACACGCCGCCGCCGTGAATGATCCAGTCGGCCGCGAGGATGAGCGCAGGAATGCACAACGCCATCCAATCACACGCCCATGCAAGGGCCGACATCAGGCCCGCCGCTGCGACACCCAACGGATGGGCGAGGCCGTCGTCGCGCACAGACCGCAGGTACGCCAGCACCGCGAGCAGCATAAACGTCGTGCACAGCAGATAGCTTCGCCCGACAATGAGATTGACGGCCTCCGTCGCTACCGGATGAAGCACGAACAGCAGCCCCGCCAGCATCGCCAGCGGCTCGCGCAACTCGAACCCGCCTTCACCGGTTTCGATCACCCGACCCAATCCCAGCAGCCGGCGGGCCAGCAGGTAGACCAGAATTCCATTCATCGCGTGCACGAATATGTTGATCGCTCGCAGGGGGCCCGGTATCCCCGGGGCGAGCGCCCAGTTCAATGCATACGTGAGCGCTGGCAACGGCGGCAGGTTTTGGACGCGCATTGCGGCCGGCAAAGTCGTCACCGAGTGCGCATTCGGATTGTTTACCAGGGTCAGATTGTCCTCGTACGTGAAGGGACTCGAGAACGCATTCGAATACGCGAGAAGGCCGGCCACGGCAATCAGAAACGCTGCAAACCAGACTTGGGCCGCTTCGATTCCCGCCGTTCCCTCGAATACAGGACGGGACAATCGCTCTTCCAGCTCGGAGTCAATATCTGACTCCTCGCCCGCGACGGCCTCGTCGTCTCCGCCGGAAGCTTGCTCATCGACCTCGTCCGTGAGCGCCGAAGGATCGACCTCTTCGCCCGCCGGGCCCGGGATCGCCGCGTCTTCCTCGACGTCAGGGACACCGGACGACTTATCGTTCTGTTCGCTGGTCACGTGAATATGCTTTCCCGGAAGGAATTCCGCGTAACGCCCGAAGAAAGGCAAAGTATAGTGCATCGGCCCTGCAAGGCAAAAATAGCGGCCGCGGCGGGACAATCGCCCGGTTGACGCGCGCCGGCCTCTTACTTCGCGGGGGCCTCTTCACGCACCGCAGTCGGCCGGCCGGACAAGGCTTCCGAAAACGACACCGCATACGTGTACAGAGTCGGCACGACCACCAGCGTGAGCAATGTCGCAAAGCTGAGCCCAAAAATCACCGCAACGGCCATCGACCCCCACCACTGGCTGGACTCGCCGCCGCTCGCCCATTCGAGCTTCTTGAAATCGAAACTGACTCCGATCGCCATCGGTATCAATCCCAAGACGGTCGTCATGGCGGTCAGCATCACGGGGCGGAACCGCGTGACGCCTGCCTCCACGACCGCATCCTCGATCGACATCCCCTGTTCGCGGAGCTTGTTTATGAAATCGAGAAGCACAATGGCGTTATTGACTACCACCCCGGCGAGGCTGATCGAGCCGATCCCGGTCATCAGGATTCCAAACGGCATGTTGCAGATATACAGCCCCAGGAAAACGCCCCCAAGTGACAAGATCACGGACGTCATGACTACAAACGCCTGTAACACCGAGTTGAACTGCGCGATCAGCACAAGGGAAATCAGCAGCAACGCCATGACAAAGGCCCGCAAGAGGAAGCTTTGGGTCTCAATTAAATCCTCATTCTCGCCCGTATACGAAATCGTATACCCCGCCGGAAGCGAGAAGTCGGCGAGCGCCGCCTGCGCCCGTTTCAGCGCCTCCGGTGATTCGATGCCTTCCTCGACCTCCGCCGATACGGTCACCGTTCGATTACGGTTGATCCGTGTGATCTGACCGAGTCCTGCCCCTTGCTCGATGCGCGCGACCGTCGAGAACGGCACCGGCTGCCCCATCAGGTTGATGAGGTTCATTCGCTCGATGTTCGACAAGTCCTCGCGAAAGGCCTGCGGAAACCGGACCGTCACGTCGAACTCTTCGTCCCCTTCCCGGTATTCTCCGGCCTTCCTGCCGTCGATTGCCGCCTGAACCGTCAGCCCGATAAACTGCGTGTTCAACCCCAGTCTCCACGCCTTCTCCCGATCGATAACCACGCGAACCTCGGGCTTGCCGCGGCTGTAGTCGTCCCGGATGTCCACCAACCCCGGGACGTCCTTAATCTCATGTTTGACTTCCTGCGCGAGCTGCGCAAGCGTTGGAAAGTCGTCCCCGCTGATCTCGATGTTCACCGGCGGGCCGGTGGGCGGCCCCATTTTCATTTTCTCGATACGGATTTCCGCTCCTGTTATGTCCTTGAGCGACTCGCGCACCTCCTGCAATAACTTCGACGGGAGCACTTGGGCGTCGGCGAGTTTCGGGAAATCGAGCGTGATGCGGCTCAGATGTGTGCTCGGGGTCCTTCCGCCGGGCCCGCCGCCGGTTGCATCCGTACCCTGGGAGCCCACGCTCGAAATAATGTAATCGATGTAGGGAGCATCCGGTTTCAACACGTCCTCGACGTATCGCACGTATTCGTCCGAGGTCGCGAGGTTGGTCCCTTCCGCACACTTTATGTCGATCGTCGCTTGCGGCGGTTCGACGTCCGGCTCAAACTCGATCTCGGCCGTCGAGAGGAACACGATGCTAATGACCAGCAGTCCCGTCACCGCTATCGTCACCGTCACCGCCCGCCACCTCAATGCGAGGCGCAAAAAACCGGCGTAGGCCTCAACGACGGCGTGTCGGCGCACTTTGCCCGCCTCGACGATGTGGGGTCTGGCGCGCATAAATCGGGACGCCAGAGCAGGATTCACGATCAATCCCACGAACAACGATGCGGACAAGCACGAAATGACGGTGATGGGCAAGTAAACCATGAAGTCGCCGAATATCCCCGGCCAGAAGAACATCGGCAGAAACGCCACGATGGTCGTCAGCGTGGATCCCGTGATCGGCAGCGCGACCTGCGCCGCGGCCCGTTTCGCCGCCTCCTCGCGGTCCATGCCCATTTGCATGTGCCGGTAAATGTTCTCGACGGTCACGATTCCATTGTCCACGAGCATGCCGAGGGCGAGCGTCAAGCTGAACAAGACCACAAAATTCAGGGTAATTCCTGTCATATACAGATACGAGAATGTGATCAGCATGGACAGGGGTATCGCAAGCCCGATGAAAAAGGCGTTGGCGAACCCAAGAAATAGCATGATGACACCGACCACGAGAATCAGCCCGCTGAGAATGCTGTTCTCCAGTTCGTTGACCATGTCGCGGATGAAGTCCGATTCGTCCCAGGTTACGGCGACTTCCACGCTCGAGGGAAACCGCTTGCTCTCCTCGGCCAGGATCGCCTTCACCTGATCGACGATGCGGATGATGTTCTCGCCCGAGCGCTTCGACACTGTCAGCGTCACCGCCGGATCCCCGTTCACCCTCGACAGCGTCGTTATATCCTTGAACCCGTCGCGAACGGTCGCGACGTCCCGCAGGTACACGGACCCATTCGGCCCCTGCTTGACCAATAGACCCGTAATCTCGTCGGGCGTCTTGAACTCCCCCGACGTTCGCATCAGATACTTCCCTTGGCCGAGGTCCATGGCCCCGCCCGGCGTGTTCACGTTCTCCAACTGCATCACCTGAATGAGATCCGCGAACGAGACGCCGTACTCGCCGACCCGTTCCGGATCGACTTCGATTTGAATCTCGCGCTCGACCCCGCCGATGACCTGCACGTCGAGCACGCCTTTCACCGCCTCGATGCGGTCCTCGAGGTCGTCCGCGATTTCGTCCAGTGCGGCCAATCCGATATTGCCCTTCAAGGAAAGAATCAGGATGGGCAGTTCGCTCAAATTGATTTCGCTGACGACCGGATCGTCTGCGTCATCGGGCAGGTCCTGTTTGGCTAGGTCGACTTTGTCCTTCACGCGTTGCAGGGCGTCGTCGACATCCGTGTCCGACATGAACTCGATCACGACCGTCGACGCGCCTTCCACGCTGCGGGACGTAATCTTCTTGACGTCCGCAAGGCCCGTCAGCTTGCGCTCGATCGGCACCGAAACAAGGGATTCCATGTCTTCGGGGGACACTCCCTCGTACGAGGTCGAAACCACGACGAAGGGAATGATGATTTCGGGGTTGGCCTCGCGGGGCAGGACTACATAACTGAAGG
>BTUX01000068.1:0-19119 GCA_045863315.1 Candidatus Hydrogenedentota bacterium | reverse complement strand
GACCGCGTTTACGGCGGCGGCGGGTACGGGAATATACATGTTCCTGCGACTCGCCTTCGACACGCGGGACGGTCGCCGGCCTTGGTGCGCAATGGCGTGCGCCGGGTCGGGATGGATGGTATCGCTGCTGGTTTGCGGCGCGATGATTGCGCCTCTACTTGAATACCTTCCCAACAGTTACACCTTGGCAAAGCGGGCGGCGGGTGAGGCGCAGATGCAGTTTCTTCGGCCGGACGCCTTTGTCTCGATCTGGGTCCAGCGTTTTTTTGGGTTCAGCGCGGACGGCAACTTCTGGGGCGGCCAGGGTCCTCTAGACAATTCAAATTTCACCGGCCTGCTCTACCCCGGCGTTATCGTCTGGCTCGGCGTGGCGGGACTCTTCGCTACGAGGAAAGTAGCGCCGGAACTAAAGGTCCGTTTAATCAGCCTGGGTGTCCCATCGGTATTGTTTCTGCTTTATTGCTTCGATGTCCCATTTCTCAAGTTTATTCGGTTGACGCCCCTTATCGGGCACACGTGGGGAATCCACTACTTGCCGTTCCCGATGTTTGTGTTGGCGCTTCTCGGCGCGGTCGGCATGCAACGATGGTTCGAGGAGAAGCGGCGGGACCGCGACATCCTGCGATTGGCCCCGATCCTCGCCGTCGCGGTGTTGGCCACGTTCCTCGTTTATCGTTTCCATGCGCCGTACCTTCGGATGGCCGGTCTGCATGAGTACATGCTTCGGCAATTCGGGTTGGCGGCGGTGCTCGCGATGGCCGGGTTGGTCCCGATGGTGCTGCACCGGCTCATGGAAGCGCCACGGGCGCTGGCGTCGGCATTCACGGTGATGCTCGCCGTCGATCTGTGTTATGCCGCCCATGACATGATTCCGACCTGTTCGCGCGCGCGTTTGTATCCCGAGACGGAACTCACCCGCTTCCTTCGCTCCCAGCCGCAGCCGTGCCGCGTGGATGCGTCTCCGTTGCCGGAGATTCGGCCCGGGTATCTGACGCGGTACGACATCGAGACGCTGTGGGGTTACGACGGAATTTATCCTGCACGGATTCTCCGTGTGCTCGAGCAAAGCGCCACGCCGTCGTGGAGAAGCATCGGCCCTGCATGCTCGATAGACTTCTATTTGCAGCCCGAGGGGGCCTTGGATCGGGAGGAGGTCAAGGACAGGTTGAAGTGGGCAGGAACGATAGATGGAATCGACGTCTTCGAAAACCTCGAGGCCCTGCCGCGCGCACGGTTGGTGGGGCGGGTCCTTGTGGTTTCCGACGCCGACCGGCTTTTCGAGCGGTGTGCCGAGCCGGATTTCGATCCACGTACGATGGCCATTACTGAATCTCCTCCCCGAGCTCCGCTGCCTCCAACTGCAGAGCACCTCGAAGGGACCGCGGCGGTAGTGTCGCGAAGCAGCGGCAGGGTGGTGATCGATGCCGAGGCCGGCGCGGACTGCGTTCTCGTGGTGGCCGACGCGTACTATCCCGGCTGGCGGGCATATGTGGACTCGACCGAGGTTGAAGTGTTTCCGGTGTATCACGCGTTCCGCGGGGTGGTGCTGCCTGAAGGGAAGCACCGGGTCGAGTTCCGCATGCAACCCCGCGTATTCAGGTTTGCGCTCGGTGTCTCATCGTTCACGCTGTTGACGAGCGCGGTTGTGGCGGCGGTTCACCTGGTGCGTCTGCGGGCCGCGGTGAAACGAAAAGCGGGCGCCCAGTAACGCCGATTTGCTTGGGCTTGTGCCTTGCCTAATAATCCCGCCATACGTCACGCGTAGTGGGTGTCCATGAACGAAATGCAGTCCCGGTCCGGCGCAAGGGAATTGGCCATGCAATCGATCCTCTTGATTGCGCTGTTGGCCTGTGTCTTTCCCGCCGTCTTTCTGCAAGGTGAACTCCTGGTGCCCGGCGGGCTTTTGTTCGACTTTCCGCCGTGGAGCGAATACCGGCCGGAGACCTTCGAGCCATTGGCGAACAAACAGGCGTACGATGCGCTCGCGGCCTTTCATATGTACTACGTATTGTGCCGGCGCGCCATGGAGTCGGGCGAGTGGCCGTTGTGGAATCATCTCGAGTTCACGGGAATGCCGCTGCTGGCGAATTACCAGAGCGCGATTTTCTATCCGCCGCGCCTGTTGCACTCGGTGCTCGATGTACCCACCGCCACGACCGTCTTCATACTCCTAAACTTGTGGCTTTGCGGAATCAATGCGTATTGCTGCGGAAAAGGACTGGGGCTTGGCGTTGCGGCGTCGCGGTTTCTTTCTATCGCGTGGATGCTGAGCAGCTACAACCTGATTTGGTGCTATTGGCCCCTGCCAAGCGTCAGCGCATGGTTTCCGTTGATGGTGTTGGGAGTGGAGTGGACCGCGACGATGCGGTTGCGGAGGGGCTTTGCGGTCCTGCTCGTGTCAGCGACGATGATGCTCCTTGGAGGACACCCCGAGAGCGCGTTCGGGATGGGTCTGGCCGCAGGTGCAATGTTTTTCCTGCGGCTGGCGTTGGCGCGGGCGTGGGGTGCGCGGCTGTGGAAACCCATTGCGGCCGCGGGCGCCGCATGGGCCACGGCGTTGGCGCTCTGCGCGGTCCAATTGGTTCCGTTTCTCGAGTATCTCGCAAACAGCTATCATTTTCATTTTCGTCCGTCCGAAAACGCGGAAGCCCATTCCCTGCCTTTCGGGGCGCTCGCCTTGTTCTGGGTCCCCCGATTTTTCGGCACTTCGCCCGAAGGCACGTTCTGGCTGCCTCGGGAGTGCTCGAATTTCACGAACCTCGTGTATCCCGGCCTTGCGGTTTGGTTCGGCGTCGCATTGATGCCCTTTGCGTGGCGCGCCGAGCGCGCCCGGCTGATCGCGTGGGCGGCGCCTGCGATCGTGTGCCTTCTGTTCGCGTTCAACTATTCGGCATTTCAGTTCATCCTGCGCCTGCCGGTGTTCAGTTCGACGTGGAACATCTACTATGTCGGCCCGGCGGTCTTTCTGTTCCAAATTCTGGGTGCGGCTGGACTGAAGTACTGGTTCGCGGACTGTCGAAAAGTCCGGCAAGCGCTGTGGATGGCGGCCCCGATTGTCGCAGTCGCCGTGTTTATCGGCGGTCTTTATGCGTTCAACCAGAAAGTGCTCGCGATGCAGGGGCGCGACACGTATGTTCTGCGGCAGATCGCATTCAGCGGCGCCATTGCCGGAATCTGCTTTGTTGCGCTGTCGCTCCAATTTGTATGGCGAAAACGAGCCGTTTCGTTAGGGATTGTTACCGTGGCGCTGGCGGTCGACCTCATTGTCGCGGCGCGTCCCTTTGTCGTGACTTCTCCGCGCGAGCATTTGTTCGTTCAAACGGACCTTACCGATTTTCTCATCGCGGAACAACCGTCGCGCGTCATGATTCCGGGCGGCTCCCTGACAGGGTTGTTCGCCATCTACGGGATTGAAGAATGGCTCGGTTATGACGGAATCCTGCCGCTACGGCACAGCCGGTTCCTTCGGGTGGTGGGGGAAAGCATGTGGAAAGGATTTCGGCCCGCCTTGGGTGTGCAATACTTTTTGCAGCGGACCGGGAGCGACACATTTACCTACGATCAATTCGCGCCGGGCCGTTTCGAAAAAGCGGGGTCAATGGACGGTCTGGACGTCTACCGGGACAAAGAGTGGCTGCCGAGGGCGTTTCTGGTAGGGTCGGTCGAGGTCCTGGAATCGGCGGAAGCGGTCCTCAATCGGTTGACCGACGATACGTTTGATCCCCGGCGAACGGTACTGTTGGAACATCCGATCAGGAACGGACCGGCCCTGAATGGCGGCGAGGTTGGCTCAGCGAAACTGACGTCGAGAACCGCAAACGAAGTCGAAATCGAGGTCAGCGCTTCGTCGCCATGCATGCTCGTGCTGGCGGACGCATACTATCCCGGGTGGACGGCACAAGTTGACGGCAAGGCCGTGCCCGTTTATCCCGCGTATGGGGTTTTTCGCGCCATCGTCGTGCCGGAAGGGGCACACAAGGTCCGCTTTCGGTACCGGCCCCTGTCGTTTCGGGCGGGCATCGCGATATCGAGTGTAGCGCTGTTATGCGCCGCGATCGCGGCGATCCGTTTACTGGTGGATTGCAGGGCCCGGACATGAACGAAACGGGCGTTCCAGCCACACGTTGGCGGGAGTACGGCGTGCACGCCGTGCTGTTGGCGCTGTTGTTGGTCCCGGTGTTTCCCAACGTGTTTTTCCGAGGGCACACCGTCTCGTCTGCCTACATCCTGCTCGAGTTCAACCCGTGGAAACAGTACGCGTCTCCATCTGATTTTCCGCATGACGAGGCCATTTTGACATGGGAGTATTCCAGCCAATGGATTGCCTGGTGGGCCGTGGCGAACCGCGCGATGCGGTCCGGCGAATGGCCGCTCTGGGACCCCCTGCAGAACACGGGCGTACCGCTGCTCGCGAACTACCAGTCCGCTTTTTTCTATCCGCCGCGCATAGTGCACGCGTTCATGGATGTTCATTGGGCGGGGACCCTCTGCATCCTGTTCAAGGTCTGGCTCACGGGATTCACCGCGTACGCGTTCGCACGCTGCATCGGCCTTGGAATCAACGCATCGAGGTTCTTGTCGGCGGCATGGATGCTCGGGGTGTTCAACATGACGTGGACATTCTGGAACGAAGTGGATGTTTCGGCGTGGCTGCCCGTGCAGATGATGGGCGTCGAAGCGTTGTTCCACCGGCGGTGGCGGCGCGGATTCTTCCTGGTCGCCATCGCCGCCACGATGATTCTCTTTGCCGGACATCCCGAAACGGCATTCACCACAAGCATGGGGGCGGGGTTGTACCTTGTGTGTCGGCTCGTGATCGCAAACCGGCTTCGACTGTCCCGATACGCGGCCCCGCTGACGCTGGCTCTTGGCGCGTGGGTGCTGGCGTTGCTGGTGGTCGCCGTTCAGGTGGTCCCGTTTTTCGAGTACCTGCTGAACAGTTGGACGTTCGCGGAGCGACACGCGTCGGATGAGGCGATGCATTCGCTCACCCCGCAGGCGCTGGTCGCCTTCTGGGCGCCGCGTTTCTTCGGAATCACGCACACCCCCACGCACAACTACTGGGGATTCTGGACACACTCCGCGTATACCTCGATTGTGTATCCGGGTCTTGCGGTGTGGTTCGGCGTATTGGCGCTGGCGGTCGCGCTTCGGGAAGGGACCGAGCATCGAGCGCGCATAGTTGCGTTGGCGGTCCCGGCGCTGCTGTGTTCGCTGCTGCTTTTCGATCATCCGATTGTCGATGCGTTTCGCCGCGTCCCTGTTGTAGGTGCGACGTGGAGAGTATGGTTCGTTCCGTTCCTGGGTTTCGCGCTTGCAACATCCGGCGCCATTGGAGTGCAGCGGTGGTTCGAAAGGCCGCGGGGCCTGCGCGAAGTTCTCCTCGTCGCACTTCCGGCTGCGATCATCACTGTGGGCATCGCTGCGTTCTACGTCGCTCATCACCGTCCCTTGCACGTACTTGAAGGGAAGGGAATCGAGCGATTCGTCCAACGCGAAATCATCATGACTGCGCTGTTTTGCACAGCGTGCACCATCGTATTTGCTTTGCCATGGATCCGCTCGAAATCTCGGGCCGCAGGGGTGCTGGCAACCCTGCTTCTGGTGACGGACCTCGTCGTCGCCGGGCGCGGTCTGCGGCCGACCACGCCGCGCGAGTATGTGTTCATGGACACCGCGCTGACTCGATGGTTGCAGGAACAGCAGCCCGCTCGGTGCGCGCTTGGGTCGCGGACGTCGGCCGCTATCCCCGACGGCATCATTCAGTACTACGGGATCGAGGACCTGTTCGGGTACGACGGCATCTTCCCGGAGCGGATCATGCGGCTGCGGTCGGCGGGTATCAACCTGTGGAATTGCCTCGAGCCTGTGTTTTCCGTGAAGTACTACCTCAACACGGAACAGTTCCGGCTGTTCGTGCCGCCGGAGCGAATGGGGCAGTTCAAATGGGTGACGACGCTCGACGGGTTGGAAGTGTACGAAAACACAAAAGCGTGGGATCGGGTGGCGCTCGTTGCTTCTGCACGGGTCGAGCCCGACCCCGAGGCGCAATTCCACCTACTCGACGACGAATCCTTCGATCCAGCGCGAACGGCCCTGCTGGAGCGGCCCTTGCCGGCACCGTTGACGGAAGGGGACTCGAGCGATCCGGGCATGGCCCGCTTCGTCGGTCGGACCATGAACACGGTTACCGTCGAGGCGGACGTCAACCGGCGCTCGATACTGGTGCTCGCCGATCAGTACTTTCCAGGATGGAACGCATACGTGGACGGCGTGCGGACGGAGGTGTTTCCCGTGTATTACGTTTTTAGGGGCGTGCTGCTCGAACCCGGACAGCACACGGTCGTATTCCGGTATGAGCCTTCGAGTTTCCGAATTGGAATGGCGATTTCCGTCGCGACTCTTGTAGCCGGGGCCGCTGCCGGTGTATATGCGCTGTCACTCGCCGGACGGGCGCGGACCCCCAGGGGCGCAGGGTGAACCCTCGATCGCGCCTGCCACTTCGCGGAGGAGCCGCTCATGGATCATGCCGTTCGAGCAGACGAGCACGCGCGGCATGGTGCGGCGCACTTTGTTGTACTTGAGCGGCGCGCCGGCGAGGTCCGTAAATCTTCCCCCTGCGGCGGCGGCGGCACAACTTGCCCACGCGTAGTCGTGCTCGCCCGCACTGGGGCTGGTCTGCAGCGCGCACCCGTCAATCTCGCCTGTGATAACCCGGAAGATGGCCATGGCGTTATTGCGTTGCGTGGGCGGCGCCGTGTTCAGCGCCGACGCTCCGTCCACGGTGCACACGACGCTCGCCGTATCGAAGTCGCGGTTTGACACGTTGACCGCTCGTCCGTTTACGAAGGCCCCGAGGTCCGCCGAGGCGTAAAGTGTTACCGATAAGGCAGGGAAATGAGCGACACATTCGACGGCATCTCCATCCTCGCAGCGCGTAATCAGTATGCCGAAATCGGGACGTCGCGACGCGAAATGGGTGGTGCCGTCAATCGGATCCACCAGCCAGACCCGGCGGGCATCCAGTCGCCCCGGGTCGTCAGGAGATTCCTCCGACAAAACACAATCCTCGGGGAATCGCGCGCGTATGCGCTCTTGGAGGAATCGGTCAAGGCGAAGGTCCGCCGAGGTGACCAGACTTCCGTCCGGTTTTGTGTTCGTTTCAAATCCGTCGCGCAGAAAGTCCAGCGCGATTCGACCGGCCTCCTCGGCGAGGTCGCACAACCATCGATTCATACTGCGCCTTCTCGGTTACACCTCAATCAGAGTCGCGCTTCGGCGGAAACAGTCTGTTTCGCGAATTCGCACTGGATCATACACGGATACCGTCGGATTCGCGAAACGACAATACGAGACCAAACCACGCCTGTAATGTACGATAGCGATCCACGTGCAGTGGTTTCCGCGTGGAAGTTCGTCGTGGCGTCGCGGGCGCGAGACATAGAAAGTCAGGAAGGAATTGTGGTACATTAGCTCCCGGTTCATGTGACACCTTTCGCGCCCGTAGCTCAGGGGATAGAGCACTTGCCTCCGGAGCAAGGGGTCGGACGTTCAAATCGTCTCGGGCGCGCCATTTCTTTTTTGTTTGCCAGCCTTACTGCCGCATGATTTCGATGGTTGTCCGCCGGTGGAAGGAAATCCATGTTTCCAGCCAAACTTAGGCGCCGGGGTATTCGGGGAGTGTCCAACGCAAAGGCGGCCTCGACATCTACTTGATTGAACCGGCCATGCACGTTTCCGGACGGGTCGAAACCGTGAGCATGTCGCCGGCGGATATGCGTGGGCATATCCGGACGGAGTTCGGCCACGTCGGAAGGGCACTCGACGAAATCGGCAGCGCTGACGTGTTGCGCGGCGATAGCAAAACGTACCGTCGACCACGACTGCGACTGATCCAGTGCTTTGCGAACGCACCTCCGTGATTGATACGTGAAAACGTCGATGCTTGGAATGCGGGGTAGGCGCGCTCCATGAACCGGAAGAGGCGATGCACAGTGCGGGACGGAGTGAATCGAATGCAAAAGATAGGGGACTCGTCCTTGTTACGGTTGAACCTCGGGGAGAGGGACTGTAAACTCCGCCGCCATGCCCACACCTGATCGACCGCCTCATCCCTTGGTTGCGTTGCGGCTACGCTATAAGGACCGGTATGACGTCTTGTCCATGGCGGGCTATGTCCTATTGGTGTACGGTTGGGGGTTGTGGGTGCATCCGATGGGGCGGGATTACGCGCATTTGGCGGAGGGGGGCGGTGGCCTGCCTTTCCTTGCCGACGTCATTTTCGGGTGGGAAGTGCGCGTCTTTGGCGGCAATCCGGTGGGGTACCACGCCGTCAACATCATGCTGATGTATGTGTGTATGGTATTCGTGTATTTCATCACGAACGCGATCGTGAAGGGGCTGTGGTGGTTCGGCACATTGGCGGCGTGCATGTTCATGGCGAACCCGGTGCACGCGGAATCGGTCCTGAATCTGTCGGGTGTGGCGGATTTGGTGCCGTGCGTGGCGGGACTGGCGGCTTTGTGGTCGTACGTGTGGGCGGCGACGCGGGGCGGAATCTTTCGTACTGTCGTGGCGGCGGTCCTTTTTACGATAGCCGCCTTGAATTACACCTCCAATCTCGGCCTCGTTGCCGTCGTTTTTCTGTACGAGTGGTTCCTGGGCGATTCAGGGCGGAAGCGGTGGGGCCGACTGGCGGTGTTCGGGGCGCTGTCGTTCGCGGCGGTTGGGGCCAGCCGCGATGCATTGCGGACGGCGGATTGGCATTTCGGCAGCATGTACGGCCCTCTGTATCTCGTCTTTTACCCCTTGGGCTTCCTGCCGGAGACCGTCCTGGGGTTCTATCGGTATCCGCTGCTGGGATGGGTGTCCGCCGCGCTCGTGGCGGGGGCGGTCGCATTGATCTACCGCAAGGCAAGGCGGCCGGCAATCTTGTTTGGTTTGTTGTCGGCGTGCGCGCTGCGACTGGCGCCCGACGAACGGCCGATCGATCTCGTGCATATGGTGGGCGGGGGGCAACTGCTGCTTGCGAATGCGCTCTTCGTGGTCGCCCTGGTAGCGGTCTTTTTCCGAATCATGGACCATCCGCGGTGGCGGACGTCGATGGTCGGCATTACGACGATGATTGTGATTATTTTCTTCGGCATGCAGTGGCGAGCGATACGGCATTGGCACGATGCGGGCAAGAGCGTGGCGGAGTTTCAACGGCGGGCGGCGGAGAAGTCGCACCAGATGCCGGACGCCACCATGGGCGTGCTTCCGGATTTTCAGTGCTACCACGGCGCGCCGATGTTTCTGACGGAATCGATAGCGCATGCGACGCCGTTCAGCCGGCGGATTCGTGCGGTATCGTTGCTGCCGATGCACGCGGAAAAGGCGGATGCCGTGTCGATCGAGGTAACGGAATGGTCGGACAAGGGAGGTTCTGTACAAGTCGCGGCCCGTCGGCCGGTTCGCCCGTCCACGTACTTCAAATCGCCGTCGCCCATCGAGGCACCCGGGGACGCGGTTATGGCGCATGAATTGCTTTTCAGCAGCAAGGTGGAGGCGGCCGACGCGACCGTCGCGCTCGAGGAAATCACCGAAAAGGGTTTCAGGATCTCCATACAGGGGAAGGCCCGGTTGCCAGAGGTGTTTGTTTCAGCGCCGTTACCTGGGAAAGAAACCGGTGACAAGCCCAAGGCCGACACAACTCGCAATAATCGTCAGCCCACAGAGGACAGTCGCGGGGATAATGCGCCAACCGTGCAATAGCGGTAGGACGCCGTAGCCGAGTCCGTACGCGAGGGGGACGAACGCAGGGATCGAAAACCAGTCGACTTCGGAAACGTGATACTTCCACATGCCCGAGAGCACAAACAGGTTCTCGCCGACGAGGCCAAGCAGGAATCCGGTGAACCCGGAGTTAAGAACAGCGGCACGACGGGCATAACCGAACTCGACCGTTCGTCTGCCCACATAGTAGATGTGGGTGGAGGCCAGCCAACCGATAAGGACGCAATACAGTGGCGTGTGCCAGATGAGGGGACCCGGCGCCAGGTACTCGCCCCACCATCCGAACCGTGCGGTCACGATGCCCTCGCCGACCGGCCATGCGCCGGCGATCAGACCGCCGAAGATGAGCCCGTCACGCAGCGGGCCCGGTGCTCTTGCCGCGTGCCGGATCTGAACGGCAAGGGGAATGGCCGAAGCCAGGCTGCAGACCCACACGGATTCCCACCGGCAGTTGCCGATAAAGACCAGAAGCGCCGAGGTATTGGTAAGCGCGACCAACGAGTCGGTACGGTTCCAGTTTTTGCGAATTCGACGCCACAGCGTACGCATGGGAACGAGTATGACAAAGACCGGCGTGGATTGCATGGCGGGGGCGATTGCATTCGCGCCGGTTCTGCTGTATTCTGACAATGATGCCGAATGGCGAGTGGGGCCGACGGCGCTAGGAGTCGCCGACACGCGGACGCCGGGACAGGAGAAGAGACCCATGGCAAAAAAGAAAAAGAATCCGGTGCAGAATCTACTCGATATGGCGGGCGATTTTGTGACGGAGCAAAAGGGGAAGTGGGAACACAAGGACTGGGAGGCGTTTCTCGGGCAGGTGCAGAAGGCGGGGGTGACATTGACTGACGAAGTGAAGCGCAATCTCGGCAACATCCTCGAGGCAAGTAAGCACTTCTATAATTCGATATCGACCGTTCCCAACAAGAAACCGGCGAGGAAACCGCGCCCCAAGGCCAAGTCGAAGGCGAAATCCAAGGGATAGCAGGGCGCCGGGAAATCCCACGAACCAGTCCACTTGCACGTACCCGTGCAAGGGAGGGGTTCTTTTTGTTTGAGCGCGCAGAATGGAGTATTCACCGTGTTCAGGCTCGGCATCATCGGATCGGACAACAGCCACGCAGAACGCTTCAGCGAGTTGGCCAATCTCGAGGGGGGAATCAACGGCCAGCGGATCGAGGATGTTCGCGTCACCCACATCTATGGCACCGACCCGGTTCGGACGAAGGAAGTGGCGGACAAGGGCCGGATTCCCAACATCGTGACGCGCAGCGAGGACATGCTGGGCAGCGTGGACGGTGTGCTGTGCGTGTGGCGGCACGGCAGCAAACATCTCCATGACACGTTGCCCTTTCTCAAGGCGAGGATTCCGGCGTTTGTCGACAAGCCGCTGGCCAGCAGCGTCGCGGACGCGACCGAACTGGTCAATACGGCCGAACAGGCCGGTGTCGGCTTTACGTCGTTCTCGACCCTGCGGTACGCCAGACCCACGGTGGACTGGATCGAGTCGCTGCCGAACGCGACGGGCGAGTTTGTCTCTGGAATGAGCACGGGCCATGCGGACTTGAGCAGCGAGTACGATGGGGTTTTCTTCTACGGCATCCACGCGGTGGAACTGATGGTGGCGACCTTCGGATACGGGTGTCGGTCCGTCACTGCGGTAGCTCAGGGGAACGATTGTGTGGCGGTGTGCCGATACGGGACGGGGCCCATGATTACGTTGAACCTTGCCTCCAAGGCGTCGTATGTATTTCACCTCACGGCGTATGGCACGAAAGGGTGGTCTCAATACGCCGTCGATTCGTCCACCGCGTATTTCGACGGCATGAGTGTGTTCATGGAATGCCTGCGCACGGGCAAGTGGCCGCTGACGAGGGACCAACTGCTCGAGCCCATCAAAATTCTTGCGGCGGTCAACAAGTCACTGGCCGAAAAGCGAGAAGTGTTTCTCGATGAGGTCTAGCAGTTTGTCGGACTTTGCTCGTAAGTCTAATCATAGCAATGGCGCTCTATTTTGGATCGCCTAGCTACGAGCATTGATACATAACGACTAACAAATTTGTCCGATGCCAAGTCCGACAAACTGCTAACCGCGAAACGCGGAATACTGCGGCTTAGGCCATTTCGGCGATCCAATAGCTTGTCACCCGGGCAAGTGGTTTCAGCCGCCGGTGCGCTATGGGAACCCGCGATCCCAAGGCCTCCTTTATCTTCCCGGCAGTCCGTGAAACGGGCGTAGACGTTCCCCCGATCTTTTCTGATAGTTCTGGCGCATTTGGTCCGAGTACAACGCTTGTGCATCATTCGCTCGGGTTCAAGGAAATCGCGCGGAGCGGTGCGCGCCGGATCAAAGACCTGCGTTGCGTATCCAGTCTTCGCTGTGAAGCAGGTAGTAACGGTCCAATTTATCAAGCCATCGTCTCACGAGTTCAGGGTTGCGCGAGGCGACGTCAGTCGGGGGGACGCCGGGCCGGGCCCGGCTTATGTCGTACAATGCGGGTGCCGCAGGAGGCCCGGCGGACTTCTGTGTGAAGGGGCTGCGCTGGGTGGACCAAACCATCCGGTAACGGCTGTCTCGGATGGAGAGCAGGAGCGGATCGCCGAACATCGAGACCGGTTCATAGCCGGTCCCGCGCGTCGCCGTGCTTGCCAGCAGGTCCGAGCGAGGGGCCTGGGGTCCCAATTGCACGTTCAAAAGCTTCGCGAGCGTAGGCGCCACGTCTTCCAACCCCACGAGGTCGTTGCGTTTCTCCGCGGTGACGTTCGGGACCGACAAGATCAGCGGCACTCGCAGCATGGAATCGGTTACGGGCAGCGGCGTCACATTTGGCGCGCCGCCGGTGGAGGTCACGAGAACACAGAGCGTACCTTGCGGGTTCGAGTCCCGAAGAAACCTGAGGAAGGCGCCGATCTGCCGGTCCATGAACTGCAGTGCCGAATCGTACACGTCCGCGGGCGTCCGCGTGCCCCGCGTCACGAAGCCCGGCCCGTACTCGTCCCGCATGGCGGGCTCGCGCAGTTCGGTGAGTCGGACAAAGGCCAGGTACTGCACGTCCAGATTGTTCTCAATCCATTTGCGTGCGCGGTCCAGTGTCATCTGCGTCTGGGATACCGGCGGCGGCACTTCCTGATTGGAAGGTCGATCCGGCGCGACGGGGAGAACCGACGACGGCTGACCACCCGCGACATCGTAGCACTCGAATCCCCGCTCGATGCCTTCGCCGAAACGCAGGTCGTCCCATCGATCGCTTTCCGTGAACGCCGCCGTGGCGTACCGGCTGTTCCTGAGCGCCTCGGCCAGCGTGGTGTGATGGGGCGCAAGCGGCCCGCGATGACTGCCCAAAAAACCATGCCGCAGCGGCGGTAGCCCAGTCAGCAGCGTCACGCTCGCGGCCGGCGATTCAGGCGCCGGTGTGTAGGCAAAAGGATAGGTGATCGAGGACTCGGCGAGCCGATCCAGCGCCGGCGTAGTCTTTCGCCCGTAGCCGCCCACGCCGGCCATTCGGTCCGCGCCGAGTCCGTCCAACACGAGCACGACAAGGCTCGGTGGAGTCGTCGGGTCCCGTTGGACGTGCGTGAAGGGGCCGGAGAAGAGGATCGCGCGGTTCGATGTGACAATCGGCTTGATTCCCATCACCCGGCGCCAGCGCGCCGCTTTGCGCGCCGTCCACGTTATCGTCGCCGAGCGGAGGTTTTTCGGCGTGTTTTCGGCAGGGACCCGAAATTGCGACCAAGAGTCGCCGCCAAGGGGGACCCAGTCGGCGAACGACTCCGACGTGTCACCCTTCATGTCAACGGTCACGTAGACGCGCTCGAGGGGATCCTCGTCGCTTGTGTTGGGCGGGGGGGCGATGCGCAGGGTCAACCGCTGATTGTATGTGGGCGTCAGCGTCTGTTGGATGAGCGAGCCTTCCGGGGCGAGGCGGGCGTACGCGAAGGTGCCGCCGATACGATACGGGCGCACTTCGTCCGGTGCCAGGGGGCGGGCCTGCTCGAGGGCGGTCAGCCACGCGTTCAGCGTCAACGCTGCTGCGAGCAATGTCACCGACCCGCAAGCAAGCCAACCGAACGCCCCTATTCGGGGGCCGGGTTCGCTGCGCAGGATGGAATAGAACGCAAAAAGTTTAAGGATCGCGTGGAGAAACACGAACGCGCCGAGATATATCAGCGGTTCGACAAGCTCCAGCCGCGGATCCGGCCACGGTATCGCGACGTTCATCAGGGCCGGCACAAAGACGACCGCCGCCGCAAGGGAGAGCGCTTCCGACGCGAGCGCCCACGACGTGCGCGTCGGCCAGAACAACTTGACGAAAGTGAGGTACGCCAGTTGCCCCGTGGCGAACAACGCGCCCATGCCGACGGCCAGCATCACGCCGGACTGGAAGCCCGGCACGTATCCCTGCTCCACGAAGGCCTGCCGGACAAACAATCCCACTACGCCGGATGAAATGCCCAGCGAAACTATATAAACGGCGACCACGGGCTCCTCGAGGCTGGTTGACGCCACACTGACAAAGCTACGCAAGACGGTACCACGCAGGCAGGCACACCGCCAAGTCCGCGGTGATATGCGCCCACCTACGGCGCTGTCCAACCCATCGACTTGACAAGTCGTTGCGACTGCACACGGCCCGTTGGTTTGTCCTGATACGTTTACTGAGTCTTCGACCAGATTCGTCCTCGATTTCTCTGTATCGAAAACCTCTGAGTGCGGGCCGCCTTCGGCGAGCTTGGCGCTACCGTCGCACCTCGCTTGCCGATCACGCGACCTGCGCTGCGCGATTGTTTCGGGGGCGCCTGTTTGGTATGATTCGTTCAGGCTCAAGACAGACGTATATATAGTTGCAGCCGCGGTGTATATGGGCCGCACATGAGCGCTTCAGCACTTCGCCCACCTGGAACTCCGGAGGCCAACCCCTTTGCTTAGCACGCTGACCAAGGCCGTGGCCAAAATGTTCGGCACCAATCGGGAACGCCAGATTCGGCGGTTGCTTCCCGCGCTTCAGGCCGTTCGTTCGCACGAGCGGGCCTGCGTGAAGATGACAAACGATCAACTGCGGGCGCAAACCGGCGTGTTCAAGGAGCGGTTGAGCAACGGCGCGACCCTGGACGAATTGCTGCCGGAGGCCTTCGCGGTGTGTTGCGAGGCCACGAAGCGGGTGACGGGGATGCGGCCGTTCGACGTCCAGATCATCGGCGGCATTGTGTTGCACAGCGGCAACATCGCCGAGATGGTGACGGGCGAAGGCAAGACGCTGGTGGCGACCCTTCCCATTTACCTCAACGCGCTGACGGGAAGAGGGGTGCACCTCGTGACGGTGAACGATTACCTTGCCCGGCGCGACCGCGAGTGGATGGGTCCGATTTACGAATTCCTGGGCCTTACGGTGGGGCTGATTCAACACGACATGACCGACGTCGAGCGGCATGTCGGGTATCGCGCGGACGTGACCTACGGCACCAACAATGAGTTCGGGTTCGACTACCTGCGCGACAACATGGCGAAGCGGCCTGAACACCGGGTGCAGCGAAAGCTGAACTACGCGATTATCGACGAAATCGATTCGATCCTGATTGACGAGGCGCGGACGCCGCTGATCATCTCGGGCCGTCCTGAGAAAAGCACGGACCTGTACTACAAAGTCGACGAGGTCGTCCGGCAGTTGCGCAAGGACGTGCACTACGAACTCGAGGAGAAGCATAAGCACGTCCTGCTGACCGAAGAGGGGATGACGATGGCCGAGCGGCTGCTCGGGGTAGAGGACTTGTTCGGACAGGATTCGCTCGGCTTGGTGCACATGCTCGAGCAGTCGATTCGCGCACACAATTTTTACAAACGGGACGACGAGTACGTCGTGCGCAACGGCGAAGTGCTTATCGTGGACGAGTTCACGGGCCGTCTGATGGAGGGGCGCCGGTGGTCGGACGGGTTGCACCAGGCGGTCGAG
The DNA here is from genome assembly GCA_045863315.1 of Candidatus Hydrogenedentota bacterium. Classification (GTDB taxonomy): domain Bacteria; phylum Hydrogenedentota; class Hydrogenedentia; order Hydrogenedentales; family SLHB01; genus JABWCD01. Next base: position 3,397 of record BTUX01000068.1, on the reverse strand, counting down.
GCGAAGGAGCGCGTGGCGGTGCAGTTCGAGATGCAGACCTTGGCGAGCGTCACGTATCAGAATCTGTTCCTGCTGTATGACAAGATTGCCGGCATGACCGGCACGGCCGTGACCGAAGCGAACGAGTTCTATCAGATTTACAAACTGGAAGTCGTGCAGGTTCCCACGAATCTTCCCTTAATCCGGGAGGACCTGACGGACCTTGTGTTTGCGACGGAAAAGGGGAAGTTCAAGGCGGTCGTGAATGAGATCGCGCATCTCCACGAGTCTGGCCGGCCCATCCTCGTGGGCACGGTGTCGATTGAAAAGTCCGAACTGGTGGCCGAGTTGTTGCGGGAACGCGGCATCACCAACCATGAAGTATTGAACGCCAAGCATCACGAGCGTGAGGCGTCCATTGTCGCCAATGCGGGCAAGCAGGGCGCGATCACGATTGCGACCAATATGGCGGGCCGCGGCACGGACATCAAGTTGGGCGAAGGCGTACGGGAACTCGGCGGGCTGGCCATCATCGGGACCGAGCGGCACGAGTCCCGCCGGATTGACAACCAGTTGCGCGGGCGCTGCGGGCGCCAGGGCGATCCCGGGACGACGCGGTTCTTTCTCAGCCTGGAAGACGATGTCGCGCGGCTGTTCGGGGGCGACAAGGTCAAGCGGATTCTCGAGTGGACCGGCAGCAAGGAAGAGATGGACGAAGAGCCGTTGGGCCAGCGCATGGTGTCGCGCGCGATCGAGCGGTCGCAGCGGCAGGTCGAGGAATACAACTTCGAGGCGCGCAAGCATCTCAAGGAATACGACGATGTCATGAACAAGCAGCGGCAGATCGTGTACGGTCTACGCCGCGAAGTACTCGAAGACCGGGACGTCAGCGAGCGCATCCATACGATGTTCGAGAATTGCATAATCGGGCTGGTCGATGAATATGCGCCCGAAGACGAACTGCCCGAGAACTGGGACCTGGAGGGCCTCGAGGCGCGGTTTCAGTACCTTTTCGGGTTCGCGCCGCGGGTCGAGCCGGAGTCGGGGGCTGAGCCAAAACCGCTCATCGACGATCTGCTTGCGCAGGTGCGCGAGCGGTACGCGCAGAGCCAGGCATCCATCGCCGAGGAGTGGCGGACTGCATACCGCGAGCAGAGCGGAAACGACGGCTCCTCGATCGACTTCGGCAAGGTCGCGCGGAAGTGGGTGGGCGACATCGAGAAGATGGCCATCCTCAGCGCGGTGGACGACAAGTGGATTGAGCACTTGTACTCGATGGACTACCTGCGGGAGTCGGTCCGATTGCGCGCGTTTGGGCAGAAGGACCCGCTGGTCGAGTACAAGACCGAAGGCTTCGAGATGTTCGAGAACATGATGCGCTCGATCGAGGAGACCGTCATCCAAACGGTGTTTCGGCTCACGGATCCCGAGGTGCGGCGGACGCGGCGCATCGAGCTGCGACGCGGCACGCTTACCGCCAAGAACGACCCCTTCGCGTCGATCTCGAACTACACCATGGTGGGGGCCGACAAACAGCAGGACCGGAGTTTTGCCTCGTATGACACCAGCCGATTCAAACTGGCCGGTCAGGACGCCGCCGCGCAGCAGCCTACCGCCGCTTCACACCAGGAGAAAGTGAAGCAGGCGCCGATCCGAAAGATGACACCGGATGTCGGACCGAATGAACCGTGTCCCTGCGGCAGCGGCAAGAAATACAAAAAGTGCTGCGGCAGAAGCGCATAGCGGCGCTGGTCTTCTTCATCGCGGGATTCTGGTTCGCGATGATGGCCCTCCTGTTTAAGCGCGAAGCACTGGCCCCCCGCCTCGATTCCGCCCGATATGCACCGTCATCGTTTTGGGAAACGCCGTCCGATCTGTGGTTCGCGGTCCTGCTCGCCGACCGAACGCCTATCGGTTACGTGAACGTGCGCACGCTGCCCGAGGTGCGTGGGGACGATGCCGGCGCGCGGACCGATGTGACAGCCCGGCTGCGGCTGGCCATGGGCGGAAACGCCGGAGAGATGTTCGTCTCGGGCCGCATTTGGGCGTCCAGGACGGAGGGACTCACGGACCTGTACTTCAAAGTGCGATCCGGCGGACATGACACGACCGTCGACGCCGGGGTGGCCGCCGGCATTCTGGAAGGAAGCATCGAGACCGGCGGCGAACGCTTCCCCATTTCGTTTCCAGTCGGGCGTTCGCTCATGTTGTCCAGTTCGCCGGGTGTAACGTCGATGACCATGCCCGATCTCGAGGTGGGCGAGGAATTCGTCGTGGACACTTTCGATCCCCTCACCATGTCGTTGGGCAAGGCGAAAATCCGGTGCGAGAGGGAAGAGGACATTCTGGTGGCGGCCCGGATGACCGCTACTCGAGTTTTTACGACCGAACTTTCCGGCATTACGTCGCGCGCTTGGGTCGCCGCGGACGGCGAGGTCGTCCGGGCGGAGACGCCCGTAGGATTTGTGCTTGAGAAGACAACGCAGCAGGTCGCTTTGGACGCGATGCTGGAGCAGGCGCACCATTCGGACAGTCTGCTCCAACTGGCGGCGATTCGGCCGACGGGCCTGAGACCGGCCCGCGACGCGAGGAAAATGAGCGTCCGGTTTTCGGGCGTCGACGAGAATTCCCCCGTTCCGTCAGACGAAACGCAGACCATCGGGGAGGGATGTCTCTACACGATTCGACCGCTCGCTCCATCGGAGGATGGCGAACGGGCCGCAGCGCCGGGGAAGGACTGGTCGGACTATCTGGCCTCGGACACCTTCGTGCAGTCCGACCACAAGCAGATTCGGGACCTGGCCGCTCAAATCGTCGGCAGCGAGACCGATCCCTGGAGGAAGGCGACATTGCTGAACGACTGGGTCGAGCAATCCATCGAGAAGAGGCCCGTGCTGAGCGTGCCGTCGGCGCTGGACGTTTTGCAGACCCGCGAAGGGGACTGTAATGAACATACCGTGCTCTACACGGCGCTGGCGCGGGCGGCGGGTGTGCCGACGCGCATCGTGATCGGCGTGGTGTGGAGTGACGAACACGAGGCCTTTTATTACCACGCGTGGCCGGAGGTTTTCGTGGGACGGTGGGTGTGGACCGATCCGACCTTCGGGCAGCACGTCGCGGACGCCACCCACATCAAATTGCTCTCCGGCGGCATCGAACGCTGGTGGCAGCTTGTGCCCTTCCTCGGCCGGCTGAAGATCGACGTGCTGCACGTGGAATAGCCCGGATTTTTCACGCCCGCAGGCCATGAAGTATACAACTTCTTGCGGCACATACCTTTATGCAGCGACAGGGAAAGGGGGCTGTTGGTGTGAAAAATCCTCACCCGATTGACTTTTATGCTATCTCCTGAGCATTTTCACCAGTCGCTCCCGATGAGGGGAGCGACTGGTGAGAAATGTGGGCTAATTCGGAATCC
>BTUX01000067.1:0-19131 GCA_045863315.1 Candidatus Hydrogenedentota bacterium | reverse complement strand
GGTGTCCTCACTCGTTACGCGCGGGGACCGGTTCGAGACGGCAGCCGGTTCCGGGATGATGCTCGCCGTGGCGGGCCCCACGCGGATTAAATTGGGCGAGAATACCCGGGTGCAGGTCAACGATCCCCGCAACCTTACGCTCGAGCGAGGCCAGGTCTGGCTCGATGTCGGACGTGATGGGCGCCTGTTCAAAGTCCGCACCCCCCGTGGCCTTGTGACCGTCTTCGGTACCGTATTCAGCGTGGTCGTACAGAACGACGAAACTACCGTCACCGTGGAGCGGGGTGGGGTCCAGGTAGCAAACGATACCCAATTCTGCTCCGTCGAGGCTGGACAACAAGTGGTGGCAAGGAATTCCGGAGTGCTCACCACGCCGGAGCCCGTGGATACTCGTCCAGTACACGCATGGGCGCGTCGCATCTCTCCGGACGCGCGGGCCGAAGAAGTGTTCAAGACCAGGATTCAAGCGTTGGCCCCCGCGGGAGAGTTGCCATCCATTCCGGTTTACCGGATTGACGTGCCCCGGGATGACAGCAGTGTGTGGACGGTGAATGCAATCCGCATCTATTGGCAGCCCGACAGATACCTCTCGGGACATTGCAGCTACGACGTCTACGTCTCGGATTCGATGGGCAAGCCGCTCTTTAAGGGGCGTTTGGACGCGGCCCAGTTCGCCGACAAAAGGTTGAGTTCATTTGACATACTTCCGGACAAGACCATTCAAGGTGTGCCGGTGATTAACGTGCAGCTTGTGCCGGATTACAGCACTGGACGAATTGAAGCAGACGGAATTGACGTGAAAGCGCAAGCCGCAAGTTCATAACACTTGCGTTACATTTGAATCGATTCATTTTGCTCAGGCCGGAGAGGCGGGCTCACGAAGTCTTTGTTTCAAGTCTACCTCAAGTCACTCCTTCCCCAAGAGTAACTGCAGCCAGGAAGCTTCGGTGACCCGCCTCTCCGCTGACTCTAGATGTCTGAACGTAGCTCGGAAGGTAGAGAACGTCGGGATAAAACACTGTATACCTGCGCCGGTGAGGCAAAAAAAAAGACAGTAGCCGTCGGGGTCGACTACTGTCTACCTGCACAGGGTCGGCCACTCAATACGAACCAGCCGCTCGGTAAGCCGATTCGTACGCCTCACCTGCGCATCTATTTTATCATGCAAGCCCCGAATCCGCAAATTCCCGGAATTTCTTGTCATTCCAGATTGAGAATAGTGATGTAAGTATCTTAAATATAATGTTTTATACGTATATTCCTATCGTGCCGCGATACAAGCCCCGCCAGTATTTCCCTCGACCTACTCGCCTCTGACTTTTCCCAACAGAGTGCTCGCTCCATGTCGATTCACGGATTTCGAGAATTCACTCGCTTCCTTCTTGACAGATAGTTAGAGGTGCCGTACAATATTAACAATACATAATTGAGTTGATGTTTGTTTATCACCGATGCCAACCCATTCCGCGACAAACCGCGTCACGTCGAGCTCCGAGGATTATCTCGAAGCCATCTTCAGGCTATCCCGGCAAACCGGTGTAGCCCGAGCGAAGGACATCGCCGAGTCGCTTGGTGTGAGCCGGCCCTCCGTCACTACCGCGTTACGTCAGCTCAATGCTGCGGGCCTTATCAACTATGACCCCTACTCCTACGTTACGCTCACCGCCCGTGGAAAAGAGTTGGGTCAGGAGATCGAGGCACGCCATCGTTTCCTGGCGGCCTTTCTCACCGATATCCTTGGGATCCATCCGGACACCGCCGATCGAGTCGCGTGCAGGATGGAACACACGATCGACGGCGAAGTTTTCGAACGACTTACGTTGTTTGCCGGTTATCTCGAATCGAGAGGAATAAACAGCGAATCATGGATAAGCGACAGCGAAGTCGAATCAACCACCTTGTAGCCCGTGCAGGCGCAGCATCGTTCGCGCTTCTGCTACCGGTCGTTCTGTCTGCTTGCGGTCCCAGGGCGGGCGCCCAAAACGGAAGCGCCGACCGTCGGGTCGGCCCCCTGGTCGTTACAACAACCACCGGTATGATTGCCGACGCCACGCGGAACGTAGGCGGCGGTCACGTGGAAGTAACGGCCCTAATGGGTCCTGGAGTCGACCCGCACTTGTATAAGGCCACGCAGGGCGACTTGGAGAAACTGTCCGAAGCGGACCTCATCTTGTACAACGGCCTTCATCTCGAGGGGAAGATGGCCGATGTGCTGGTCAAGATGGCCCGCACTGTCAATACCGTCCAAGTAACCGAGAGCATACCGGAAGACTTGTTGCGGCAACCGGCCGAGTTCGGCGGCCAATCTGATCCGCACGTCTGGTTTGACGTTTCCCTGTGGATTCGCGTCGTCGAGCGGATTCGTGACGCCCTGTCCGAAGCCGATCCGGTGCATCGAGCGGATTATGAACGAAATGCTGCCGAATACCTTGTCAAACTTCGAGACCTGGACGGGTACGCCCGGGAACGAATTGCAAGCATACCGAAGCAGAGCAGGGTGCTTATCACGGCGCACGACGCGTTCGGATACTTCGGGGAGGCATACGATATCGAGGTTATGGGCCTGCAAGGGATCAGCACGTCCGCCGAGTACGGCGCCCAGGACCTTGCCCGACTGGTGGATGTGATCGTTGATCGGAAAATTAAAGCGGTATTCATCGAGACGTCGATCTCGCCCAAGTCGATAGAGGCCCTCGTGCGCGGCGTTGAAGGCCGCGGCGGCACGGTGGCAATAGGCGGCCAATTATACAGCGACGCGATGGGAGACGAGGGAACGCCAGAAGGGACCTACATTGGGATGGTCCGCCACAATGTCGAAACCATAACGGGAGCGCTGCAGTGAACGCCACCGCGCCGACCGACGCGCCGCCCATCGAGGTCCATGACCTGACGGTAGCGTATCGCCACCGACCTGTGCTGTGGGACATTGACGCCGTATTTCCCGAAGGCCGGCTGGTTGCGGTCGTCGGCCCCAACGGTGCCGGCAAGAGCACGCTCATCAAGGCGATCATGGGACTGGTACCGCTGGCCTCGGGCAGCGTCAAAATCTTCGGCATGCCGGTCCGCCAAGGCCGCCGTCTGATTGCCTACGTGCCGCAACGCGAATCTGTGGACTGGGACTTTCCGACGACGGCGCTCGACGTGGTCCTGATGGGCCGCTACGGACATTTGCCGTTGTTTGGCCGGCCGCGTCGGCGCGATCGGGAAATCGCGCGGCAGTCTTTGGAAAAGCTCGGTATGCTGGACTTTGCGCACCGCCAAATCAGCCAACTTTCGGGAGGTCAGCAACAGCGCGTGTTTTTGGCCCGGGCGCTTGCCCAACAGACGCGAGTGTACCTGATGGACGAGCCGTTTGCCGGTGTCGACGCGGCCACGGAGAAGGCCATCGTGACGCTGCTTCGCGAACTGCGCGAACAAGGGAGCACGGTCATTGTCGTTCACCACGATCTGCAGTCCGTGCCGGAGTATTTCGACTCGGTCCTGCTTCTGAATCTGCGTATGGTCGCGTTTGGTCCAGTCGAGACGACGTTTACCGCCGAGCACTTGAACAAGACCTACGGGGGACGACTGAACCTGCTGACCGAAGTCAGCGAAAAACTCCGGAACCGCGAGTGGAGCGCGCGTCAATGACAGGGCCGGGGTTACTCGAAACGATCGCGTCCGCCTCGGCCAGTTCCAACTGGCTGACCTTCTTCACCTTTTCCGATGTAAACGTCCGGCTCATTTTTTCCGGTTGCGTTTTGCTTGGACTCAGCGCGGGCGTTATCGGCTGTTTCGCGCTCCTTCGAAAGCGCGCTTTGTTGGGCGATGCGCTCGCCCATGCCGCCTTGCCCGGCATTTGCGTGGCCTTTCTGCTCACCGGCGCCAAGGACCCGCTCATCATGCTGCTGGGCGCGGGCGTTTCGTGCTGGATCGGCGCACTCTGCATCGATGGAATCGCGAAATACACGCGCGTCAAAGCGGAGAGCGCCCTTGGAATGGTCCTGTCGGTGTTCTTTGGGGTCGGCATTCTACTATTGACTCACATCCAGCACACCGGAAGTGCCGCGCAGGCGGGCCTTGATAAGTTCCTGTTCGGCCAGGCCTCGGCAATGCTCGACCGCGACGTATGGACCCTCGGCATCGTGTGCCTGCTGCTTCTGGCTACGGTCGCCCTCCTGTACAAAGAATTCAAGCTCTGCTCGTTTGACCCGGCATTCAGTTCCGCTCTTGGTTTACCCACGCGATGGATCGAATACGTCCTTGCCACGCTCACCGTGCTTGCTGTCGCTGTCGGGTTGCAGGCCGTTGGAGTTGTCCTAATGGCCGCCATGCTTGTTACGCCGGCGGCTGCCGCCCGATATTGGACCAACCGCCTCGGCGTGATGCTTGCTTTGTCGGGACTGTTTGGCGCGCTCAGCGGCGCGCTGGGCACGTATATCAGCTACCTGGGCCCGCGGATGCCGACAGGGCCGTGGATGGTGGTTTCCGCGACGTTCTTCTTTCTGATCTCGATCCTGTTCGCGCCGGGACGCGGCATTGTGTCCCGTCTGGCCTCGCTGGCTCGTATTCGGCGGAAGACCGCCGAGGAAAACATCCTGCGCACCTTGTACGTTCTGGGTGAGAAGGAGCAGAAAATGGACGCGCCGTGTTCGTTGGCGGACCTGATGAAGTTCCGCGCCATGAGCGCGGGGCGCATGGATCGCACGTTGGCGCGGCTGGTCCGCCGCGGGCTGGTTCGAGAAACCCCCCAGGGGTTGTTCGCTCTTACCCCGGACGGAGTCCGGCGCGGCGCGCGTCTGACGCGGCTCCACCGGTTGTGGGAACTCTACCTCACGCGAAAACTTGAGCTCGCCCCGGATCACGTCCACGACGACGCCGAGGAAATCGAGCACATATTGACGCCGGAACTCGAGGCCCGCCTGGCCTCGGCCCTGGATCATCCTGAAGAGGACCCGCACGCCCGTCGCATCCCCGAACCCCTGTCGATTAAAAGCGGTGCGAGAACAACACTATGACGCCAGGCCTTTGGGTCATCCTGATCGGCTCGCTGGCATCGACGGCCTGCGCGTTAGTGGGCTGTTTTCTTGTCTTGCGACGCCTCGCCATGATGGGCGACGCCATCAGTCATTCCGTTCTGCCGGGCATCGTGCTGGCATTCCTGATTTCACACAGCCGAAATCCCGTCCCGATGCTGCTTGGCGCGGGCGCGCTCGGACTTTTGACCGCGTTTCTCACCAGCGTGCTCGAGCGACAGGGCCGCCTGCAGTCGGACGCGTCGATTGGCGTGACGTTTACCTGGCTTTTTGCCGTCGGCGTCATTATGGTGACGGCCTTCACAGGCCACGTTGACCTCGACGCGGAATGCGTGCTCTACGGCGAGATAGCGGCAGCGCCGTGGGATGTCTGGCTGTGGGGCGATATCAGTCTCGGACCGCGGGCGGTTTGGATTCTGGGGATGATTGCGACCGCCAATCTGTTGTTCGTGACTCTGGGGTACAAACAACTGAAGCTGTGTTCGTTTGATCCGGGGCTTGCGGGCGCCGTGGGCATCAACGTTACCTTCTGGCATTACCTCTTGATGGGCTTCGTCTCGCTCACGACGGTGGCGGCATTTGAGAGCGTGGGCGCGATCCTGGTCGTCGCCATGCTCATCGTTCCCCCGAACACCGCCTACCTCCTCACGGACCGGCTGTCCCGAATGATAGCCTTGTCGGTCGTTGTCGGGGTCGTAAGCGCGATCGGCGGATACTGGTTGGCGAAGTGTGTCGACGGATCGATCGCGGGGGCTATTTCCGTGGTGAGCGGAACGCTCTTTGCCGTGGCGGCATTTTTCTCGCCGACGCACGGCGTTATCGTCGGTTATCTCGCCCGTCGACACGCCCGGTTTGAACTCGACCTGCAGGAACAAGCCCGTCCGTAAGCAGCGGTTCCCCTGTGGTTTGACGACTTTCCGACGCCCCGACCCCTGCGCGGTACAACACGCCATCACGATGTCTAACCCGCATATCTCACCAGTCGCTCCCGTCTTCGGGAGCGACTGGTGAGATATGCGGACTAAACGTAGCGCGCCGTCTTGTAGAGCTTGGGCTCGATGTTGTGCTTACGGACTCGGAGCCCCATAATCCGCTCGGAAATGCCGAGCGCTTCGGCGGCCTTGGCCTTGTTGCCCCGCGAGTTCTTCAGCGCCTCGACCAGCATCTCGCGCTCCAATCGGTCAAGTGCGCTGTCCAGCGTGTCTTTGACGACCGTACCGCTCGCTTCAGCCGTCTGCAAGGTAGGCGGGAGGTGATGGCCATGGACGACGTCGTCTGTCGTCAGTAGCACCGCGCGCTCGATGCAGTTCTCCAATTCCCGGACATTCCCCGGCCAGTGATAGCTGCACAACATGTCGATCGCCGGAGTGGAAATGCGCCGAACGTTCTTGTGAGCGACTCTGCTGTATTTCTCGACAAAGTAATTGGCGAGATCCAGGATGTCGGTCCTGCGTTCGCGCAGGGGTGGAATGCGGATCGGGAATACATTGAGCCGATAATACAAATCCTGGCGGAAAATGTTCTGCTCCATGAGCGCCTCGAGATCGCGATTGGTCGCGGCGATCACCCGCACGTCCACCTTGATGGTGTCCGTGCCGCCGACGCGCTCGAACTCGCGCTCTTGGAGTACTCGAAGCAGACGGATTTGCAAGGTGGGGGAGAGGTCGCCGATTTCATCGAGAAAGATAGTGCCGCCGTGAGCGAGTTCGAACCGCCCTTTGCGTTGCGCAATAGCGCCCGTGAACGCGCCCTTTTCATGTCCGAACAGTTCGCTTTCGATCACGGCTTCCGGCAACGCTGCGCAATTCACCTTGACAAAGGGCTTCGAAGCGCGGTGGCTGTTGTAATGAATTGCGCTGGCGACCAACTCCTTGCCGACGCCGCTCTCGCCGCGTATCAGGACCGTGGCGTCGCTCTTGGCAACTTGGGCAATCAGGTCAAAGACCTGCTGCATCTGCCTCGAGTTGCCGATGATGTTGGCGGGACGAAAACGGTCTTTCAGCTCGTCCTGGAGGCGTCGGTTCTCCTCGATCAGGCGCTGGCGCTCCTCCATGGCGGACTGCCGCATTCGGACCGCCTGCGCGATCATCGAGGCAATGATGGTAAGAAGCCGCAGATCCTCGTTTAGCGCGATCGATTCTTCGAAGAGCCGATCCACACTGAGAGCTCCAATTGTTTCATTGCCAAGTTTGATGGGGACACAAATGAATGATATATTTTCCTTCTTGAGTTTCTGTCGAGCCCCAGTTCTATCTAGAAATGTAGGTTCATCCGAAATTCTTGGAATAATTGCCGGGCGTCCGGTTTGTATTACGCGACCCGTCACCCCTTCGCCAGGTCGATATCGCCCTCGTTCCTGTTGGCTCGGAGATAAACCGTGGGCCGTTTCGATGTAGATCTCCCCTGTGGCTCGATTCAGTAGGGTGACGGTACCTCGAACCATGCCCGTATTGTCGGCTATCGTCTGGAACACCCGCCCCATTACGTCCCGGAGGTCGATGCTTGCCTCGAGCTTCTGGCTGATCTCGAACAGGAGGGCGAGTTCGTCGAGCTCCCTGCGGATCTGGGGTTCCTGAGCGGTCGGTGCGATTTGAGACTCGTTGGTAGTATTCATAGAGAAATTGGCCTGAAATGTATCCACCTTGGCAAGAACCGACAGAATTGTAGGAAGTAACGCATTCAAATTCAACTTCTATAGGTAGAAGCTCCACATGACTCCTAGCCCGCTCCGGGAGGATTTTGGAAGCGGCTCTCCGGGCATTCCAATCCAGCTTCCTCCGCCTGTAGGCTAGTTGACGGCGGCATGTACCGCAACCACGTAGGATGGATTCGCTCGGATGTGGACTGGTTGGCCCCGTTGCGCATTGGAAACGCGGCGAGCCAAATCGCTATCCTTCGTTGCGACTTTCCTATGGGCGCAAGAGAGGGCGTTCGACCATGAATCCAGCACGACGAGTAACTCGACGCAGCTTTCTACGGGTGGCGGGCGCGACGGCGGCAGCCTTTACGACGAACAGGGCACAAGCCCGCGCGGTGGGACCCAACGACAGAATCACAATCGCCGTCATCGGTACAGGGGGCATGGGCGGAAGGCACATCGAGGCCCTTGCGGAAAATCCGAATTGTACGATTGCCGCGTTGTGTGATGTAGCCATTCCACGGTACGAGAAGCAGCAGGAAGTGGTGTTGGATAAGACGGGAAAGAAGCCCGATGGCTATCAGGATTTCCGGCGGGTGTTGGATCGGAGCGACATTGATGCGATCATCACACCCACGCCCGACCATTGGCACCCCCTAATCACGATTCTGGGATGTGAGGCGGGCAAGGACGTATATGTAGAAAAGCCGGTCTGCACCACCATCGCGGAGGGCCGGGCGATGGTAAACGCGGCTCGCCGATACGGTCGAATCGTGCAGGTGGGAACACAGCAACGTTCGATGCCGATCTTTCAGCAGGCCATTGATATCGTGAGAAGCGGGACATTGGGGCAGATCACGTCGGCGGGGGCTTGGATCGACGTGAACGGCTGGACCGAAGGTGATACACCGGAACCGGTGCCGAAAGGTCTCGACTGGGACCTCTGGCTGGGACCCGCGCCGTGGGCGCCGTTCAGCAAGCAGCGGTTCTTCGGTTTCATGGGATGGCACGATTACGCGCGCGGCGGACAACTTACGAACTGGGGCGTGCATCTCATGGATGTCGTCCATTGGGGCATCGGGAAGGACTATCCGCTGAGTGTTCAGGCCCTCGGCGGGAGCTTTCGCGGCGGCACGGGCGCGGACAATTACGAAGGCATCGAGGCGCTCTTCGAGTACGAAGGCTGCAACGTCACGTGGGAGCAGCGGCCCGGCAATTGGCACGCAGGCAAAGGCTATGGCGTGAGGTTTCAGGGCGAGAAGGGTGCCCTGTATGTGGACCGCAATACGTTCGTAGTTGAACCCGAAGGTCTCGGCATCAAGGAAGTGATCGGCGAGCCGGAAAGAAGCTGGGCCAATCCGCCGCACCACAACAATTTCTTCGACGCCGTGCGCACGCGCAAGACGCCCGTTGCAGACATCGAGCAAGGATTTCGATCGACTGCGTCCGTATTGTTAGCGGGCATTGCGTTAAAGGTCGGACGTAAACTCTATTGGGACGGCGTGAACGAACGGTTCCTCAACGATGAAGCCGCCAATCAATATCTCACGCGCGCGTATCGTGCGCCTTGGACGTTTTGAGGGGACCTTAGGATGCGAAATGCGTTCAGGAAGTACGTTGCGATAGGCGCCTTCTGCGTCGCGTCACTGGTCGCGATGGGGTCGACCATCGATGGGCTTGTGGCCGATTTAAAGTCGTCCGACGTGAAGTTGAGAGTACGCGCCCGCCAACTCCTGCCGCGCGAGGGCGTATCGGCGATTGAAAAACTCATGCCGATACTGGCGAGCGATGACCTCAGTTTACGCGGGACCGCATTCAATGTAATCGCGGACATCGCCAATGCCGCAGCGGCCCCTGGACGCGACGCGGATCGCCGACGGGCGGCTGAACTGCTGATGACGTTGGTTGCGCCGGAACAGCCTGAGGCGGTGAAGATTCAAGGGCTGCGGTTGCTGCCGATTGTCGTGTCCGAAGGATTCGACATTTCGCCCGTCGCCAACCTGCTGAAACAGGACGACCTGCGGGAAAAGGCGCGCGCCGCTTTGATTGAGATAGGCGCGGGCGAGGCTTGCGTAGCGCTTTTGAGCGCACTCGAGGGGGCGGATGCGCCCTTCACGGTTGCGCTGTTGAATGCGATTGAGACGTTCGAAGAAGAATCGTCGTTGGAGCGGGTTGTCGAGTTTACAAGTCATAAGGACCCTGCGGTGCGTGCCGCCGCCGTGCGCGCAATCGCGTGGTCGGGTAAGCCCGATTTTGTGGCGTTGATGGAAAAGGCCGCGCAGACGTCCACACCCGAGACACAGCCCACCGTGTTTGATGCGTGGCTGCGTCTCGCCGATGCGATGGCGGCGAAGGGCGGTAATTGGGACGCCGCAATCGCACAGTACCAGGCGGTGTTGAGGTATCCGGTTTCGATGGCAATCCGGTCCGCCGCGATAATGGGCTTGGGCCGCCATGGTGACGGAAGTGTTGCGGGGCATATTGTGGCGGCGGGGCAGGCCTTTCCGGGCGAACACGACACAGTGGTTGCCATGGCGCTGACGAGTCTGCAAGGTAAGGAGGGCGTGACGGCGGCGTTGGCGGAATATCCCGAACTATCGGTCATTGCGAAGCAGTCCATGCTGGAAATCTGGGGGCAACGGAAAGAAACGCTTGCCATTGATTTGATGAAACAGGAACTGGAACACGCGACGCCTGAAATCCGAATGGCCGCCTTGCACGCGCTCGCGAGTGTGGGTTCCATGGAAGCGTTTGCGCCGCTGGTCAAGGTCGCGAGGAGCGGAAACGACGAAGAGCGCGCGTTTGCATTCGACGCGGCAAAGCGGATGGCGGGGTCGCTGGACACCGCGGGTAACAAAGAGGGCGCGGGGCTGGCGTATTTGCAATTGTGGGAACTGACAGAAGAAGAGTCCGTGCGGCTTGACGTTTTGCGCGGACTGGCACGCTGTCCCGTCCCGCAGGCGTTCGAGTTGGTGAAGAGCGCACTCGGGCAGCCGGCCCTCAACGATGCGGCAATAGAGGCCCTGGCCGGTGTAACCGCGGCGCTGGGGAACGCCCATCAAGCGGAGCAAACCAAGGAAGCGTTGGCGCTCTTACAGTCGACCGGCGCCTCAGCGGAAACGCTCGTCCGGTTGGCGTCGTCGATTCAGGGCGCCGGACTTCCGGAAGAGTTCTCAAATCTGCTGGGCGTCGTACGGAAATGGAAGGTGATTGGACCCTTCGACTGGAAGGACGACAGCGCGTGGACTATGGCCTTCGTTGGCGAACCCGACGTCGATCCCGATACCGCGGTGACATACGGCGAGAGGGAGCTTGAATGGAAGCCTGTCAGGGCAAGCGGCGCCATTGGAACTGTCGATCTCATCGGGGCACTTGGGCCGGTCGAACGCAGCTTCGGATACGCCTACGCCGAAGTGGACGTCGCGGAGGAAACAGACGCGCAAATTCGGCTCGGCTCCGATGATGGCAACCAAGTATGGCTGAACGGAATCCGGGTATACGAGAACCGCGTCGACCGTGGGGCGGCACTGGATCAAGACAAGGTAGACGTCCATCTGAAGAAAGGCATCAACACGATCCTGGTGAAAGTCAGTCAGGGCGCCGGAGGCTGGAATTTCTGCCTCCGCCTGGCGTCGGCGGACGGGACCGGAATTGCCTTCACTCAACCCGGATGAGGTTGTGCTTCGAAAACGTCGCCGTTTGTGACGGACGGTTGTATACGTTCCAGCGTTCTCATGTGTGGCGCAGTCACTTCAGAACCCCCTCCAGCCATTCAAACGCTTCCCTTTGCATAGCCGAATTGAATTCGTGCGGAACGGGCCATAGTTTGGTGACGAGTCTGTCGGAAACGCCCCGGCTTTCCCAAACGTTTCGCATTTTGGCATACGATGTCTCAACGCCGGCCACGGGGAACAGCTTGTCTTCCGTGCCGTTGAAAAACAGCATCGGTTTCGGGCAGGCGATGGACGCCACGTCCGGGTAGTCCAGGTGATTGCGAATATCGGGTAGCAGCATGCTGAACGCGGATTGACCGCGGGTCTGGTTGTTGCCGGGTTGGGTGAGTGTGGGGGTGTCGCCCATCCAACAGATGGCGGCGCCGCACTTGACGAGGTCCGTCGCGGCGCACAGACTCCAGGTGCGGTGCGAGCCCATGGACAAACCAATGCACCCGATACGGTCGGCGTCGACGGACGGCAGCGACTGCACGAACTCCGCGCTGCGGACGTCGTCCCACACAATTTTCCCCGCCCACGACAAACCGAGTTGAAGCATGTTCGCCGCCAAGGTCTGCTGGTCCTCGTACTCCACTCCTTCAAAGCGGCCGCGATCGCCCCAAAACAATGCGTCCGTGGCAAAGACGACAAACCCACGCTTGGCCAACTCATCCCCGATGAAGTTTCCGCCGTAATACGTTGCCGTCCAGTCGCGCGCGTCCTTCAACCTTTCCTCCGGTTCGGCGAAGGGCCGCACCACTTTTTCCTTGCCGATTGTAAAGTGCGCGCCGTGATCATTAAGAGCGACGATAGCGGGAAAAGGGCCGTCACCCTTTGGGATGAGCAAGTACGCTTTCACGCGTTCCGCCGGCGCCATATTCACGGCAATCTTTTGGGCGACGTACCTGCCACGGTCTTCCGTCGCCAGTACGCTCATGCTGAAAGCCGCCCGCGGGGATCGAGGACCCAGCGTGGAAAGGTACGTCTCGCGCGCCTGTCTTCGCCATTCCTCGAAGGGCACATTTGCATTCACAAACGACGCGGGAAATCTCATTTCGCGTACTCGAAGGTCGTTAATCGCAGGCAGAAGTTGACGCATGCCATAGGTCGCGACTTGACGGAGACCGGATGGCGATGCGGCGGGCGCGCGAGTCCACCGCGCGCGGTCCTTTTCATATCGCGCGCGCAAGTCTTGCAAGGTTCCTTTGAACAGATACGCGTGAACGCGGAGGGTGGACGGCGTGTTTGCGTTCACGGGGACGCTACCGTGCGAGTGCATGCAGCGGTGGGATGGGCCGGCGTTGTTGCAGATGCTATTGCCGTTTTCTGCGGCGGTTGCGGCGATCCATTTCCCATCCGTGCTGACACAGGCGAGAAGCGGGACGTCGGGTCGGGGCTCTTGAATGGTCTTCCAGCCATTCTCCGCCATTGCTCCCGTCATCTCCGGTGAAGCATGGCCTTTCACATACTGAACATTTCGAGGGTTGCCGTCCGCGCACGCCGAAAGCTGGAACCACTTCTCTGCCGTGACAAACCACATGCGCGACATAAGGTCGTCTTCCTCGCCCTCGAATACGCCGTCTTTCATCTGTTGGCAAGGACCGACGGCAAAGGTTGGCGGCAACGCTGCATCTGGTTTGGGCCAGACCGTGTACGTGCACTCGACATAGTCCAAATGCGGAGTGAATTCCGCATGGAACGTTGCGTTGAAGCGATCGAGGGTGTAGGAAACCGCACCGGTCTCGTCGTCACGGTTCCAATCGATTTTCAGGCCGCCGAGTTCTTCTTCGGAGTAGCCGAGACTTGGAAAAGAAACCCACTCGGGCCCCCAGAGGGTAAACCCAATCTGAGAATTCTCGGGCCGTTCCACGCGCAGGAACGACCCCTTGTCAAGCGGGATTAGTTTCAGCCGCTGATCCGCAACGCGCGTGAGCACGCTATTGAGGTTGTCGTTGGCGTGGAAAAGACGCTCCGCCGGGCGATGCCGGAGGTAGAACTCGAGCACTTCAGTAAAGTACACGAGCCCCTCGGGTGGCGCCCCCCCAACGGACACGGTTCCTTCCGTGTAATCACGCTTTGGGTCACGATCGTCCGGTTTCTTGTACAGGTCGTAGATTGTCCGGCCCTCGGTAAAAACGCCCGTACTTTTTTCCCAACCCGACAGTCCGGAGAGAATCGCGCCGGTTTTTCGGTATGCATTCAGGCGGGCCTGCAATACCAACTCGACGGCATCAACGAGATTGGACACGTCTTCACCGCGCTCTTCGAGTACTTGCGCTGCGTGTACCAATTGTGCCGCGTGTTCAAGCCCTTGACTGATGATCACGCTGCTGCTCTGCGGATGGGGATAACGCCAACCCCCGGCGGGATCGATCGTCCGCGCCAGAAAATCCGCGACAGCCCGCACGACGTCGCGCAACTTTGGTTCGTCGGGAAACACGCGCAGGAGTTCCGGCAGTCCCGCCAGCGCGTAGCCGATAATGTAAGGCTTGGCGAAGGGCGCCTCGTAGCCGTGCTGGTCGTCATCGATGAAGGGTCCGTCATTCACAATGGGTTGACCGCCTTGGCTGAACAGGTCGCCGTCGGACAACTTCGCGCGAAGTTCGCGAAACAGGCGCAGCGCCTCGTCGCGGTACATTTCCAAGCCGGTGAATCGGTACAACCGCATGAAGTCGGCGACATCGCCTATGTTGCGGCATTCGCCGCGGTCTGCGTGAACATACTTCCGCGCGTATTCAATCTGCGCATTCAACGCCGCGAGCATCCGGGGATCACCCGTTTCCTCGTACGCGTAAAAGAATGAATCGAACCCTTTGGTACAGAAGTTCGAGGCGCCGTTTGTCCGCCACATAAAATTAACGTCGCCTTCGTGCTCCTTGTGGCCCGCGGCGACCGCGGAGTTGTAGCGGGTCCCGCCGTAGTCCGGCGTGTCGCCCCACCACAGCGAGAGATCATGCATGTTGCTGCACCACTGGACCGCGGTCTCGCGCAGTTTGACGTGGCCGGTCCGGTAGAATTCTTCAAATATCGGTGGGCAATGGTTCAACCGGTTCATGCCGTAGTAGCCGGCGGGACCATCCGGATTGAAGGCGGTCACATTCCCGAGGTCATCACCCAGCGCGGCTGCGCGTACAATGCCATTGCGCGTATAGTCGCGAAGGTGGTCCAGTGCCGGCCAGCAAGCCAAATCGATGTCGTGTTCAACGGAATAAATCTCACCGAATGAAACGGGGTCGATTGCGGTATGCAATTCGGGCTCGAGCAATGCGTTTATCGGCGTGTGTCCTGGGTCTCCGATTGCGATCGCGGCCCGTCGCCATGCGGTTTGTTGAAAAGGGACTTTCTCGTCCGCCGTACAGCGCAGGTACGTGAGCAACGCACCTTGCGGGCCCGTGGATACAACCACGTTGCCGCGCCGGTTCAAGTGCGCATCGGGGAATGATACCTGCAAAGCGGGGGAGGATTGTGTGTAGGAGGCTGAATCTCCCCTGGAAAACTCGTGCCTGTCTGATGGCGACAGATGGGACCCGTCGAGCGTCCACCCGAAGTCCGGTGCTGTACCGTCGCCGTTTTCCAACCGCTGCAAGTGCGCCTGGACCGCGACCGACCCGAGTGAGTCCGCCCGAACTTCGATAATGCGCGGCCACTTGGTATCGGGCAACAAGACCCGGACCCATACGTAGTGCCTGCCCGACTCAATAAACTGGAGCGTACCACCAGCTTTGGCGGCTCGCGACGGCGCGATGAGCGTGAAACGCAGCTTCTGACCGTCTCGACGGGTTACGGTCACGCCATCAGCGGAAACAGAGACCCGCTGTTCTCCCGCGGCAAAACGCCACTCTTCGTCCAGTACGCGTTCGGCAGTCGGAATGGCTTGCGGTTCCGCATGGGCGAGGGAAAGGGCAAACGCGTGAGGCGACCGATCCGGGAAGGCATAGGGAAACGTCACGATAGCCCTGCGGATAGACGGCGGTACGCCTGGGTGCAGCGTCAGTGCGCGCACCTGGGGGACAATCGTCTGCGAGCCGAGACGGACTTCGAGAGTCAGATCTTTCGGGAACGCGCCCGGTGCAAACGGCAGTGAGACCCGAACGAGGCGCAAGCCGGGTTGATCCGGAGTAACCGTGAATTCGGGAAGCCTGCCAATTTCGCCGACGCATACCGATGTCGCATCGGCAAGGGGCTGGGCGAGGGAAAGGCGCTCCATCCAGCGCGATTGGGCCTCCTCCTCCTGCGCACGCCCCAGTACTGGCGCCAGTGCGAAAGCCATTGCGAGAAGTAGGAGCTGGAACTGCGTCGTGTTCATCAAATTTCGTCTTGCCTATTGACTATTCCGTCCCGGTATGCCGGTATCCCTACGAATGGCAAGCAGTGTACCGAACCCAGGGGCGTCTGTCATTTCGGATTTGCGCGGCGATGATTTGGGGGGGAAAAGGGTCGACGGGGGACTTTCTTTTCCAGCATCGACGATGTACGCAAAAAACGGAGAGTACGAATTGTCAGGGCCGGCTCACGGGTTGAAAACAATCGCTCATTTGCGGCTCCATTTCGTGAATTTGCCGTGCCGCAGCGCGTTTTCATGCCAATCCTCATCCCCCCGGGATTCCGACCTCCAAGCCCCCTCCCCGAAGCCCAGTCCACGGAACCCTGTGCTTGGAAGCCAGAACCCGAAACCCCGACCCCTTGCGCATTAACATGCATCTGGATATACTCTTTACATGTTGACCCTGACCAACAGGCGCAGCAGGGGTTGCCGGGGCATCACGAACGCCAAGCACGTGCTTGTCTGTGTGTTTCTGACGGTGATGTTTGCCGTTCGTGTGTCAGTGGCAGATAACCAATCCCTCGATCAGACTCCGGCCTTTGGCATGCGCCCCGCCTTTCAGCCGAATCAGCCGGGTCAGCAAAATGGTACATTTGGGTGGAAATCAAACGACGGTCCGGGTTCGCCGTACGCAATCCCGCAGCGAATGCCGAGCACGACAACGCGAGCAGGCAACCTGTCAAGGACCCAGGAGGAAATCCAGCGGGAGCGGGAACGGCGGGAGGCGGAACTCAAGCGACGGATAGTTGAGCGACGCTACGGGACGGGAGGACGTCTCGAAGGGATGGGCGTCTACCAGCCGAAAGACAGCGAGGTTCCCCTGTTAACCAACCGACTCTACAAGTACGAGAACCGGAAGGACTATCAGCGTATCAAGATTCATTTCGATCCCATCGTGATGCCGCGCAACTGGGGCCGAACTTTCGGCCGGTACACGGACTCGGACATTCACAAATACGTTGCCCACTACGCCAAGATGTACGGGCTGGATGAGAGCCTGATTCACGCCATGATCAAGGTCGAGAGCGCGGGCAATCCCTACGCGGTGTCGAGCAAAGGCGCGGGCGGGTTGATGCAACTCATGCCGGGCACGGCGAAAGACCTCAAGGTGCGCAACGTGTTCGATCCCGCGGAGAACATTGGCGGGGGCACGCAGTACATCTACAAACTGCTGAAGCTGTTCGACGGCGACTACACGTTGGCGCTTGCCGGGTACAACGCCGGACCGGAAACGGTGAAGCAGTATAAAGGGGTGCCGCCGTATCGCGAGACCATCAACTACGTGAACCGCGTATTGCACTACTGGAACGAGTATCGGCTCACAGGCAACTCAATTCATTACCGCAAGGTCGAGCCGCCCGCGCTGAAGGTGGCGACGGCGCCTCAGGCGGCCGAGACTGTGACCGCGATCGAACCCACCGTCGAAGTGGGAGACCCAGACCGCGACGTGCACGAGGTGCGGTTGGCGGGCGGCACCGTCCACAAGGCGGAGCGCGTTTGCGGTCACGGCGAGCATATCTACGTGGTATCGGATGGCCGGCTCTATCGATTGCGGAAGGAGCACGTGTCGAGCATTGATGGCACCGCGATCGCGCCGGCCGAAGAAGAGACCGCCACGCAAACGGCGCAGGTACCGGGTCAGCAGGGTCCTCCGTCCACTCGCCTCGCCGCGCAGATTTGACCGGTACGACTACGACGCCGCCTTCAGTTCCTCGCCCGGCCTGTATTCCGATTTCAGGTTTGCGCGGATTTCGGTTTCGTCAAGCCATACAGGTTTGAGTTCTCGTCTGCAGAATAGCGGCGCCTGGTCTGCGTAGTGTGGGGAGTCGGGACGCACCGACGCCGAACCGTACTGGTGGATACTGCGGGAGCGGACTCTGCCCTCCTTGTCCCACGTCACCAACAGCACGTAGCAGTCCCCCGCCCGCCCGTAGATTTGGCCGTTCTCCAGTCCCTCGAGTTTGCCGTCCGAGACACGCGACCCGTATACGGCGTGAAGTATGTCGGGACCCCCCCCGAGTCCAATATTCACGGTTCCGCGTTTCAGGCGGTTCACTTCGCTCCACGGAACATCAATTCGTCCGTGGGCGAGCTTGAGCGCATCGGCGTTGCTTTTCATCAGCGCAAAGACTTTATCGAGGTTTCCGGCTTTGGGGTCGTTGTCCGAGCCGGTGCCGAGCGTAAGCACACAGATCGCCGTCGAGGTGTTCTCGGGATTTGTCTTCAAATCCCATTTTTTCCAGACCTCCAGGGCTTCGCGGATGAGGGGGTCGTCAGGAGCAGGCGCGTCGAGTACTCTTTTCCAGGCCTTGGCCATTTGCGATTCCTCGGAGTAGGCCATGTCGTACTTGTACTTCGTGAACTCGTCTTCCGTGATGGAATCGTCCGCACTCAAAAGCTCCATCGCGCGGAGTCCGCGATTGGTCATGTGCGTTTCGACACCCATACTGGTCGGAAAGTCCGACTCTTTCGGGTTCTCATCGTCGCTGGTGCATTTCAAGGGCGTGCTGTTGCAGTTCAAGAGGAACCCGGAATTGGGATTGAGCACCTGCGGGCAGCGTTCAAAAGGATAGAATTCGGTCCACAGCGTTTCAGAAGTGTCACCCGGCAGGTATTGCTTCCAGTTATAGCCGTCGGCGCGAACGGGCGATTTGGCGTTGTAGAGGTAATAGATGTTTCCTTCGCGATCGGCGTATGCCGTATTCAATGACGCGATCGCCTGCATGCGCATCGCGCTTTCCCACTCCTCGAAGTTGCGTGCCTTATTCATGCGATACCACTGTTCGACTTGGCGAATGTCGCCCATGTTGGCGTAACGGATCGCGTACACACCGTGGTCCTGGCGTGTCGTGGGGCCGTAGACCGACCACAAGACTTCGCGCTTGAACGTCCACGAGATTGGCCCCCACAACTTCACTTTAATGGGGGCCTTGCGGACTTCGAGGTCTTTCCATTCGCCGTCGAACCTGTACTGGTTTGGATTGTCCGGATTCATTTCCAGCACGTAGGTATCAATCAGATCCGGCTTGTTCACGGTGTGCGCCCACCCCAAATTGCGATTGTGCCCGTGCAGGATGATTGGCACGCCGGGAAAGGTGCCTCCCACGCAGTCCCACCCTTCCTCGCTAATCAAATGGGCCTCGTACCATGCCACAGGGCCTTCCCAAGGCTGGTGTGAATTCACGTTGAGGAAAGTGCTGCCATCGGCAGACCGTTTCGGGCTGACCGCAAACGTGTTCGATCCGATTTCCAGATCGTTCGTAAGGAACACCCGCGCGGCCTTCGCAGGGTTGTCCTCCTTCTTTGACACGGGACGCCTGCGTTCCTTCCCGAACAACTCCTGCACGGCGTCGTCCAATCCGTAGAAGAACGGCCCCTTGAACACGAAGCCGGCGACGACATCCTTGCCGGTGAAAGGTAGCAGCTTTCGGGGCACTTCCT
>BTUX01000066.1:0-19266 GCA_045863315.1 Candidatus Hydrogenedentota bacterium | reverse complement strand
TGCGGCAGATACCTTTATGCAGCGACAGGGAAAACGGGCTGTTGGTGTGAAAAATCCTCACCCGATTGACTTCTATGCTATCTCCTGAGCATTTCTCACCAGTCGCTCCCGTCATCGGGAGCGACTGGTGAGAAATGCGGGCAAGATGCTCACAGAGATCGGCGCTGGAATTGTTCACCCTGTCCCCGTATGTTATGATACGATGTATTCGGGCTGGGAGAGTGATTTGAGGCATGCGTAAGCCAAGAAACGTGAGTTTGTTATGAATGGTTTTCTGAAACAGGTGTCGCTTTGGGTGGTGTTGCTTATCATCCTGGTGCTTCTGCTGACGACCTTGAACAATGGGCAGACCAGCCGCGAGCAACTGTGGCAAGGCGATTTCGTGAGTCAGCTCGAAGCGGGCAACATCAAGAGCCCGGTCCGCGTCACCAAGAGTAGCGAAGAACTTTACAACTTCAAGGCCGAATTCAAGGAAAAGTACAAAGGCCACGCGGGCATCACGTTTAAATCCGACGTTTTCCCCGACGAATGGAAGACGGCGATGAAGGAGAAAGGCATCCAGTTCTCCGTGGAGCCGGAGAACACGATTTGGTACAGCTTCCTATTCAATTTCATTCCCATCATCCTTATCTTTGCTTTGTTTTGGTTCTTTATGTTCCGCCAGATGCAGGGCGGCAGCAACAAAGCCCTGTCCTTCGGCAAGAGCCGCGCAAGGCTGGTAAACCACAGCGACAAGGTGGTGACATTTGACGATGTCGCCGGTGTGGACGAGGCCAAAGAGGAACTGCAAGAGATCATCGAGTTCCTGAAGGAGCCGAAGAAGTTTTCGCGGCTCGGCGGCAAGATTCCCAAGGGGGTGTTGCTGGTCGGCCCCCCGGGATCCGGGAAGACCCTGCTGGCGCGGGCCGTGGCCGGCGAGGCGCACGTGCCATTCTTCAGCATCAGCGGTTCGGACTTTGTCGAGATGTTCGTGGGCGTAGGCGCGAGCCGCGTGCGCGATCTGTTCCAGCAGGGGCAGAAGCATGCGCCGTGCATCATCTTCATCGACGAAATCGACGCGGTCGGCCGTCAGCGCGGCGCCGGGCTGGGCGGCGGCCACGATGAGCGCGAACAGACCTTGAACCAGTTGTTGGTCGAGATGGACGGATTCAACACGAGCGAGGGCGTCATCCTGATGGCGGCCACGAACCGTCCCGATGTGCTCGACCGCGCGCTGCTCCGGCCGGGACGCTTCGACCGCCAGATCGTCGTGGCCAACCCGGACATCAAGGGCCGCGAGGCCATCTTGAACATTCATATCCGCAACAACGGAGTCCCGCTTGACCCGTCGGTCCAGGTGAACACCCTTGCCCGGGGGACGTCCGGGTTCTCGGGCGCAGACTTGGCCAATATGGTGAATGAGGCGGCGCTTCTGGCGGCGCGGCGGAACCAGGACAAAGTCACGATGCAGGACTTCGAGGACGCCAAAGACCGCGTACTCATGGGTCCTGAGCGCCGGAGCCTGGTGTTGAGCGCGGCGGAAAAAATGAACACGGCCTACCATGAAGCGGGACACGTCATCGTGGGGCGGCTGCTGCCGGACGCAGACCCGGTCCACAAGGTAACCATTATTCCGCGCGGTCCCTCGCTCGGCCTGACGAGCATGATTCCGGTGGAAGACCGGCACTCGTATTCCCGCGCGTATTGTCTTGCGGCGATGCGCGTGGCGATGGGCGGGCGCGCCGCCGAGGAAGTGATCTTCAACGAGTTCAGCAGCGGCGCGGCGAATGACCTGAAACAGGCGACCGAACTGGCGCACCGCATGGTGTGCCAGTGGGGCATGAGCGAATTGGGGCCCATCTCGTTCGGCAGCAACACGGAGGTGTTCCTGGGACGCGACTTCCTCAAGGAGCGTGATTTCAGCGAAGAGACGGCCTCGGCCATCGACAAGGCGATCCACAAGTTGCTGGAGGATGCATACGGGGACGCCAAGCGGATGCTGGTCGAACACCGGGGCCTGCTCGAGGCGTTGTCGGTCGAGTTGTTCGAACGCGAGACGCTCGATGCCGAGGAGATCGACGAGATCTTCCGCAAGCAGGGACTTGGCCACCTGCTGCCGCCGAAGAAAGAGTCGCCTCCGCCGGCGACGTACAAGCCGGTGAAGTCGCCCGAGCCGAAACCGTCGCGCGAACCCGAGATCGGCGGGGTGGGGCCCGGCGAGATTGTGCCGGGCACGGCGTAGCATGCGGGCGTCCGTACGGGTCCGGCCAGTCGTCGAGGCCGCTTCGGATCCGCACCAGACCCAGGGCACGAAACCGCTGCGAGAGTACCCGCGTTCAATTGCGCCTTTCCCGGCGATTGGTAATGGCGTCCTTCGTACACCCGGACCGTAAACGCACACTCGTCATGGGCGTGCTCAATGTCACGCCCGATTCCTTTTGTGACGGCGGCCGCTTCGACGTTCCCGAGCGAGCCGTGGAGCGAGCAATCGAAATGACAGCCGAGGGCGTCGATCTGATTGACGTCGGCGGCGAGTCGTCGCGGCCCGGCGCCGCCCCGATTGACCCCGAGGAGGAACGGGCGCGGGTCGTGCCGGTGTTGCGGCACATGGCGCAACGCGGCCTGACCTTTTCCATCGACACCTACCATGCGGAAACCGCGCGTGCGGCGCTGGAGTTCGGCGCGCGCATGGTGAACGACATCACCGCGCTTCGAGGGGACCCGGCCATGGCGGACGTGATCGCGGAGGCGGGCTGTTCGTGCGTCCTGATGCACATGCTCGGCACGCCGAAGACGATGCAGTCGGATCCCCGATACAATGACGTGGTGGACGATATCTGCGCGTTTTTCGAAGAGCGGATGGCGTATGCGGTCCGATCGGGGATCGCTGAACGCGCGATTTGGCTGGATCCCGGTTTCGGGTTCGGGAAAACCGTTGAACACAATCTCGAACTGCTCCGCCGGCTCGATGAGTTCAAGCGGCTTGGCCGACCTCTCTTGATCGGCACCTCCAACAAGTCGACAATTGGAGCGGTACTCGGGTTGCCGGTGGACGAGCGGACCGAGGGAACGGCGGCAACCGTCGCTGTGGCCATCCTGAAGGGCGCGGACATGGTCCGCGTGCACGATGTGAAGCGGATGGTCCTCGTCGCGCGCATGACCGACGCAATTATAAGAGGGAACGAGAATGGCTGAACGCATGTTTGGGACCGACGGTATCCGCGGCGTGGCGAACATTCCGCCGATGACCGTCGAGCTCGCGCTGAAAGTGGGGCGCGCGGCCGGCTACATCTTCCAGCAGGAGGCGCGCCGTCACACCATCCTGATCGGCAAGGATACGCGCATATCCGGTTACATGATCGAAAACGCCCTGACCGCCGGATTGTGTTCGATGGGCGTGAATGTGCTGTTGACCGGTCCCCTCCCGACGCCGGGCGTGTCCTACATCATGCGCAGCCTGCGCTGCGACGCCGCGATCATGATCTCCGCCTCGCACAACGCGTTCCAGTACAACGGCATCAAGTTCTTCGGGCGCGACGGATACAAGATCGCGGACGGCGTGGAAGACGAAGTGGCGCGCCTGGTCACCAGCGGCGAAATTGACGACATGCGCCCCACCGCGGACGAGATCGGCACCGCGCGCCGTATCGATGATGCCGTGGGCCGATACATCGAATATGCGAAGGCGACTTTTCCCAAAGGTATGCGGCTTGACGGGCTCAAGGTGGTCTGTGACGCCGCCAACGGCGCCTCGTACAAGGTGGGGCCCTATTCGCTGTCGGAACTCGGGGCGGAAGTCATCGCGATTCACAACACGCCCAACGGCCGCAACATCAACGCCAACTGCGGCTCGGTGCATCCCGAGGAAATGCGCGCCACGGTGATTCGCGAGCGCGCCGATCTTGGGATTGCCTTTGACGGAGACGGCGACCGAATCGTCATGGCGGACGGGGACGGCCGTCTGCTGGACGGCAACGCCCTGCTGGCGATACTCGCGACGGACCTCCTGGAACGCGGTGAATTGCCCAACAAGGCCGTTGCCACGACCATCATGGCGAACGGCGGTCTGCTGCGCGCGCTCGAACCGCTCGGGGGCAACGTGATCTGGACCAAGGTGGGCGATCGCTACGTGGTCGAGGCCATGCGCGAGCATGGGCTTGCCGTGGGCGGCGAACCGTCGGGGCATATGGTGTTACTCGAGCACAACGTCACCGGCGACGCCCTGATCGCGGCCCTCCAGGTGCTCGCCACGATGATTCGGCGCGATCAGCCTCTTTCCTCGCTGGCCTCCGTCTATCAACCGCTGCCGGAAGCCCACGTCGCCGTACCGCTCGAAGGTAAAGAATGCCCCTCGGACGAAACCATCGACGAAGTCCGCAAATCGGCCGAGGACGAACTCCTCGGGACGGGGCGCGTGGTCATCCGGCCGTCCGGCACGGAACCTATCATTCGGGTCATGGTGCAGCACGAAAAAATCAAGATCGCCGAAGGCCTCGCGAAACAACTCGCCAAACGCATCGGCAGCCTGTAGCACGGAGATACGGCCTCAGAAACGAGACCCGGCCGGTGACCGTTTGCGGGAAAAAACGGGGCCCCGCCAGGCCGTTCCGACGCCTTTCATGTCGGCATTGCAGAACGCGCGGGTCCGTTCGGCGAACGGTCCGGCTAATGTATCACGGACGGTTTGCGCCCTCCTCCTCAATCTGCAAGGTAACCGGCCCAAGCAGTCCTGACGGTATCAAGGGATCGTCGGCGCTCCAGTGTTTCCACGTGGCGAGGGTATAGCGGCCGCTCGGACTCGGTCTGCCCTCCAACATCCATTGCGGCCATTCCTTTAGCGTTCCATTAGGGTGTCGCTCACTGTCCGCCGGGAGCTGTTCATCGCCAATCATGCGGTTCGGCCACAGGTTCACCACGCGTACAACGAGCTCATTGACTCCGGGCTTGGCCGCGGCGGAGATCGGGACACGGTACGGGCGTTTCCACACGATGCCCAACTCGTTGCCGTTCAGACGGATTGACGCCATGACTTCGACGCGTCCCAAATCAAGATATAGCGGGCGTTCTCCGCTGAGAAGCTCTGCGGGAATCTCGATCGTCCTTGAGTAGACCGCCGTCCCGGAAAAGTATCGGATATCGTTCTCCGGGCGCCGCGACCAGTCCGTCAGTTCGTCGAAGAGTACGGGCTTTGGGGGACCTCCGCTTTGTGCGTCGAAGGCCACGGTCCAAGGTCCACGGAATTCAGCAACCGACCTGAGTTCGGGGAAGTTTCCGCTGTTCGAATCGTTGGTCGCGCTTGTGAGGCGTTCTGAATCACCTCGGCTGAAGACGACGAAATAGCTCTCCTCCGGCTCGAAACCCAGCGATAAGACCGTGCGCCCGTCATCATTCGCGCTCGCGCCGGTCAGCGTTTGTCTGCGACCGGTCTCGGGGTGCCACCGTTCCGCGTGCACGCCCGCAACGCGAAACGTGCAAGTGGCCCGGACCCGATTTCTCGCGTTGTTGCTGACAAAGTATATGTCGTGCCCGCCGGCTTGTCGGTGAACATAGTCCAGCGGCACGTCCGCTTCGAAGTCCGGGGCCACGCCCATCTCACGCAGCAGACTCTCCACCTGGCCCGAATCGGGATACGCGTCGATCCGAATCGCCTTCTTCCCTACGTCCTCCCACGGCTCGATTCCGAAGGGCCCCAGTTCGTGAGCAGCCGCCCAGTCGTCCGCCTCGGTCGTTCGCACCCACGAAGCATCCGCCTCGGCGGCAGACACCCATTGGGCATCCGTCGGCACGACGACTACGCTTCCATCATCCAGATGCGCGGCCAAGGCGCCCACGAGGCCGGCCGCATTGGGCTGGTTCCCCTTGTTCTCGGCGGCCACCGCGAGGAGATTTGCGCCGGGTCGGAGCAAGGCGGACACGTCCATCGAATAGAGTTCATTCAGATTGTCACCGCTGCCCGCGAAGGATTCGTTCACATACAGGGTAAACGAGTTGTCGGCGGTTATCACCATGCGGGCGGAACGAATGGCGAGGTTCTCGGGCAGCAATACCACACGGCGAAAATACCGCTTACCGGGCGGCGGGGGCCACGCCGAATCGCCCTCGCGATGCCAGATCCAATGTGACTGCGCCACCGCGTCCCGCTGATCGTCGGCTGGGGCGGCCCCCTGAGCGGTATCCTGCGGCGAGACGATCAGGCCCTGCCGCGCGGCCTCGCCATTCCATATCTCGGCGGCAAGACGCCGCACCTGCTCGTCACACTCAGGATAACCCGCCAGGCTGGGTGACTTGCGGGGCGGCGCCCCAATCACCCTGACCCCCGCCGCGGACAGATCCCGAA
This sequence comes from Candidatus Hydrogenedentota bacterium, assembly GCA_045863315.1. Classification (GTDB taxonomy): domain Bacteria; phylum Hydrogenedentota; class Hydrogenedentia; order Hydrogenedentales; family SLHB01; genus JABWCD01. The sequence goes on along the minus strand of BTUX01000066.1, from coordinate 12,950 downwards.
TCTTCGTCAGCAAGGCCGGTGTCATGGTTTCAATCATCGGCAGCACGAGCAGTTGGTACCGCATTCCGCCCGGAATCGCGAGTTGACCGTCTTCGACCGATACTCGCGTCAGGAGCGCTTCCGGTGTACACGCGTCGAACTTGTATCCCTTGGGCGCCGGATCGGGTCCCTGGAAAACGTTCGGCGCTCCCTCGGGACTCAAGTACAAGATGTCGGACACGAAGCGGCCCTGCCGCAGGACATGTTGGCAGCGCGCCAGATACTCGTGCCACGGTCGCGAAAACTCCCACCACGGCTGCGTTTTCTCGTAATGCAATCCGTGCGGGCCCAGACTCAAACCGGGACGAATGTTCGGGTACGGCTGGTGCACGTAACGATGGATGACCAGCCGGTTCACACCTTCGCAGAAGGCCCAGTCTCCCTGCGCCTTGATGCTTCCCGGATGAAACAGCCAGCGGTCAATCGACGTGAACGCCTCCGCTGCGACGACCGGCTTGTCGTACACATGGGCCACCGATGTGGCCTCCCTCACGCTGTAACGCGTGTCAAATCCTTTGCTCCAAAACTCGCACATCGGCACGTCCGCCGTTGCGCCGAGCGTCATGTCGTCGCAGGGCGTCATGTCGTAGGGTTCGATTGAAAACCACAACCCCTGACTGTGTGCAAGTTCGTGCAGCCTGCGACCATGATTCTCGACGATCAGGTCCGACACCGTCTGGCGAAGGTCCCACAGGAACCGCTCGGAAATCTCCAGACTCCCGACCACCCGCCCCGTCATCACGGGAAGATAGGGCACGGGGTCGTAGCCGCGGCGCCGGAGGAACTCCTCGCGAAAATGCCGGCTCCAGTTTTGCGCGCCAACCTCCCAACTGTCCAAGTGCACCGAAACCAGGGCCTTTCTCGCCTGCGGACCCACATCTTCGAGGAGCGCGGCGATGAACGCCCGAAAATGGGTATCGAGCGCTTCCGTATCCAACTTGTCGCACTCGAGTCCCAATAGCGGAGCGGGCCGATTGGTCTGCCCAGTGCTCGTGTGACCGAACCGCAGCACCGTCCAGTTTCCTTCCGGCACATCCCATGTCAATACGCCGTTGTGGCCCATTCGCGCAGACACATCAACGAGCGCACTCAGGTGGATCACCGCGTCCGGCGGCGCAACTCCGTGTTCGGCAGGCGAGGGCAGGGCGGCGCGCACCGCGGGTTGAGAGGAAAACGCGCCGCGTTTGTAAAGCGCCTTTTCCGGAATGTCCTCGATGCGGTACGTACCCGACAGCGAAGGAAACGCCAGCACCGCGATGTCCCGGTAAAACCCCATCGCCGCGTCCGGCTGGGGCAGGGCGATGTCGATCCGATTGGGTCCGGAGACGAGCGTCTCGCTGAACACCACCTTCTGCATGGACTGCTCGGGGGTGACCCACGGTCCGCCGCTCCCGGTCCAGCCGGGCGCGCTGTTCATGCTGATAGACAGGCCGAGTCGGTCCGCTTCTTCAATGGCGTGGCGGAACAACTTCCGCCATTCGGTGCTGAAAAACGTATAGGGGCCAGGCGGCACGCTCAAGGCGACCTCCATCAAGATCGCGCCGCCGATGCCCACCCGCTGCATCGCCTCGAGGTCGGCCGTGATTCCCTCCCGGCTGATATTTCCGTTTTTCCAGAACCAGTACACCCATGGCCGGTCGGCGGCAGGAGGGTTCTCGAAGGCCCATTCTTCCGCGCACGCAGGAGCAGCGCAGAAGATCAGGGCCGCTGAAAACAGAACCATTTCTACCATTTGTTCGATCCCCTGATTGGCGAGACGCGCCGACTCGTGCCGGCCCAATGGCAGTTGCGCGGGATACACTTAAACGCCGTCCGTGGACGATGCACACCTGGCCGCGAAAAAGGCATACACTGCTTCTATGCAGGCAATTTCCAGGGGGCGCGGTACTCCGCCCGCAACAGCGCGTTCGCGTTCTCGTTGTCTCGCACAGACTCCGTCGCTGCGTCCCACTCGATCGCGGAGCGGCTGCGCAACGCCACATTGCCGAGATGCGCCATCGTCGTGACGAAGTGTGCAAACTCCAGGTTCTCGACGGGTTGCTTGCGCGACTTCATGCAATCGAGAAAGTTCCGCACGTGCGCCGGTCGCGGATCCGGTCCGGCAGCGTGTTTTACAGAGTCGAGGGTCCGGAGCTTCGGTTCGGCGATGATTTCCCAACCTTGCTCGTCGATGATTAGTGTCGCGTCGGCGCCGCTGAACGCGATTCCGTGAGGTCGTCCTCCGATTCCGACGCCACCCTTCAACTGGTGCTCAAAAACCAGAGTATAGGACGGGAAATCATACACCGCGACTTGCGTGTCGGGCGTCTCCGTATTGTCGTCGACGACCCGTTTTGCCCCGATCGAGTGCACGCTGCGCGGCGGTTCGGTTCCCATTGCCCACATCACGATGTTGATCAGGTGGACGCCCCAATCCGTCATCAGGCCGCCCGCATAATCCCAGTACCAACGGAAGTTGAAATGGAACCGGTTCACATTGTAGGGGCGCGCCGGCGCGGGTCCAAGCCACATCTCGTAATCGACGCCCGGAGGCGGCGCGGTGTCCGGCGGATGGCCGATGCCGCCGACCCAATCGAGATACGCCCATACGCGCACCTGTCGAACTTTTCCCAACTGGCCCGACTGCACAAATTCGACCGCCTCGCGATAATGCTCGCCGCTGCGCCACTGGGTCCCCATTTGCACGACGCGGTTGTATCGTTTCATCGCGTCGAGCATCGCCCGCCCTTCCTGCACGGTCCTCGCCAGAGGCTTCTCGCAGTACACGTCCTTGCCCGTTTCGCATGCGTAAATCGTCGGCAACGCATGCCAGTGATCCGGGGTGACGACGAGAAGGGCATCGAGGTCCTTCCGATCCACAATCCGCCGCCAATCTTTCGTGGCCCTCGGTTTGCGGCCCCGCAGACCTTCGACGACCCGCACCGCCCTCGCAATTTGCTTGTCGTCCACGTCACAGACCATCCGGCACTCCACTTCCGGGTTGGCGAGAAACGCCGCAAGATCGCCGACTCCCATGCCTCCGCACCCAATCAGCCCGATGTTGACCTTTTCGTTTGCACCCACGGCAAACCGGCCCAAAATCGGGGCGGCTGCAACGCCCGCAGCCGACGCCTGCAAAAACTGGCGGCGACCGTATGCCTTTCCCGTTATGACGGGTCCATCGAAACCGTTCGCCATTTGCTATTCCCCTCTCGCCATGCCCTTCGGCCCTCCCTGAAAGAGCGTCAATTCACGCACAGTTCGCTTTCGATTCGCGAAACCGACTACTCAATACAGTGTTGGCGCGATGTGCATTCCACGCGCCTGTTCCTCCAGCCGATCGTACGCGCCGTAGAACACGCTGTTGCAGTCCATCCACAGCGTAATCCGATATAGAGCCTCCGGCGGCAATTCCACGCCGTAGTGACCACCCTCGAGCAAGCGTAGCAGCACCGACGCGCGAGCGCCGACTTCGCCCGGCACGGAATACGAGCGTCCCGCGAGTTTTAGCGCGCCGTTGCCGCCTTGCCGCGCCCAGGCAAAGCGCGACAACGCGTGGTAGGATTCCGACCAACCCCAGTCGCCAAACGTCGTTCCGCTGAGCTTGGGGGCGTCCTTTTGCCGGTCGTGGCAAGACGCACAATATCGGTCGAGCACCGGCTGGACCAAACGTGGAAAGGAGACGGGATTCGAGCCGTCGACGTCGGGAAGCAGGCGCGACGGCGGCCTACGCATGGCCAGCGGGGGTTGTGTGGACAACCCGCTTCCTGTTCTGCGCTTGTCTTCGTGGCACCCGGCGCAGGTCAATGTCTCGCCCGGGTGTACGTACGTATCGGAGCACATCGACTGAACGGCCCGGCCTTTTTCGTCAAGGGCCTGGAAATAGATCGGCACGCCAACGGGTACCTCGCAATACACGCTGCCGTCCTTCTCGACCGGTGCCGTACCGACTACGCCGCGCGCAAGCGACTGGTGGCCGGTCCCGATGTTGGGCTCATCTTGCGCCGGTGTCGTCTTGGGAAACAGCTGAATGATGCGCAGTGCGGCTATGACGGTGTCCTTAGGCCATGGGATTGCGCTGTCGTACATGTTCATCACGGCAAGGTAGCCCGGCGCCTGGGGCGCCCCCGGATAATCGCGCTTCTCCGGTTGGCGCGTCGCGGCGGGCAGCACCGGTGGGACGGGCCGCGGGCGCAACGGAATCGGGTCTAGGCAGGCATATTCGGGGTCCCGGTAGAGCGGTTCGCGGTTGCCGAACGCATCGACCAGGCAGATCGCGTAATTCGTTTGACCGCGATCGTACACGCACAGAAAGTACTTTTCGCTTAAGGGCCATGGCGCCCCGTACACCTCGGACTGCCGGTTGTTTCTGCCCGCGTGCATTTCGCACGGCACGCCGGGGACGACCTCGGCTTCGGGAAACGCCGCGTCCGGCGTTATTCGCTTGATCTGCGCCATCGCGCCGTCATCGGGAATGCTCAGATCAATCAGCACCAGCGAGCCGTAACTCTGGCCGTGGTGCGGCGCCGCGACGGCGACGTACTTGCGCGAATTGGGCACCGCCCGGATTGCCATCTCCATCCACGGTCGCGCCTCGCGATACGTAGGATAGTTGCCGTGCATCGAGCGCGGGTCCCGTCCGTCCGGATAGGTCAGCCAAAGGTGGTGGGATATGTCGGAATCCCGATCGACGTAATCCCACCGCGTGTATACGATCATTCCGTCATTGTTCACGCTCGGGTGCCATTCATGCGTTTCGTGATAACTCAGCCGCATCATGTTCGACCCGTCCGCGCGCATGCCGTGCAGCGTATACGTCGGGTTTGGTCGAATGCCGCAACGGAGAAATCCGCCGCGCCGTTCGGAGACAAAACAAATACGGCCATCCGGAAGAAAACACGGATCAAAATCATTGAAAGGCCCATCCGTGAGTTGCCTTAGTTCCGTACCTTGGACCGTTGATGAAAACACGTGATACGTGCTCTGCGGAGTCCACAGGTGTTCCATGGGCGTCCGATCGGTCGGCTCGACAGGCGTGTGGGCTTCCGTCCACGCGAACAGCATGCGTTGGGCGTCGAAGCTCAAGTCGAGCGAGATGAAAGAACCGTCGCGAAGTGTCTGTCCCCGGAGTCGTCCGTTTTCGATGCGGGCGGTTTCAAGAACGTCGCGGGCGCTCGGGGTCTCGCCGAAGGCGTCCTCGAGCACGAACACGCCCCCGCCGCGAGCGGCGTGGAAGCCGTAATACTGGTCCACCATGTGCTCGTACCGGGCGCGATTGTGTTTGAGGAATAGAATGCGATCGAAATCAAGCAGCGGATTCTTCAGGGCAATCGCGCGCCGAAGTCTGCACAGTTCGATGAATAGGGTGTTCCGCCTTGGATCGTCAACGGCAATTCGACGCGCCGCCACGGTGAGCCGGCGGAGCCGCTGCGCCTCTCCTGTCAGACTCGGGGCATTCTCCATAGCCGAGATGTCGGTAAGGAGCGCTTGGGTCCGCCGCACAACGACATCCAGCGGATCGCGGTCGGATTCGAGTATGAGCGAGGCGGGGTCCAGGGCTTCGCGTCGTAAACGCTCCTGCGCGGCGGCGTTCGTCACCCATTGTTTCATCTGATGATGGACGGCGGCATACTCCGCGCCTATCTCGGGGTCGGCAAACGACGACACTTCCGCCTTCTCGGCGCGGACTATCACGCTGACAGCGAGAATGCCGGCAAAACCCAGCAGACGCGCGAGTGACGTGCTCATGCGATGTCTCCGCTTGGCGTTTTGGCGGCGACGCCACTGTGCTCGGTCCGGGCCCGTAAGGCGATCACTTCGAGTTCAAACAGAAGGTCATCGCGGCAAATATCCGCCCGTACGACCAGAATGGGCAGAGCATCGAGCGAATTCCGCGCGAGGTGCATCCTCGCAGCAGGGACGTCCTCAGACCGCTTTACATACGCCACACCGCTCGCCACGCTCTCCCAGGTGTACCCCCGCGAATCCAGCAGCGCGCCCACGACGTCGAGGGTCCGATCCATCTGTGCCTTGAAGTCCCCGGCGTATTGCGTCTGCCCGTGCCGGGAAATGCTGGCCGTTCCCGAAACGAACAGCCGGGCATGATCCGGAAACGTTACCTCCACGGCCCGGCTGAAGGTGCTTCCGTATTGCGTGGCCGGGCACTGAAGCGGCGAACACGCGGCGGCAATGCAGACGCGTTCGTCTTTGGGTCGAACGGCCAGGAATCCCCCCGAGAGCGCGGCGCCCGGAACATTGTCGCCGCCGACGCCGGTGCTCGCGGGGACTATCTGCCGACAGACACCGCGTGACGCAAAAAAGCGATCGCGCGCACGGTTGAAATCCGCGTACCACCCGGTAATATCGCGGTTGTAGAACCACGTGCGCACCACGTCGGCGAAATCCATTCCCGCATCCTGCGCCGTTGCTTCCATTGTTCGAAGCAGCGCCGTGGCCTGGTCCTCGGGTGTGCCTTTCACGTTCGCGGGAATAAGACTGGCCGCACGACAGAAGGTTGCCCACGAATCCTCGAAACGTATACCGACGACGGTTCGGCCCCGTGTGATACGGGTAAGCGCCACACCTGTCGCCGCCCAAATCTGGACGCCTCCCCTCGGACGGTCGGGATTCCCGTCAATCCAAGTGAGGGGCCACGCGACTCGACCGAAAGCGCCTACCAAAAATTCTTTACCTGTTCCGTCGCCGTGCGGAATGCCAAAGACCTCCATGGAAACAATCGCGGCGCATCGATCTCGCACCGCTCCCGCAGCGCGCTCGAACAGCGCGCCGGGCTGTTCATCATCCAGCAGCGGCGCGCTGACAAAGTACTCGTCGCAACCGCTCCGGTTCAGCGACGCTACGTAGAGGCCGCGGTCCGCCGAATGTTGCACGGATACCCGGTCAATAACCTGCGATGGATTCACTCGTGCTGTCCTATCGGTGTGTTCGTGCGTTCAACCGGCGCGCCTAAAGCGAAAGAACGTACGCCACCAGATCGTCGATTTCCTGTTGGGTCAGGCCCGACACCGTCCCGTGCTTATCGCCCGTGTTGTGCGTCTTGATTACGTCGAACATCGATGCCGCGCGGCCGTCGTGCAGATATGGGGCCGTCCGCCAGACCTCGACCAACGTCGGCGTGTCGAACTTTCCGCTTCCCTGGCCCGGGGTCCCCGTTCCTACGTCGTGCGACTTCATGTCCGTGAACAGTGGGGCGGGATGGCATCGGCTGCACTTCGCGGCATCGAACACCTGTTTGCCTCGTTCCGCCGCGGGACTCAACGCTCCGTTCACCAACATCGGGCTTGGCACAGGCTTGAGCGACTTCAGGTACTCGTCCAGCTTGACGGCATAGGATTCGTCCAGCGTGTTGAAGAGTGAATTGCGAATGCCCGCGCGCACCGCGACTTCTGCGGTCTCGCGGACGCCCGTCGCCATGGCCGGCGGCGTTTGGTGCGATAAGAGCAGGCTCTTGGTGTTCTTGGGCGTACCGAGTCCGTCGTTCAGCATGTCCCAGTTCAGCGCGTCCACGCGGGCCCCGCCGGGATGACAACTGGCGCAGCTCTGCCACCGCTGAAAACAAAAGTCCGCGTCGTGGAAGAGCATCTCGCCCGAGCGGACCACGTCCGGTTCTGGCGCCGGCCCAAGCGCCAAGGACCTGACAATGCGCGAACTCTGCCGCTCGAGATTGACGATTCCGAGCGAACCTGAGTAGTACTCCGCTGCGAATACGCGCGTGTCGTCCGCGGCAATTCCTCTCGGGCCCTTGCCCTTGAGTCGGCACCGCTCCCGCAGGCCGACCAGAAAAGCCAAATCGTTCGGCACAGTGTCGGCTTCGCCTCGTGCCGCCGCCTCTTCGAGTTTTCGGTGAAGACGGCCGCGATCGATAATGCTGATTTCGTGGGACCCGGCATGCGCCACCAGAAGCCGAGTTCCATCCGGCGAACACGTTACTCCCCACGGGTTGGCCGCTCCCATGTCCACCTCATCGAGAAGCACGGTGTTGAGCAGCGCCAATGTGTCGATATCGATTACGCTGACGGCGTTTGTGTTGACCCAGCCGCGCTCGAGTTGCGTCGTCGGCAACAAATACCGCGACAGAATGTGCGTCACGTAGGCGTACGCGCCATCCGGCGACACGCACACGCCGCGCAAGTCCGTGCTGCCGTTCGGCAGGGCGATCGAAGCGCGCACACGTTGAGCGTTCGTATCGATCACGTCTACCGATGCCGCCACGTACCCCGAGTCGGCCCTGCCGTGCGGAAGCAGGTTCGCGACAATCAGCCTGTTTCCGTCCGGCGTGATTGCCGCCGCTACCGGTTCGCGTGTCACCGGCACCCGACACGCTTCCGAGCGGGTCTTCAAATCGAACCCCGAGACGTCGTTTGAGAATTGGTTGCATACGAATAGCGTCTTGCCGTCCGGCGACACGACGGGCGAATTCGGCGAATGGCCCGTTTTGAGTTCCCCCTGGACCTTGCCTGTTCGCGCATTCAACACCAATGCACGACCGTCCGCCGTTCCAATCGTCACGTATAGGCGCTTGCCGTCCGGTGACACCGCGACCCCGCTCGGCGCGGCGTCCAGCGCAAATGCGCGCAGGACTCGTTCCTTCTTGGTATTCACCACCGCCACGCGGTGCGCCGTGGCGTCGGCGACGTACAAGGTTTCGCCCCGCGCCGCAACCACGAGCGGCGACAGGTACACGCCATCAGAAGCCGGAGCCGCGACGGCAATCATCCACCCCGTTACGGCGATACAAACACCAGCCTTCATACACGTGCTCCCCACCTCTGCGTCGCGAGCGTTCAGCACACGCAGAAAAGGACCGGACCGTCCGGTTTCACTTCAGTGATCCACGGCGGCAGCCACTTTCGCCCGCGGACGCCACCACAACGATTCCCAGTATGCTCGGTCCGTCTGATAGGGATTGATTCGGACTGTCTCGCCGAGATCCTCCGGCAACACTCCGAACCGCTTCATCTCCCGGACATACTCGGGCCGGGGCTGAAAACCCGGCATGTCGAACCGTTTGATTTTCTCCAAATGTGCCTTGGCTTCTCGGATGGCGGAGAGAAGAATGCTGTAATCCGGGTCCTTCTTCGATCGAAACACCGGCGTCCCGTCGGAATTCCTGCACGCGCCAAGTCCGCCTGCCGTGTCCGACAGCGGCGCCAGCAACTGCAGCGAATTCTCCGGCCGGCTCAGGTTGTAGAGAATATGCCGCGAGAGGCGCAGCCGCGGATCGTCGTACTTGATGTCCCATGGCGGCGTCGGCATGTCGTCCGTGGGCGAATCGGGCAACTGCATGGCACCGGTGTGGCACCCGAAGCAACGGTTCTGGATGACGCTTCGGGCCGCCTGCACCGCAGGCCAGTTCAGATCGCTCCGGTCGATCTGGTTTTCCGCATAGCCGCCAATCATTCCCGATCCGAGTGCCGCGTACGTGCCGGGGTACGGCGCCCCCGTCTCGATCCAGAGGCGAACTATCTTCGCCTCGCGCTCCGTGGCCTTTACGCCGTAGTGCGTCCCGTTTAGTTTTTTCAACAGTCTGCTCGCTGAACTCCCCAACGTGCGCGGCGCATAATTGCTTTTCGGCAGGTTCCGGCCATCGGAAAACTCGCGCAGCACGCTGAGCGTGAAGTAGCTGTGCGAATACAGCGGGCCTCGGTCGCCGGTTAGAATGACTTTGCCCGCCATCCGGTGCCCTTCACGGCCCGTCTCGTAGTCGTGACAAGAGACACAGTAACGATCGAGAATCGGCTGAATGTCGCGGGGAAAATCGTAGACGTCCGGCACATCGGAAATGGGTTCAATTGTACTTGGCGGGCGCGACAAGGCTCGAGGCTGCCCCACGGGCAGTGTTGTGTGCGTGCGCTGTTCGTGGCACCCCACGCAACTCAGCACCTCACCAGGCTGCACGGACAGAAAGCTCTGCATCCGTTTTACCGACATGTCATGCTCGTCGAGCGCGACGAGGATGATGCTGCGCATCGCGGGCACGTCAAAGTACGCCGACCCGTCGGCTTCGACGGGCACCGTGCCCAACACGCGCTCGAGCGTGAAAGTACCGCCGTAGCTGAGGGGTTCCATCCCGCCGGTGTAATTGATCGGCTTCGGAAGCGATTCGAGTAGGAGGAGTTTCTTGATGTCGCCCTGCTCGACACCGCCCATGTTCCGGCCTTCGTACACGTTTGCAAGTATCAAGCGGCCCGACATTTCGTCCAGCCGGGCCCTCGTCGGCAAGACCGGCTCGCGCGGACGCGGCGCGATGGGGCGCGGCTCGTGGCATTCGAATCCGTCGTCGCGCTCGCGGTCCGATAGTCGGAAGACCTCCGCGGTTTCGCCGGCGCCATTCATCAGCAGCACCTTGTCCCGCCTCGCCACCAGGAACCGATTGTCTGATAACGGATACGGATCACGGAAGTCCTTTGCGTCGTGAAGAATGCGGACCGCCTCGGGGGCGTCGGGGCCCAGCTTGGGATCGACGATGGCCACTTGCCCGGCATGTTCACGCTGACCGTGGCCCGGGGAAAACAGTGAGACAATTTTATCGCTGCCCGGGATGGGCTTGGCGTCGATCATCAGGATGCCCGGATTGAGGTTGCCGTAGAACGGCGTTTGGCCCGTTCCGTCCGGGTTCATCGCCCACAGGTGGTGATAGTGGACCTGACTTCGGTCCACGTATTCCCAGCGCTGGTACAGAATCCGTCCGTCGGCCAGCGGCCACGGCGTATTATCGTGTTCGATGTTGCCGGACACTTGGCGAATGTTCGACCCATCCGCATCGCACCGGTACAACACGGCGACCTGCGTGAGCCAGCAGTTTACCCATCGCTTGCATCGCGATGACACGAACATGATTCCGCCGTCGGGCAGATACGTTGGCTCGATATCATCAAAGGCTCCGCTGGTGAGTTGTTTCAGCCCCGTGCCATCCGTGCCGATCTCGTAAAGGTGGTAGTTGGCGCCGTCGCGTCTGCGATAGGAAAAGAGGACCGTGGTCCCGTCGTAACTTACCTGGGGATCGCGAATGCCCCCGCCGGCGTCTTCCAGAAGTACCCTGGATTCCCCCGTATCCGGATTAAAAATAATCAGCTTGGCGCCGTTCTCGTACGTGACCCGCGTCGGTCCCTCGGCGTAGTACCCGAAATTGGCATACCAGTGGCCGTCTTTGCCGAGTTTGCGGATCGCAATCACAATCGGCCCGATGTTGGCGGACGCCTCCCCTTGTGCGACCGCGGCCGCAGGCCGAGCACCGTTTGCGTCCGGGTCCGTCTCGCGAGGAGCGGCGAACACAGCTCCCCCGCAGGCCAGCGCGACGCACAGGCACAAAGCCACCCCTCGGTACTGCATGTCGTCCTCCCCGGCACGCATTCAGCGGCACAGTTGAGGACAGCCAGCCAGACCTCTACATCGATGTGCAGCGCGACCCGCTGCACCCTTCCTTCTTCATCCCCGCATTATCCTAGCAAAAACCGCGGAATTGGGAATACCGATCATTTTTTCAGGATTAATGGACGAAATTATCCGTAAATTGAGCGCCCCTCAACCGGCGTCACCACATAAAGTAGAGCGCGACGCCAAGCACGGAATTAATCGCAAGCGTCACCCCGGCCCTTGCCCAGTTGTGCACGACGAGACCATCATGAGCAGGTACAGCAGGACAAAAAACAGCGTTGCGACCAACGCTACAGGGACGTCCCAGCGATCGCTTTCGGGCCGTCGAGGATCCTCGCCGTTGGCCGCCAGCATCTTGCGCACGGGCCCCCACAATCCGAACGGCCTGACTTTTCGATAGAAATTCTTGAGCCTCTCATCGGGTACCGGCGGAAGTAGATAGCCCGCATTTCTCACCAGTCGCTCCCGTCATCGGGAGCGACTGGTGAGAAATGCGGGCTATTCGTTCGCGTGCATGACGGGGGATGAAACCGCCGACGCTGACTGACCCGAATTCGTACGGTTCACTCGTGCAACCCGAGCCCGGGACGGCAAAAAATAATGCCCGGAGCACGCGTGTGCTCCGGGCGTGGAATGCTTGCAATTAGGCCTTCTTTCCGGGCACGGGAATCGGACCGACCGGATAGGGCTTTTCGAAATCCAGCTCGGGCACGATGCTTAGCTCGGAATTCAGCGCTTCTTCCCACTTCACGACCTTGCCCGTATACGCCGACATGCGGCCCATAATCGCCGCCAGCGTGCTGTGCGCCACCTGCACCCCTTCGTTGATGTACGGCGTTACGCCCCGGACACTGTTGACGAGGTCGATGTGTTCCTGCTCATACGGATTCACCATCTTGTCGCGCGGACTGTCCATCATGTCGTTGCATGCGCTGCGCCCCTTCGTACCGAATACCTCTTCGGACACCTTGCCGTCGGTGTTCTCCCAGTGGCGGCAGAAGCTGTACACGTGCACGTCGTTCGGGTACTCGAAGTCGCAGCAGAAGTGGTCCCACAAGTCCCCGTACTTTTCCTCGAACGGCTTCCAGGCGCGGCCGCCCGTGGCATAAACCGACAACGGATTCGCGCCGATGACCCACTGGGCGATGTCGATATTGTGAACGTGCTGCTCGACAATGCTGTCTCCGCAGGTCCAACAGTGCGCGTACCAGTTCCGAATGCAATACTCCAGGTCGCTCCACTCGGGTTTGCGATCGTGCGCAAACGGCAGACTCCCGTTCCAGTAAATCCGCATCGAGCTGATATCGCCTATTGCACCCTCGTGGATTTTTTTGATCGTTTCCTGGTAGTCGAGACTGTGGCGACGCTGCGTCCCCGCTACAATACACAGGTTCTTTTCCTTTGCCTTCTCCGACGCCGCGATAAACTGCCGGATACCCGCCGGATCAACCGCCGCGGGCTTCTCCGTAAAAATATGCTTGCCGGCCTCGACCGCCGCCTCCACGTGCTTGGGCCGACTGTAGGGAAGCGTCCCT
>BTUX01000065.1:0-19396 GCA_045863315.1 Candidatus Hydrogenedentota bacterium | reverse complement strand
CTACAATGATGAGGAGGAGAACGTAGACCGTGACGCGACGGTCCACCGCAAGGTCGACGAGTTTCACTGAAGTGTCTCGGTCACATTGACGCGTTCACCGGGGCGCACGTCCTTATGACCCACCACGATTAAGCGGTCGCCTGCCGATACACCTTTTGTAATCTGGACCGTACCGCCCTGGACAATGCCCGCTTCTACCGGCCTCACTTCCGCGATTCCGTCCCGCTCGACCATGACATATCGCTGGTCGTCCAGGAGCACTGTCGCGAATATCGGCACTACTATCGCATCCGGAAAGGTCTGCCGCACGAGGTTCGCCCTTGCAATCATTCCCGGCTTCAATACGCCGTCGCCATTGTCAATTTCCACTTCGGTGGTAAACGTATGGGTCGTCAAATCCGCAACCGGCGCGATCTTATGGATGTAACCGCTGAACTCCACCCCAGGCAGGGCATCGACCGTTACGCCTACGCAGTCGCCCACCTTGAAGTGCGTAACGTCGCGCTCCGGAATTCCAATCCTCACCTTGACCTTGTGAAGTTGAACCAGGCGGACCAGCGGCTTGCCTACATCTGTAAACTCGTCCTGTTTCAAATACACTTGCGCCACCACCCCGTCGAACGGCGCGGACACGCGGCTCTTTTTCAGTTGCACCTGCAACGCGCGCACGCTCGCCGCGGCCACTTCCCGGTTCGCCACCGCCGCCTCCTGATCGCGCTGCGCATTGACCCCTCTGTCAAGGAGCTTTTGCGCCCGACTAAAGTCTTGCTCCGCCAAGCGCGCTTCCGCCACCGCCTGGTCCAACCGCGCCTGTATGGACTCGGTGTCGATGCGGAAGAGTTCTTGCCCCTGTTTGACTCGCTGCGCCTCGTCGACACCCTTCCATTCGACCTTGCCCGCCACTTCCGAACTGATCGTGATGTCTTCCCAGGGTTGCAGCGTCCCCACGAGTGCCAGGCGGTCGTCCAGGTCCCTGCCTTCCAATATCTGGACCTTGACATTGGGAATGCGCGCCACATGATTGGTCCCCTGCTTTGCGCCGTTATTCAGCAACGCGCTGCCCGCCGACGCAAACACCAGAATCGCCCCACCGGCCAACACCGCGGCGCACATGATTGCCGTCAAGACCGTCTTCTTCTTCACGGTCGACTCCTCGTCGCCGCTTCGCGGCGAACACCCTCCGTCCGCATAAGACAGGACTCCCACGCCATCAGCGGCCCCCTGGATGCTCAACTTGCCTGCCCAACCAGAACCCCCGACGTCGTTACCTCGCGGCCATCGGGGCCACGTGAGCATTGGCGCCCTCCAAAAACAAATCCACGATCGCCTCGCCCAACGAGGCCGTCAATTGCACCGACTGCGGTCGGTTGATTCGCGTCATGATATGCATGTCCATCATACCGCAGAACGCCATCGCCAACGTTTCCGCGTTACGCCCCGCAAACTGCCCGGAGTCGACCCCTTCCTTCATGATCGCGAGAATCCGAGAAAAACGGGATTCCCACAATTGGTCCTTGTTGAGTTTCGGCGCCTGATGACGGGGAGCGAAGAACGTGTGAAAGATCAACCGCACCACCTGCGGCGAGCGTTCCGCATGCTCGAAGATGTTGCATACCACCGTGAGCAGTCGAGGGCGAAACCCCTCGACCCCCGCGAGCGCGCGGTCCATGTCTTCGACCAATTCGGCAAACCACGACTCGACGAGCCTTCGGAACAAATGCTCCTTATTCTCAAAGTAGTAATATAGCACGGGCCGAGTCACGCCCGCCCGCTCGATAATCTCTCGAATACTCGTCCCCTCATACCCTTTTTCAGAAAACAGACTGAGCGCACTCGACAGCAGACGCTTTTCGGCCTCGTTGGCGCCGCTGACCTCATCCGGGACCCTTGCGGTTTGTGTTGGCATATCCACTCCATGTCGACCGACCGGTCGTTACACACTCTACTTCCAAATCACGGGGTCCGACGCACTACTCCTCATGACGCGACAAGTGCGCCTCCCCTCTTCACTTCGCCAGTAAGACCTCCCCTTTAAGTATAGACCAACCCCCTCTCTAGATTCATATAGCCCCCGCGTCAACATCTGCATGAACTTCCCCAATCGCGCCTATCGGAATTCGTCCCGTCCGATTCACTCCATTTCCCCTTCCCAAGGCAATTCGCCTCATGTGTGGAATATCCCCTACAGTTCGAGGGAGGCACGGACCCTACGCGCATCAGCAAGTCGGCCGAGAAAACCCCCTATGTACCGCCCGCTCCCTTTCGGTTGCCGGACGGAGACTCCGCTGTTACCATGTCGCCGATTGTCTGCTCAGGGGTTGCAGGCCGCCGGCGAAGGAGGACCGCATGCTCAAACGGATTGTGCTCGTGGACGGTGACGAGGCGATGAAAAATCGGCTTAAACGGGCCGGCAAAAATGCCGATCTCGATATCAAGATGATCACCCACAATGAACGGCTGCCCGTCAACTCCGTGGCCGTCATCAGCCCCGACCCCGACTCCCGCAGCCTGATGGATCTGGCGGGAGCGATCGCCCGCAACCACGACGAACTGCTGCGGCTCGTCGCGGACGCGATCGACTGCCGCGAAGAGCTTGCCCCGGCCAGTTCTCTGCGTGTCATGGAGCACGCGGCGCGTTTTGGCGAAGCCCTTGCGCTGCCCGCCGACGAGCAACTTGCCTTGGAACGAGGCGCGCTGTTGCGCGATTTGGGCAAGTTGAGAATCCCGAACAGCGTCCTTTTGAAATATGCGTTGCTCACGCATGACGAATGGACGACGGTCCAACGTCATACCCATCTCGGTGCCGATATGGCCAAAGGGAGCGACGGTTTCAAGGACATCGAACCCATCCTTCGCTGGCACCATGAAAACTGGGACGGGACCGGGTATCCGGACGGTCTCGAAGGCAAGGCCATTCCAACGCTCGCGCGGATCGTGAGAATCGTGGACACGTTCTGCGGCATGACGAGCCGCCGGGCCTACCGCAAGAAAATCTTCACGGTCAAGGAGGCCTCTGAACACCTGCGAAGCGAGGCCGACAAACACTTCGACGGCGAACTGCTGAAAGTCTTCTTCAAGGAAAAGATCGGCAAAGATACGTGATTTGACGGCGGGCCGTCCTGTGCCCTCATCCGGCGGCCGCCCGCTTTCGATGCAGCGCCCGGGCCGCGAACACCGCCAAATCGCGGAACAACCCTTCAGCATTGCCTTCCTTCTCTTCCGCGGGGAGGGTCAGATGCGACTCGACCCGTTCGACCAGGACCCCCATTTCGCGCGCGTCCGCGCCCGCCGCCAGGTGCTCAAACAGCAACCGGTGCGCGCCTTTGCGCTCCATGGCCTCCAGTCCGTCCAGAATCTGCCGGTGAGGCGGCCCCTCCCATATGGCAAGGATCATCGCCTCGCGCAGCCATCGCTCGACGCCGTACTCCTCGAGGGTGCCCATGCCACCATGCACTTCCATGCACCACTTGGCGTTCTGCACGGCCAACTCCGCGGTCCAATACTTGGCGAGATGCACGAGGATTCGGAACAGGTGAAACGTGTCGGAATAGGGGGGCGTCTCTTTCCAGACCCGGTCAAACAGACGGACGCACTCCCATGCCAGAGCAAACGCCTGCTGCAATGCGAGCCGCCGCTCGTCGAACTGCCGCCGCAACAGCGGATGTTCGATGATGGGCTTTCCAAACGCGATGCGGCCCGAGGCGAACGAGTACGCGTCCGCGATGGCGCGCTGCGCGACGGCCACGCTCCCGACGGCGTTGCATACGCGCGAGCAGTTCAATACTTCGAGAATGAGGTAGATGCCGTGCTCCGGCTTTCCAAGGAGATACGCCTCGCTGTTGCGCAACTCGATCTCGCCCGTGAACACCGAACGTGTCGCAATCTTGTTTTTCAGCCGGCGCAGGTGGAAGTTCAGGCTGCCGTCCTCCCGCCGTTTCGGCACGAGATACAGCGCGAGGCCGCGCACACCGGTCGGCCCCCCTTCCGGACGCGCCGCCACCACCGCCAGGTCCGCGCACGCATTGCTGGTGAAGTACTTGTCCCCGGTCAATGCCCAGTGGTCGCCGTCCCTCCGCGCGGTCGTCTCGACATAACTTCCCAAGTCCGAGCCCCCGCCCGCCTCGGTCATCCACGTCGCGCCCTGCCACACCGAATCGTCCTCGCGAAGCAGGAGAGGCAGGTATCGGTCCTTCACCGATTGCTCGCCGTACTTGGAAACAGGCAGCAGTGTGGACAGCGAGACCGTATAGGGGCAGTACAAGCCGGGGTCGTGAAAACAACAGACGTAGCCAAGCTGAAACGACGTCTCGAGCGACTTCTCCTTGAACGCCCGCCACACCACGCCGGCGCGGTAGCCCCTGCGCAGCATCGTCCAGTATTCCGGCGCGCACTGGATCTCGTCCACGCGCCGTCCAAACACGTCAAACATCCGTAGCCACGGCGTGCCCGCCCGGTCATGGGCCTCCGAAATCGCCGCGCCTTCCTCCCGCCACCACTGCTCATATTCCAACAAGCATCGCTCCTGCGGCGGCGTCCCCACCTGTTCACTCAAGAACTGTACGGGGGACCGAAGCGGCCCCAAGTCGGCATCGATGCGAATCGTGCCTGCTGAAGGCAGCTCATCCAGAGATCGTGTGGTCGCCATTGTTCTCGAAGCCCCTCACTCGTTCGTTCGGCTCCGCCTGCAAATACTGGGCGCAAGCCGGACCCGTATGGAATTCTGGAACACGGGCCGTCCTCATGTCCACCGTCGCCGCCCGACTACCGTCGTTTCTGACACAAGCCAAACCCAGCGCTTGCGGTAAGCCGCCTCCGATTCATGCTATAGTCACTCGGCACTCGGCCCATTGGCATCAACCTGCGGGGACCGCAATCACGCATGCAACCCGTCTCGGATCTACCCGACGATTTTGCACGGGCCTTTACCGCCGTATCCGGTCTCCCGCACATCGTAGACAACATAACCCAAGCGGCCGCTTTGATTCGAGACATTATGTCTCAAGCGTCGATCTCGCGCGCGGCCATTGCAAACGTGGCGCCGGACTGGCTCGACCCCGTAGCGACCGAGTGCCGAAGGGCCGGCATCGAGTTGCTCCAAGGGCCCTTCGAATCACAGTCCCTTCCCCGCGCGCTCGATGGGGTCCAGGCCGGCATTACCGGCATGTCCTTTGGAATCGCGCAGACCGGCACGCTCGCCGAAGTAGCCACCAACGATGCCGTCCGGCTCGTGTCCGGTCTGCCGCGCACCCACATCGCCCTCGTGCGGGCCTCCGACCTGGTCCCTCGCTTCGAGGATGCCGCTCCGCGAATTCGCGAGAACTTCTCGCGGCACGGATCCAACTGCGTAATCAGCTTCATCTCCGGCCCCAGCCGGACCGGCGACATTGAACTGATCCTCACCCTCGGCGTACACGGCCCTGAAACCGCCCACGCCATCATTATCCGGGAGTGACGCATGCCGACCGCCCGATATGAACGCCTTCACGCCCGCATTCGCGCGGCCATCGAGCATCCCCAGCACAGTCACGCCCTGATGCGCTGCATGCAGCGCGGTCGCGACAAGCGCGCCGAGGCCCTTGCCACCCTCCCGGGCGGTGCGGCGTTTCGCGACGAGGTGAAGGCCGTCAAAGACCGCTGCATCGAGCGGCAGCCGGAACTGCTCGAGAAGTTCATCGCGAACGCGGAGCGGCGCGGCGCCAAGGTGTTCCTCGCCAAAGACGGGGCCGCCGCGATCGATTACGTGCTTCGCCTTGCGGAGTCGCGCGGGGCGACGACCATCGCCAAGTCCAAATCGCTCACCACCGAGGAGATCGAGATCAACCACCCCTTGATCGAGGCCGGACTGCGGGTCATTGAGACGGACCTCGGCGAACTCATCATCCAACTGGTGAACGAGAAGCCCTATCACCTCGTCTTCCCCTCGGTCCACAAAATGGCCGCCGAGGTCGCCGAAATCTTCGCCAAGGCGACCGGCGCGCCCGTGTCGGGCGATATTCCGTCGATAATGAAAGTGGTGCGCGCCTACCTGCGCCCTATTTTTCTTGACGCCGAAATCGGAATGACCGGCGCCAATGTCGGCGTGGCGGAGACCGGCGCCATTGTCATCGAGACCAACGAAGGAAACGGCCGCCTCGTGTCGAGCATTGGTGACTGCCACGTGTGCGTGATGGGGATGGAGAAGATTGTCGACACCATCGAGGAAGCGCTCCTCATGGTGCTCGCGCATCCCGTCAGCGCATCCGGACAACTTCCCACGACTTATGTGACCTGGATGGGCGGTCGGTCCCCGCTCGGCGAGGGCGGGCCCCGCTCGCCCCGCGAATCGCATATCATCATCCTCGACAACGGCCGGACCCGGATGCGCGACGATGCGCGCCTGCGAGAGGCCCTCAATTGCATCCGTTGCGGGGCCTGCATGAACGTCTGCCCGACTTACGGCGTCGCCGGAGGCCACACCTTCGGTTACATTTACCCCGGCCCCATCGGCATTCCCTGGACGGCCGAAGTACACGGACTGGAAAAGGCGGGCGATTTCGCCCCCCTCTGCATCTCCTGCGGGCTGTGCAAAGAGATTTGCCCGGCAAAGATCGACATGCCCATGATGATCGCCGAGGTCAAATACCGGGACGCGAAGTTACACGGCCACCCCAAGCCCGATCGGGTCATGATGTCGGCCGATCGTTCCGCGAAACTCGGCAGCGCGCTCGCGCCGCTAGCGAATTGGGCCATGCAAAGCCGGACCGTCCGCCGCGTCATGGAAAATGCGCTGGGTATCGATGCGCGCCGGAAGACCCCGCCCTTTCAATTCCGGACTTTTGCGCGCCGATTCAAAAGCCGACCGCCGCGTACGGGAGAGCCAGACCGTCGGGTGGTCTTTTTCGTCGACGTCTATGCGAATTACAACGCACCCGAACTCGGAATGGCGGCGGTCGAGCGCCTCGAAGCCGCTGGTTGTGAAGTCGTCGTGCCGGACCAAAGATCGAGCGGCTATCCTTACATAGCCTACGGCGACCTTGCGCGCGCCAGAGAGAATGCGGCGTACAACATCGCGCGTCTCGCGCCGTACGCGGAGCAGGGATTCGACGTCGTCGCCACGGAACCTACGGCGGCCTACGCATTGCGCGTATCCTATCCCACACTCCTCGACCACAGCTGCGCATCGCTGGCTATCGCCTCGCACACCTATGAGTTCTTCGAGTATCTGCTTGAAATCGAGGGCGATTTCGGCGGCTCTTCCTCTGCCATTACCGGGAGAAGTTTCGGCTTCCATGTCTCCTGCCATCAGCGCCCCCTTGGCGCGGGACACGGCGCGGTCTCGTGGCTGCGCAAACGGGGCGCGCGCGTGGAGGTGATTGAAACCGGGACTTGCTGCGGCATGGGCGGCACGTTCGGACTCAAGGCAGGAACCCTTGGGTATGATTTGTCAATGGCCGTGGGCAGGCCCTTGTTCGACAAATTCCTCAACGCCAACGTCGACGCAATTATCACGGAAAGCAGCGTGTGCGCGATCCATTTGGCGGAGGGCACCAATCTGCCTGTCTACCATCCCCTGGAAATCATGGGCATTCCCCCGGCGCTCGGAAAATGAAAAACGGGCATGCACACGTTTGCCGCGCGCACACCCGTATCCAAACTATCCGTATCGGAACTACGGGAGAAGGTTTCCGATCAAGTTCTGAAACGCGCTTACCACGCCCGGACTGATCAGCTCCGGCAGACCCACGCCACCGCCAATCAGCAACCACACCAGAAACAAAGGCCAGAGCAACAAACGAAGCACTAACATATGGTGACCTCCTTTCGCATTTTCCTTCGCACGCGCCCCCCTGATAGAGGGCGCCTGCAATGTAGCACAACCCGCTAACGATGTCAATATCTTGGATTTACGCGGTTCCTCGCCTCTATCCGGCCCGCTCGTCCGACGCTGCGGATTTCCGCGCCACCGCCATAAGGGCCTTAACTCACTTCCACGCCAACCTTGGCCAGACTCCGCCTCAGGTCGTCGGGTGTAAAGGGCTTATTGAGCACAGTGACCGCGCCATTCTCCAGGGCGCGCGACGCCGCGTCCCGATCCTCCGGGGCCGACATCGCGATGATTCGAACGGGTGACAACTCGGAATGTTCCTTGATCCGGCGGCACACATCCAACGCGTCCACCCCCGGAATCCGCATGTCCAGAAAAATCACGTCCGGACTGAACGCGGTGAACAACCGGCCCGCGTCGAACGCGTCGTAGGCGGCCTCGATCTGGAACGGCGATCGCGCACGTTCGAGATAACGCCGAACGATCTGCACGATGGTGCGTTCCGTATCCACAATCAGGATGCGCACACCCAACGCGTTGAGGTCGCCGTGCAGCGGAATATTGTTCTCTTTGAGAAATTGAATCAGATCTTCGCGCCGGATTCGGCGGTGACCGCCGGGCGTCTTGAACACCGTTATTCGTCCGGCTTCCGCCCACTTGCGGATGGTATCCGCCGTCACGTGGCAGTATTTGGCCACCTCAGAAGTGCTAAACGACTGCTTTATTTCCATTGAATTGGCACACCATGATGTAAGCGAAGGAAGGGGAGAATGGAAAAAAGCCCCGCGGAACGCGGTCCCGGCAAGGTCCCGGGAAACGCCTTCCGCAACACGCTCCAAGTCCCGTTCGCCAACGCGACCCTAAATAATCGGTAATGGAGCTGGATCGGGGAATCGAACCCCGGACCTCATCATTACGAGTGATGCGCTCTACCGACTGAGCTAATCCAGCGAAAACATGGTGCCAAGGGCCAGAATCGAACTGGCGACACGCGGATTTTCAGTCCGCTGCTCTACCAACTGAGCTACCTCGGCACACAAAAACAAGCATACGCGACAACCCCCCGCAAGTCAAGCAACGGCGACCGACTATCACTGCCTGCGCGTGCCGCGTTGCCGGTGCTTCGCCCTTTTTTTATGTCCGCTCGTGACGCGGTCTCGCCAGCAAGTGCTTGAGGTGATAGAGGAAATCCTGCGCTTCGCGCGGCGTCAATTCATCGGGGTTGACGGCCTCCAGTTCCTTCTCGATGCGGCTGGGTTCGGCCGGGCTCTGCGGCCCGAACAGGTACATTTGCTGCGGAAGACCGAGCGACGCCACGTTGCCCGATTCCAGCGACTCGAGGATATCGCGCGCGCGCTCGATCACGTCGCGCGGCAGGCCGGCAAGCTTGGCCACCTGAATACCGTAGCTATGGTCGGCCCCGCCCTCGACAATCCGGTAGAGGAATACGACCTTGCCGCCCCATTCGCGCACAGCCACATTGACATTCTTCGCATGTTCCAGCTTGTTCGCCAGTTCCGTCAGTTCATGGTAGTGCGTCGCGACCAGGGTTTTCGCCCGAATCCGGTCGTGTATGTGTTCCGCCACGGCCCAGGCGATGCTGATGCCGTCGAAAGTGCTCGTGCCGCGCCCGATTTCGTCGAGGACGAGCAAGCTGCGCGCGGTTGCGGTGTTCAATATGTTCGCGGTCTCGATCATCTCGACCATGAACGTGCTCTCGCCCCGCACCAGATTGTCCGCCGCGCCAACGCGTGTGAAGATTCGGTCCACCACCCCGATGTGCGCTTCGGCCGCCGGCACGAAACTGCCCATTTGCGCCATGAGCGTAATCAGCGCGACTTGGCGCAGGTAGGTAGACTTTCCCGCCATGTTCGGGCCGGTTACGATGGTCAGAAACGCGGAAGCAGGGTCAAGTATCGTATCGTTCGCGACGAAATCGTTGCGCGCCATCAGGTCCTCGACGACCGGGTGTCGTCCGTCGCGAATGCGGATTTCGTCACCGTCGTCCATCGACGGCTTAGTATAGCCCTTGGTCGCGGCCACGTCCGCCAGAGATAACAGCACATCCACCGAAGCGATCGCGTCCGCGGTTTCCTGGATACGCCCCGCTTCGCGGGCGACGCGGTCGCGCACCGCGACGAACAGGTCGTATTCGATTTTCTGCATTCGTTCTTGCGCGGTGACAATTTCTTCCTCGCGCGACTTCAACGTGGGCGTCACGTACCGCTCCGCGTTAACCAAGGTCTGTTTGCGTTCGTAGTCGGGAGGGACCAGGTGCGTGTACGATCGCGTCACCTCGATGTAGTAACCGAATACCTTGTTGTAGCCGACTTTGAGGTTGGGAATGCGGGTTCGCTCCGATTCCTCCTTTTGCAGGGTCGCAATCCAAGTCCGGCCCCCGCGCACCAGTCCGCGCAATCGATCCAATTCGGGATCGTACCCGTCGCGGATGAGGTCTCCTTCGGTGATCGCAAGCGGCGGCTCGTCCACGATCGCGCTATTGACCAGTTCGGTCACGTCGCGCAACTCGTCAAGGCTGTCCCGAAGCGAGACGAGGAGCGACGCCTGGCACTCTCCCAACAGGGCCTTTAGGGCGGGCGCCTGTTCCAGCGACGCGCCCAGCGCGCGCATGTCGCGGCCATTTCCCGCCCGCGACGTGAGCCGGCCCGTCAGGCGTTCGAGGTCCGCCACGCCCCGCAGCGCCTCCCGAAGTCGAAGCCGCAGTTCGGCGTTACCATGCAATTCCTCGACTGCATCGAGGCGGGCCCGGATGGCCGCGATATCCAACAAGGGATGTAGTATCCAATGCCGCAACTTCCGACTGCCCATGCTCGTCTGCGTGCGGTCGAGGACGGACAGGAGGGTGCCTCTGCCTTTCCGATCCATCAGCGATTCGACGAGTTCGAGATTGCGCTGCGTATTGCCGTCAAGTACGACGTACTGGGACGGGGTGTACCGGCGGGGAAGCCGCAGCAACGGCGCCATGTCGCGCTGAGTCGACTTCACGTATGCCAACACCGCTCCCGCGCATGCCGCCGCCTCGGGGGCGTCTTCGAGCCCGACGCCCTTGAGAGTCGAAAGCCCGTATTGATCGAGCAGGCAGGCGCGGGCATCGTCGGCGTCGAACTCCTGTTCGGGCCGGGGCGTGAACGATACGCCCGAAAACCGCGCCCGCAGCCGCTCAAGCAGCGGCCCGTTTGCGCCTTCTTCGACAACGACCTCGGCGGGGGCCATGCGCGTCAGTTCGTCGAAAAGCGCGCGTTCCGCGTCGGTATTGATTTGCGCGGCGAGAAACTCTCCCGTGGTCACGTCGACCAGCGCAAGGCCGGCGCGTTCGCCCCTCACACACAGCGCGCCCAGAAAGTTGTTGGTCGTATCATCGAGTAACTGTGGATCAGTGACGGTGCCGGGCGTGACGGTCCGCACGATGGCCCGTTTGACGACCCCTTTTGCGTCCTTGGGATCTTCGACCTGCTCGCAGATGGTGATGGTGCGGCCGGCTTTGATGGCCTTGGCGATATAGGTGTCTACCGACCGCACGGGCACGCCGGCCATCGGAATTCGGTCGTCCTTGTTGACCGCATCACGCGAGGTCAGGGCGATGCCCAGCAATTCCGCGGCTTCCACCGCGTCTTCGAAGAACATCTCGTAGAAGTCGCCCATGCGAAAGAAGAGAAGGGAATCGCCGCTTTCCGCCTTCGCCTGAAGGTATTGGCGAAGCATCGGCGTCATGTTCGCTTCGGAGATGTCGCGGGTCGTTTTCCACTGGTGCGCCATAAGGCGCGATTATAACAAGTGGCGCAGCCAATCGCAGACTGCAAGGACCGTTCGGCGCGATGAGGACGGCGGTATCATTCCAACAACGATCGGCCCTGAAGTTCTGCGGGGACTTCCGCCCCGAGATAGGAGAGCGCGGTCACGCCCAGATCAATGATGGATGCATCGGCCGCGCCCGCCAGTTTCCGATTGGCGAAAAAAACTCCCGGTGTTTCGCTTGCCGTCGAGGACGCGTGGTCGCCGCTCCATTTATCTTCGTTGAGCGAAAACAGCTCCGCAGGGGCCTCGCCTTTCGCGCCGGCCTTGGACGTCTGAAACCCCGGGCGGTAGCCGAACTGCAGGTCCGGCGCAATGAATGAGGACTGGCCTTTGAACTCCTCGCGCGTATAAATGGTGTTGAAGATCTTCTCGCCCGTCTCCGGATAGGTCACTTCGAGCAGCTTCGACTTGATCTCCTCGAGAAGCGCGGGCGCCTCCTCCACCGACACGATTCCTTCCGCCTCGCGGCCCTTCAGATTCAGGAAAATCGCGCCAAGGCCGATGCTGTACGCCTTCGTCTTGGACCAATCATACCCGTCGAGATAGCTCTTGTGCTGTTTCGTGGCGGTCGCCGCATCCGTTTGACCTTCAACGGTCAGGTATCCGTTCCGAATCAACCACGTCGGCGCGTTGAACCCGACGCGAAAACTCTCAAATCCGTGATCGGACAAAATCATCAGCAGGTCGTCCGGCCGCAGCTTTCCCACCACATCGCCGACAAATCCATCCATCTGCCTGTAGAAGTCCTCGACGACGCGCCCGTATTTCTTCGCGCCATCCTCGGTGTAGAGAGGATGCTTGGGGTCGCGATACCGCCAGAACAGGTGCGAAACGCGATCGGTGGCCGTCGTGCACGAAACCAACAGGTCAAATTCTCCCCGCTCGATTTCGTCCAGCGTCAACTGTCGCTCCCACTCCATCTGGTCACGCGCCTCTTTCAGGAATTCGTCGTCCGGCAGGGCGTCCTTCCGCACCGCGTTGGTGTCGTGCACCCAGCCGATGGTCTTGAACAGACCGTACCGATCCGCCAGCTCCGCCGAATACGCGGTGGGCGTGGTGAAGGGCACATACGGTTCGCGCGGGTGCATCTGAATGCAGGACATGTACACCCGTACTTTGCTGCCGCACTCGATGACGTAGACCCGGCTGAGCCCCCGAATGGTGTACTTGGGCGTCGCCTGAAACCTCCACTCGATCCAGTCCGACCACTTCCCCTCGGCAACGGCGACAGGGCCGCTCGGAAAATCCATCGCCACGACATGCGACTCGCGGTTCACCGTCATCTTCACCGGCACAAGCACGTACGGCAGGCGGCCGGGTCGTGGTTCGCGATAGGTCGATATGCGCACCGTGGTTTCGTCGTTGGTGAATCGCAGCGGCATCCGAATCCCCCCGCCCACGTCTTCCCGCAGTTGTTCCGGCGTGAACGAGTCCGACATCCAGTACGACGTGCTTTGGGTGCCGCGAATGTCCGGCACGCCCTCCCCGCACAGCATGAGACCGTTTACGAGGGGATCGGTGGGAAACGCAAACGGGACGTGTAACACCTTGCACTTTTTCCCCTGCCGGTCCGCCGCGACCCAGAATGCGGCGCCTTTGCGAAGCGTGATATATCGCGGAGGCTGCACAACGTTTCCGTCCTTGTCGAATTGGGGCGGTTCCATCGCCCCGTCTCCCGGCATCGGCGAATAGCGCAGCGGGTTGCGCGCCAGGAAATCGAAAACGCCGTGCGTCCCTGGTTTCGTGCAGGTCGTGAACGACGACCACGCGACGGGCGACAACGGCGGTACCGTCGTTTGCAGGCGGGAGTAGACACCGTCTTCCGCAATCTTTTTCAGGTGGGGGAGTTCGTCCCGTTCAAACATCGAGTCGACCAGCCGGGGATCCACTCCGTCAAAGCCGAGAATGATGACGCGAGGGCCGCCGTGCGCCATCGGAGGAATCCACAAACCGACGAACACCGCAACGACAAGCGAAGAAAGCGATCGGACCACTTCGATTTGCACCTTTTTGCTGCGACCGGAAATACTGCGAGCGCAGTCTACCAGACGCTGCAAAGTCGCGGCAATGGACCCGTGGATTTGCGCCACGGGCGCGGCGGAGCACCGCACAAGTCGTGATTCTGCCGCCACGTCAGGATCGCATGGAACCGCCCGTCTGCAATTTGACGCTGCCCCAAGGCTCCTCTATCATCGCATTCTATGTCCAAATGCCCTCAAATCCGTACAGCGGGGCATGCCCTCGTCCTGTTCGCCGTTTCCACCGCCGTGCAGGGCGCGGTGAATCCGCCTGCGGAACCTCGGTATCCCCGCGTCAATACGTCGACATGGTACGAGGTAGTCGCAAACTGGCCCGAGAAACCGGCGGAGTTCACGTGGGCTGCGATGCCGGGCGTAGCCGTCGACACCGAAGACAATGTGTGGCTGTTCACGCGGAGCACACCGGCCGTACAGGTGTATTCGCCGGAGGGCAAGTACCTCTTCGGCTGGGGAGACGGCAAGGGCGCGCATCACATCAAGATTGATCGCGAGGGATTCATCTGGACATCCGACATCGAGCGGCACATTGTCCAGAAACATGACCGCAATGGCACGGTATTGATGACCATCGGCGTGCCGGACGAGGCGGCGGACGACCAATCCCACCTGTACATGCCTACCGACATGGCCTTTGCGTCGAACGGCGACATCTTTGTGTCGGACGGCTACGGCAACGCCCGAGTCGTGCACCTGACGAAAGACGGGGAGTTCGTCAAAGCGTGGGGGTCGTTGGGAACCGAGGACGGAAAGTTCAGCATTCCGCATGCGATCGCGGTGGACTCGAAGGACCGCATCTACGTCGCCGATCGCAACAATGCGCGGGTACAAGTCTATAACACGGACGGCGAACTGATCGACTCGTGGAAGAACATCGTCGTGCCTTGGGGATTCTGGGTGACGGAGAAGGACGAAATCTGGATTTGCGGGTCCTCCCCCATGCCTTGGCACACCGACCCGAAGTACAAGACCCTGCCGTTGGGATGCCCGCCCAAGGACCAGCTCATCATGAAATTCAACACGGACGGCAAACTGCTTCAACTGTTCACGTTCCCCAAGGGCGAGGACGGCAAAGAGGCGCCGGGGGAACTGAACTGGGTCCACTGCATCGCGCTGGATTCGAAGGGAAACGTTTATCTCGGCGATATTATGGGCAAGCGCCTTCAAAAGTTCGTTCCAAAACAATAGTCCTATTTGCGATGGTTACCCGGTGATCCGCGTGGAGAACATCGAGGAGATGCCGGGCGGCCGTACGCCGTTCCCTTCGGACCGTCTCGCTCGTGTGCGAACGGGTCAATATTCGCGCGCTAGTCACATCAGATCGACCATAGGAGCGACTACCATGACGGGAATCAGGAAGTGGACCGTACTTGCTCTTGCCGTCATTGCGGTAGCAACGGTTCGAGCGCAGGGCCAGAACGCCGGAACTGCGGGGCGCTGGGTCGATCCCCGCTGCACGCCGCTGGAATGCACAAAGAACGGTCCCTTCGTGCAGTTGGACGACGGCAGCCTGATCGTTGTCGAAGGTAAAGCCCTCCGGACAAGCACGGACGGCGGCAAGACCTGGTCGGATCCGGGCCCTCAAATCGCCTCCGGCGTCAACATGGAACACGCCGGGCACGTGGGACAGATCCTTCGCACGCGCAACGGCGTTATTTCCATCGTCTATCTCAACTTCGACGGGTACAAATTCGAATGGGACGATGAGAAGAACGAGCCATTGCCCACCTGCAAACTGGAGTTGTGGACCGTGCGCAGCGAGGACGCCGGGAAAACGTGGGTCGATAACCAGCAGCTACTCGGCGGCTACAACGCCGATTTCATGGGTTTCATTCAGACGCGCGAAGGGCGTCTGGTCGTCGCGGCGGAACATCTGGATCCCGAGTTGAAGCGGTGGGTCGTGTGTTCGTTCTCCTCAGATGACGAAGGCAAGACGTGGCGGCGCAGCAACTGGATTGACCTCGGCGGCCGGGGCCACCACGACGGTGCCGTGGAACCCATGCTGGTCGAGTTGAAGGACGGGCGGTTGATGATGCTCATCCGTACGAATCTCGATCGCTTCTGGCGCGCCTATTCCGACGACGGGGGCCGGTACTGGCGCACCATCGAGCCGACCGACATCGACGCGAGCAGCACGCCCGGTTGGCTGACACGGCTGGCAAGCGGAAAACTCGCGCTGGTGTGGAACCGGCTCAACTCAGAACGTAAGGGCCAATGGCCTCGGTCGTCAAACCGGTCCGCCGCGGAGACATCACCGTCCTGGCACCGCGAGGAACTGTCGATCGCGTTCTCGTCGGACGAGGGCAGGACATGGAGCAAACCGACAGTCCTCGCGTATCACGACGGTGGGCAGCTAGCCTATCCGTACGTACATGAGCGGAGCCCGGGGGAACTCTGGGTGTTTACGCGGTATACGTTCGAGCCCGGCGGAAAACCGGGTACACCATTGGCCGTTCGACTCAATGAAGTTGACTTCTAGCCCGGGTCATTCCACAGCCCCCTGCCTCCGAGGTTGCCGCGCCTAGCCCGGATTTTTCACACCAACAGCCCGTTTTCCCTGTCGCTGCATAAAGGTATGTGCTGCACGAAGTGGTATCCTTCGTTGCCCGCGGGTATAAAAAATCCGGGCTAAACCACTCTGGGCCGGAAAGGAAACACTCCCCGGCATGAATCGCGCGCAAGTTCCAACATTACCCTAGGTAAAAGATGAACCCCAAGAAAATCCAGATGAGCAGCCAAGTCATGAGCAATTCCTCCCTGGTTGATCTTGCGAGAATGAAGTCGAGGCTTGACAGACCTCTTCAACTCGCATGCCCGATTGCCACCGGGGCGCCGGGGAAATACTCATCGTGTTGACACAAGGATACAAGAGACATTGACAAGCCGACGGTTTTCTCGGCCGATCGAAGGGCGCGTAGTTGAGATCGAGTTAAGCAAAATGGAGGGATTCGCGCAAGAAGTCTGAAAAGGTGCTGAGAATGACACCAATGCGCCGCTGCGGCTTAAGTGATGAGCGACTATCATCCGCCTCGACAGACACGACCTCGAGTTCATTGGTTCCGTCGATTAGAGCGATCTCCTTCTCTTGCTGCCCTCTCGGAACGCCAGTATGTCGCCGGCGCGCTTGAGCAGCACGCCGATAAGCGGGGGGTCCTTCGGATCCGGTTTGGAGTTTGTGCGTTCGAGGGCGCCGATCCAATTCAACAACTCACTCGTGGCGGGCGGTTTTTCGAATCCTCGGTCGCGCAGTTCGTAGAAGATCGTGATGGCGGCCTCCATCAACTTCGGGCTGGTCTTGGGGTAGTGTAGTTTCACGATCTCGCGCATTTGTTCCGGCGACGGAAATGCGATGTGATGGCAGAAACAGCGGCGCAAAAACGGGTCGGACAATTCGCGCTTGGCGTTGGATGTGATGAAGATTGCCGGGCGCACCTCGGCCTTTACCGTGTGATTGATTTCGCGAATCGTGAACTGGCATTCCTCGAGGATGTCGAGCAGGTTGTCCTGCACATCAGATTCCGTCTTGTCGATTTCGTCGAGCAGAAGCACAACTTTCTTGCCGGCGCGGAACGCGCGGCCTATCGGCCCCCACACGACATAGTCGAAGAAATTCTCGACCTGACGGCCCGTATCGCCCGGCCCGAAACGCGCATCGTTAAGCCGCAGTACGGTGTCCTGGGTGTAACAGGCCTCCTCGCCCTTGATCGTGGATTTAGCACGAAGAATCTCGGTGTCGAGTTCCAGCGCGCGGGCGACTTCCAGGGCGAGTTGCGTCTTGCCGGTGCCCGCCTCGCCGGTGAGCAACAGCGGTTTCTCCATCGCCAGGGAAATATTGACGATGGACTTCAGTTCGGGGTCGAGGTAATAGCGGTCGGTGCCTTGGAAATCGAGCGATGATGTCTTTGACATCGGGCGTACCTGGTTGCAGTTTTGGACAGCCTCTGAACGGGAGCCGCGACAGTGTACCAGCGCTTCAATCAGGGCGCAAAAGGCGGAGGCCCCGCGCGGGGCCTCCGCTGAGCCGCACAATCGTCTTCGGGAAACGGTTGGTTTGTTATTTGGCGTGGACGGCCGGCATTTCGAGTTCGGCCAGAACGTCCATCTTCGTCGCGTAATCGCGGTAGGCCGGCGGATAATCGTCGACGATGTCCGTGACCAGCCAACGGTACTTGCCGTCCATGAGCGAACCGGCGACCTCGTTGAATTTCCGGTTGTGATTATGTTTGACCGCGTAGAAGTTCGCCTCGATGCGGGCACGGGCGTTGCAACAGTACAGATCGGCCAATTCCTGCGGCGTCTGGTCGCCCGGGTCTTGGCCCAGCTTGTACTCGGCGTACGCCAGGCTCGAGGCCATCGTGAACAGGTCCACCCCAATGTCCACGAAATTCGCCAGGATGAGTTGCTCGAACTCGAGCTTGGTCTGATATTTCGCCATCGTGAAGAACAGCGAGCGGGCGAGCTTCTTGCAGTTCTTGGCCACGTAGCGCAGGTGGTCTTGGTTCGCGCTGTTCAGGTGCTTCACGGAAAGGTCCACGCCCGATGGCAGGTACTGCTTTGGCAGCCACACGCTGTAGAACTTGATCAGGTCCAGGATGAGCTGCAGTTTCGACCTTTTTTCATCGCGCGATGGCTTCACCAGCGGCAGGATAAACTTGAGGTGCGTGTCCATGGCCTCGCGCGCCATGATCAGGTGCATGATCTCGGTCGATCCCTCAAAGATGCGGGCCACGCGCGCGTCGCGCATCCATTGCTCGACCGCCGCAGGCGGCTCGCCGCGATGATAAAGCGAATAGGCGGATTCGTACCCGCGCCCTCCCCGCACCTGCAGGAACTCGTCAAGGCCGCGCCAGCCGGTCTCCGTGCAGAAGTACTTCGCGATGGCGGCCTCGAGGCGGATGTCCGCGTTCTTGCGGTCCGCAAACGAACAGGCCAGCCACACCACGCTCTCCATGGCCATCGTGTCCGCGGCAAGGTTCGCGATCTTCTTGGATATCGCCTGGTGCTTGCCGATGGGCACGCCCCACTGCACGCGCTCCGTGCACCATTTCTGCGCTATCGTCATGCAACGTTTGGCCACGCCCGCCGACGCAGCCGGAATGCCGAGGCGGCCCGTATTCAGCGTGCCCAGTGCGATCCGCAAGCCGTCGCCCGGCTTGCCGATGATGTTTTCCGCCGGCACTTTGACGTTGTTGAATCGCAGCAGACCGTTTGACAGCCCGCGCAGGCCCATGAACGAGCACACGTGCTCTACCGAGAACCCCGGCATGGTCCGCTCGACAATAAACGCCGTGATTTGTGTCTTCTCTTTGCCGTTCACGATCTTCGGCGGCGTCTTGGCCATCACCACCATAATGTCCGCGTCCGGCCCGTTCGTGCACCACAACTTCTCACCGTTGATCAGGTAGTACGCCCCATCTTCGGACGGCGTGGCGGTCGTTCGCATCTTGGCGGGATCCGAGCCGACGTCAGGTTCGGTAAGAGCAAAGGCCGAAATCTCGCCCTTGGCGAGCCTCGGTAAAAATCTCTTCTTCTGCTCTTCCGTGCCGTACATCTTCAACGGCTGAGGCACGCCAATGCTCTGGTGCGCCGACACCCATGTGGTCGTGCTCTGGCAGTAGCTGCCAATGAGGGACAGGACGCGGCTGTAGTTGGTCTGAGACAGGCCGAGGCCGCCGTACTGCTTGTCAATCTTCATGCCGAACACGCCGATCTCGGCCAGCGCCTTCAGCGCTTCCTTGGG
>BTUX01000064.1:0-19397 GCA_045863315.1 Candidatus Hydrogenedentota bacterium | reverse complement strand
TCACCCGATTGACTTCTATGCCATCTCCTGAGCATTTCTCACCAGTCGCTCCCGTCATCGGGAGCGACTGGTGAGAAATGCGGGTTAAGGCCACTTGCTTGTCATTCGAGCTGTGGGTAGGACATCGATCTGTATGGGCGTGTCCTCGCCTACGCATTGGTTCCACCCACGACACAATTGACCAGCCCAAAGCGATCGGCCTCGTTCGATTCATAGCAGGAGTCGTTATCGGGTCGATGCAATCATTCCTTCGTCGGCGTGGTCGAAGTGGGCCCGGAGCGCAGCCACGTAGGCTTCCGCGAACCGCTGGCGCCACCATGGTTGCGATACCCATTGGCAGTCGGTTTCGTTCGTTAGGTTCGCGCACTCGACCAGGACTTTCGTCGGGACCAGCGTATTCCTCAAGACCGCCGGAACGTACTCCTTGCCTCCGGACTGTCGTATCACATTGCGCACCGGATCGCCGACGCTGTGCCGCTTGATGCGCGCCTTGCCCAACTCCTCGAGCAGGGTCTCGGCGAAATTGCGCGACAGGGCCTCGTCCCGCCTGCGCTCCGCGGCCGTGGAGCGGGACTCCGGCGCCTCCTGTACCTCCTTGTACTTGCCGTACACCGCCATGGTGCCGCCGCGTTCGCTGTCGCGGCGGTGTGCCGCGCCGGGAATGTAGACCATCGCCCCGCGCAGCTTGCCGTTGAACAATGCATCGCAGTGCACGCTCGTGAACACGACCTTGCGCGGATCGATGCCGCGGTTCACTTCGTATCGATACAGCGAGTTCGCAAGATACCACCGCAGGTTCGCCGAGACTTTGGCGTCACCGTTCCAATAGTTGGGCGATACCAGCACAACCTCGTCCTCGTCGTGTTCGAACTGCTCGACGTCCCGCGGCTCGTACCCCTGGTCGGGATCCAACATCGTGACGTGGACCCGCGCCTGGGTCTGTGTCTCGAGCAGTTTCTTGATCCGGCAGACGATGTCATAATTGATCTCGTCCTCGTACAGCCGGTAGCCGTTCTTTACCATGCTCGTACCCTGGTCCTTCCCGCCGTGGCCGGGGTCAAGGATGACGACCACCCCCTCGAGGTTGCGCGTGCTGACCTGCCCCCGAAGTCTGGCCGCTTCTTGCGCGATCGCCTCGTATTCCTGCCGATCGGGGCTGGATGCCGGCTTGAACCGGTCCGATAGCATCTCAACGGGAATGTATACTTCGGTACCGGCCCGCATGTCATGCACGTCCGCGATGCCGCTTTCCCGTTGAATCACCTCGCATGCCGCAAGAATGTCTTTGTTCTCGCCAAAGTCGGTAAAACGGACCACGACCGATGTATAAAGCGCTTCGCCCGGGCGAAGTTTATAGATCGCATATTCTTTTCGTCCGCGGGTTTTAAATGTCAACATACGCCCCGCCGCAGACAAATCGACGGCCTCTTCCACCGCGGATTCAACCGGTACAGCGTCCGCGGGTTTGGGCGAGGGTTTTCTCATGATCTCCGACAGCAGATCTCGGGGAATCAGAATCCGCTGCCCTTCCTCCAGCGTCCCGCCCTGCAGCTTGTTCGCGTTCGCAATCGGTTCTTGGTTCGTCCCCTTTCCGGTCAACCATTCCGCCAAGGCCCACAGGGATTCCCGATCGCGTCCGCTTCCAACCGCCGTGTGGTGCCACCCCTTGTCGTCGACGTAGTCGTGTCGAAACAAGGTGAGCATCACCGCGCGCTGGGTCATTGGATTCAGATCGCCGAATCGTATGGCGACCGCGCCCTTGTCCGCATACATCTTCCAGTTGACGCCCTCGGCGAGGTAACGTTTGAGGAATGCTTCCGCCTGCGCGCCGGCGGGCGGCCGACACTCCAGTACCAGGATACGCCCGTTTCTGAACGCCGCGGTAGCCGATTGGTCGATAGGCGCTCGAATGGCAGTCGACGCGTAGCAAAGCAGGGCCGCGCAGAGACATAGGGTGCCTCTAGCAATCCGCGCCAGGATGGAGCCTGCTGCGATCATCCTGACTACAATATATGGTATATCGCAAAAGGTCAAGTATACAGATTGTAGTCAAAGAATTCCGTAAATACAAAATAATGTGGGCGCGGTTGTAGATCATACTGAGGATAGGGCTTACTGGGCGGGGTAAATCTCTCGGAGACGCCGCCACACGTACCTCCCCAGCGAATGCGTCGCCTCCGGTGTAGTTCCAAGGAAACGGACGCCGATAATGCGCTTGCCGTGCAAAGAGTTGCGATTCACGCTGCCAATGTGAACAACTTGACCGTTCAGCACGTGCTGGGGCTCGCCAGGGAGAGAAAGAATGATTTCGACCGGCGTGGAAAAATCAAAAGGGGCCTCGGTTTCGATGAGTGCGCCGCCGCCGCTGAGGTCTATGAGTGCGGCATCATAGCGGCGGGCCTGGAACCGGCTCTTCACTTGGACCGTCAGATCGGTCGGCACGCGGCATGAGGAGCGGTGCAAGGTCCTACGGAGTTCTACCGGCTTGCTAAGGAGCAGCCCGCCGCCGGTCTTGGCCGGGCCATTGAGCACGGTGGCACGGTAGCTGTTGAACCCGCTCTCATCGTGGAAATCGAGGATGACCGACATTCCCTCCACGGGATAATCCCTGCCCGGAAAGGTAACGTGGATGGCGTCAATCCCGATGTCCGTGATCTCCACCAGAAAATACTGGTTGACTACGTGGAGCAGGCATCGATTCCCTTTTTGCAACCCCGGCTGTGATTCGCCTCTAACCTTGGTATTGACCATCGAAATCCACTTGCACTCCCTACCTCAAAAGTACCATAGAACGGTGCCCCCGTGCAGAAAACGTCAGCCCCCATTTCTCGCCGGTCGCTCCCGATAACGGGGCGACCGGTGAGAAGCGCGGGCTACGGGTTCGGGGGAGCGATGAGGTCTAGATCGGCGCTGATCTGCCCCGCGATGTCTTCCAGCGCCTTTGACAGCGCGCGGACCGTCGCCTCCGCGCCCGGGGTCTCGAGCGGGAACTTGGCCTCGTAAATGCGTTGCAGAACGGGGGCATCCGCGGTCCGACCCGCCCAACGGAACGACAGATTCACTTTAGCTTCGACACTGCGCTGATTGTGGTCTTCGGTTTCCTCGAATCCCGTGATGCGGCCCGTCGCGATCAGCGTGGGGCGGTCTTCGCGCGGCGATCCCAATTCGGCCGCCAGTTTTTCCGGCACCAGAACGGCCAGCCCGGAGGCCCAACGATCGTTCGGGTAGTAATCCACCACGGTCTTGTCCCGGACGACGAGTATGTTGGCATGCGCCAGCGAATCGTGAGTGAGCAACTTCTCAAATACGACGTTGAATTTGGGTTGGATCCGGCCGGTCGGCGTCATGTCCAGCGTGTACAACCGCATCGACGGGGCGGATTGGTCCGGGGAGGGCGGCGGAATCCGGCCGGCGTCCTCGGCCATGTTGACCGCGATGCGCGCCAAGATCTCCGACAGGGCCTCGGCAAGGGCCTGCGCCGTGTCGTCCTCGGCGGGCGCGTACTCATCGTATAGCTTCCAGAGGATCGGCTTCGGACCGCCCTGCGCACCCGAGGTCTGCATGGTAACATCGAGCTTGACGTGCGCCTGCGTCCCGCCGGGGGTGTCGACTCGCTCGAAGGCAAGCACTTCACCGGATACCTGGACCGTTTCGCGGTCCGGCTTCGGCGGGCCGAATTCGGATTCGAGTTTCTCTGCGACAAGCGAGCTGACGTTTGCGGCCCATCGATCGGCCGGATAGTGCTCGATCCGGGTGGGTGCGCTGCGAATGACGATGGTGTTGCGTGCCAGCGCTTCGTGCCGACGCAATGGCATCACATCGATATTGACCGATGTCGACGCCTTGCCGGAACGGCGCATATCGAGAGCCACCATGCGAGTCTTCGGCCGCTCGGGGCCTTCGTGAGCGGTCTGCAAATTCCGCAGGTCGTCGGCAACGGCAAGCGCGATGCGATCCACGCACCGCGACAACCCCATCGCCAATGCTGAAGGCGCGGCGGTGTCCAATGGTTCTACGGCATCGTACATTTTCTTCAGCAGAGGTTCTTCGTATGGACTCGAACCCTTCCTGCGAAATTCGAGCGCCAGTCGCGCAACGGCCCGGACGGCGCTGTCGGTCTGCTGTTCCATTTCAAATCGCAAAACCTGCCCGGATACTGCAATCGAAGGCCGGCCCGCTTCGCCCGTGCCGAACGCCGAGTTGAGTTTTCTCGCAACCAGGTCGCCGACGTTGCCCGCCCATTGATCAAGCCGGTAGTAATCGACCTCGCTGGGGCCTTTGCGAAGCAGCAGTTCGTTACGCGCGAGATGCGCGTCCGGCCGCAGCCGCGCGAACTCGACGTTGAATTCGCCTGCCACGCCGCCGGGCGAATCCAGATCGAGCGTATACAACCGAGGTGGCGCGGAACCCACGCAACCCGCAAGAAGCACGACAAGCGCCACGAGACACGAAGGCGGACGGGCAGCGGCGCGGGAGAGGGAATGGGGTGTCGGGTGCATGGACCTTCCTACTCGTTTCTGCGGGGCTTGTTTGACTTGCCCCATAATACCGATTCGGGTTGTTCCGCCAAGCCGCGTGAGAAGTTTTTAAGGTTAGTGACAGTCTCGCGCAGTTCGAGGATGGTTTCCTCGACCGCGGGCCGGTTGTCCACGAGCGTATCCTGGGAAGCCTCGACGAGGGTCTGTAACGATCCGACCGCGGTTTCGAGATTCTCCACCAATGCGTCTACGCGCTGAATCAACAAAGGCGCTTGTTGAAGCGCGTTCTGGAGTTGAGGCCGGCTTTCCGAAATCATGC
This sequence comes from Candidatus Hydrogenedentota bacterium, assembly GCA_045863315.1. Lineage (GTDB taxonomy): Bacteria > Hydrogenedentota > Hydrogenedentia > Hydrogenedentales > SLHB01 > JABWCD01. The sequence goes on along the minus strand of BTUX01000064.1, from coordinate 14,600 downwards.
CGTTCAACTCCGACAGCAGGAGTTGCGCGTTGGCCTCGATGGCCAGCACCTCGTCGATGACCGAACCGATATTGCCCCGTTGCGACGACATGATGGCGCGCACGTCGCCGACGAGGTCCTTGCTTTCGACGACGGCCTTGTCGACGGACCGCAGCAACGTGACGAGCGTCGTATCGAGTTTGCCGTCGGCGTTTTCCATCATGGCCTGTTCGACGCCGATCAGCGCCTGCACGCTCTTGATTCCTGATTCGAGGCTGGCCGCGATGGCGCCGGCCTGATCGAAGATGCCGCCGCCGATGCCGACTTCGATTTCGGAACCGTCTGCAAGCAGGCCCGTGGATGGCAGGCCGGTGGTGATTTCAAGGTGTTTTTCCGCCGTGAGCGTTGTCTGCCCAATGTACGCACGGCTTTCGGAGTTCACCGGCGCCTGTGCGTCCGGGAAAATGGCCGCCGTTACGCGAATGATTCGCCCGCGCAGCATGGGGCCCGGCGCGGCGGCCGCCCCCGATTTTCCCTCGTCAGTCTGGGCCGGTTCCGGGGTCTTCGCCGCCTCCGAGGCCTTTGCCCGCTCCTCGTCCATCTTCCGTTTCAGTTCGAGGGTCTTGCTGTCGGAGCGTTCCCGATCCGCCTCAATCCGGGTTACCCGTCCGACTTTGACGCCCCCAAACCGGACGTCGGCCCCGACGTTCAGGCCGAGCGTATCGTTAAAGTATACGACGTAGGTGCTGCCCTGCGGTTGGGGCAGGGCGCCCGCGATGGCCGCGATGAATACCACCAGCACGACGCCCGACGCGATCACCATCGCACCCGCCTTCAGTTCCAGCAGCGTAAAATTATGTTTCCGGGCGGGCATGTGTATTTCCGCGGTTCCTTGCTTAATCCTGCCCCGTCAGGCTTCGGATGTATTCGGCGCGCGAGTCGTCTTCTTCGTCGGGGCGGCGCTCGAAAAATTGCCGGACAAACGGATGATCGATCCGTTCAAGATTGTCGAGGGTCCCAAACCCCACCACCCGTCCCGCATGCAGCATACACACCCGGTCCGCGATTAGTCGTACGCTGGCCATTTCGTGCGTGACCACCACGCTGGTGAGATTAAACGTGTTTTGCATCTTCCGGATCAAGGCGTCGAGTCCCGCTGCCACTATCGGATCCAGACCCGCGGACGGCTCGTCATAGAAAATGATCTCGGGGTCCATCGCCATTGCCCGCGCCAGGCCCGCCCGCTTCTTCATGCCGCCGCTCAATTCGGAAGGCAAATAGTCTTCGAACCCTCCCAATCCTACGAGTTCGAGCTTGATCTTGGTCATGATTTCGATGGTCGACTCCTTCAACTCGGTATGCTCGCGTAGGGGCATCGCCACGTTGTCGGCCACGCTCATGGAATTGAACAGGGCGGATCCCTGGAAACACATTCCCATCCGCTTGCGCAACTCGACCCGTTCCGCATCAGACATGGCCGTGAAGTCCTTCCCGTCGATTAGGATCGTCCCGGAATGGGGCCGCATCAGCCCGACCAAATTGCGCAGCAAGGTGCTTTTGCCGCAGCCGCTGCCCCCGAGGATGACGAGGGTCTCGCCCCGCCGCACGTCCAAGCTGACGCCATCCAGCACGGTGCGCTCGCCGTATCGCACCACGAGGTCTCGAACTTCGATGATATTCTCGACGGTTTCCGCCATGATTCAGAAGAAGAACAGGTAGGTGAAAACCAGATCGACGAAGATGATGAGAAAGATCGAGGTGACCACCGACGACGTGGTCATCCGTCCTACTCCTTCCGCACCTCCTTCGACTTGAAATCCCCGGTATACGCCGACCAGACAGATCACAATCGCGAAGACGACGCTTTTGGAGAGACCCGCCCCGAAGTCTTCTCCCTTGATCGCCTTGATCGTATGGTTGATGTATACGGACGGCTCGACCCCGACGATGCCGACGGTGACCGCAAACCCTCCGATAATCATGATCAGCGCCCCGAGGACCGTCAGGCAGGGGATGGCGCACACCATCGCGGCGAACTTGGGGACGACCAAATACTTGGTGGGGTTCAGCCCCATGACCGCCAGCGCGTCAATCTCCTCCGATACTTTCATGGTCCCGATTTCCGCCGTGATCGCCGAGCCGCTTCGGCCCGTCAACAGGATGGCGGTCATCAGCGGCGCCAGTTCCCGCACCGCAATGACCCCGACCAGGTTTGCCACGTATTGGGTCGCGCCGAATGCGCGCAGGAGGTAGACCGCCTGCATCGCCATGATTCCGCCGATGAGGAAACAGATGAGCCCCACAATCGGGAGCGAATTCACACCGAATTCGACGAAGTGTTGCACCGCGCTCCTCACTCGAAGGCCCTTGCCCCTCACGGGCTGAACGACCAGCCAGTTCGCCGTATCCACGATGAGAACGCACACCCGCAGTAGCGCGTACAGCGCGTTGAGTGAGATGCGGCCGGTGCTGCCGACGACGTAGATCAATGCGCCCATGGGATGCAGCCGTTTCTTTGCACTCGCGCCATCGAGCTCATTCCGCGTCGCGAATCGTGAACACCGTATCCAGCCTGGAAAGCTGCAGCACTTTCAAGACCGACGGGGACGGCGAGAGCAGGACGTAGCCGATGTTCTTTTCCATCGCGGCGCGCAGTCCTTCGACCAACGTGGCCACTCCGGAGCTGTCCATGTATTCGACCTCGCTCAGGTCGACGACCACACCGTTTTGGGAATTCGGCACGGCCGCCGTTATCGCGGCGCGCAAATCGGGCGAACTGTACAGGTCGATCTCGCCCTTCACCCGGATGCGGCACCTGCCGTCCTGGTCTTGTCTATTCACTTCCATTGCCATAGGCCCCTGCCCTCTTGGGACGACGCTGCGCCACGCTGTTGGGTTCTCGGACATCTGAGGTCCGCGAGCGATTGGGCCCAGTCGGTCGTCGCACGTTCTACTTTTGTCTGTTCAGCCGCATGATGACCCGATTGCCGCGCTCGCGTCCGGGTCTGAATGTTACTTCGTCAAACACACGATACATGAACTGCACGCCGAGACCGCCAGGCGCCAGTGTGGCGGGATCGGGGCGATCAAAGTCGCGGCGGCGGCACCGATCCGGCTCGATGGGTTTTCCTTCATCGCGCAACTCGAATTCGACGGCCCCGTCGCGCTTCCTCACGCTGAGGATGAGCCGCTGTCCCGGGTCGCCATCGTACGAATGGCGAATGGCGTTGGTGCAGGCTTCGTCCACCGCCAACACGACTTCCTCCGCCTTGTCCGAGGAAAATCCTTCATTCAGCAGGTAGGTCCGCACCAACCCCCGCATGGGCGCCAGCAGTCGCGCCTGCGACGCCAGGTCCAGCCGCAGATCGTTTGCCGCCGCAGGTCTGCCGATATGGCGACGCCCTGCCACGGCTTCACCCGAGGTATTTCACGGCGATCAGCGTGCAATCGTCGTGCGGAAGCGACGGGGCGCAGTAGGCCAGCACGCTGCGGTTGAGTTCCTCGATGATCTCGCGCGGCGAACTCGTATGCATGGGCCCCACCACCCGGATGAGGTTTTCCATGCCGAATTCCTCGCTCAGCGGTTCGCCTTCGACGCGCGTCATACTCGTGCGCGCCTCGACAATCCCGTCGGTATACAGAATGATGCTTTCCCCCTGTTTGACCTTTGACTCGGTGTCGAGCCACCGCGCGTCGGGAAGCACGCCGACGGGAGGGCCGGTGGCGTTGCCGAAGATGCGGAGATCGCCCTTGCCGATGGCGATGGCCGGATGATGCCCCGCGCTTGCGCAAAGGACCTTCCCGGTGTCGAGGTCCACAATGACGTAACTTAGCGTGCAGAACGTTCCCCGCGCGCCCCGGGCGCACATACTCTGGTTCAGCGCGTGCAGTACCTCGCCCGGCGACACGCTGGTGCGCGCCTGCAACCGAAACTCCGCCAACAACTGCGCCATCGTCAGCGAGGCGGAAACGCCCTTCCCGCTCACGTCGCCGATCAGGATGCCCACGTGGCGCGTGTCGGGCTGCACGAAATCGTAAAAGTCACCCCCGACGATCTTGGCCGGCCGCATGTCACCGTACACAAGAAAGCGACCGTCGCCTTGCGGCCACTCGCGGATGAGAAACCCCTGCTGAATCTGCCAGGCGTGCTGAATGTCCTGGTCGGTCCGCTGCTTCTCGAGAATCTCGCTGTGCATCCGCGCATTCTCGAGCGCGAGCCCGGCGCTGTTCCCGACCGCGGTGCTCAACAGCATGTCCGCGTGCGAGTACTGCTGCCGCGGGCGGTCGCTGTCGATGTACAGAATGCCGAAGATGCCCATCTTGCCGCGCAGCGGCGCGCACAGAATCGACCGCAGCCGCAGCGACCGGATGCTCTCCGCAATGTTGAACTCGCTGTCCTGGTCCGTGTCCTGATACAAGAGGCTTTCGCCCCGTTTCAGCACCCGGTGCACGACCGTCTTGCTGATACGGAAATCCTGCCGCTTCAGGTGGGTCACCTCGCCCCCCTGAATCACGTGAAACAGCTTGCACACCGGGCACGGCAGCAGTTCGTCGCTGTCCGGCGCGGCAAACACAATCGCCCCCCGTTGGGCGTCAATCGCCCGCATCGTCGTCTGCAGAATCCGGTCCACCAGCGCGCATGGCTCGTAGTTCGACGCGATCTCGTTCATGATCGTATACACGGCCCGCAGCAGGTTCTCGGCGTGTTCTTCGCCCTTGCCTTTGCCCTCGCCTTCGCCTCCGGGCTGCCAGTTCACCATCGTTTCCTTGAAGATGGTCGTACTGTCGCCTCCTTCCGTTTCGTCCGGCGTCTCCTCCGTCTCGAACCGGATGACCGTCTCCCCGATCTGGAGTTCGTCCCCGTGATACAGTATCCCCTCCAGCATCAACGCTCCGTTCACCTGCGTCCCGTTCGTGCTGTTCAGGTCCTTCCAAAGGAAACGCCCCCCCTCCTGCGTCACCCGCACGTGCCGCCTCGAGGCCGCCGCGTCGTCAATCACGCACCCGCAATCCATCGACCGCCCGATCGTGATCGACGACCCAACCGGCAACCGCCTCGACGGTTGCCCCTGCATCATGCACACCAAGAACCCTCGTACCAAGCGGACATACCTCCCGGAAAACTGGGCGACCCTCCGGCGCGGAAACTCGGACCTCTGGTCTTGCTTTTGCGCACTGCGTTCGGTCACGAGGCGGGGATTCGGGCAAGACGTAATCCTGGGTTGTGCAACGCGTCAAGGCAAGCACACCCTCCCGCCCGCTGTCCAGATTATCTCAGGGTAGTAGGATACGCGCGCGAACGGAATCGACGCTACTGCCCTCATCCGACCCGGCCTTGCGAAAAACCGACACACTGAGTCGGCTGGGATCCGCCGCTTTCGGGATATCGAGTGTCAGTGGCACACTCGTCCACTTTGCGTTACCCGGAACCAAACGGCGCGCGTGAACGAATTTACCGTCTTTCTGGAAGTAGGCCAACTGAACTACAAGTACGTCGGCCAGATCCGCCTTAGCTCGTACAACCGCCTCGAGTTTTCCGCCGATGACCTCCGGCCCCGCCTGGATGTGAAGCGTGGCGGACGTGCTTTCCGCATCGTCGTCCGCCCGCTTCAAGTCAAGTGCAATCGAGTTCTCGGCTTCCCCGGCTACGGGAGCGACAGACGTCGCGTTGGGTTTAATGCTCCATCCGGCGGGCAGTCCATTGACCCAGTGGTCAAACTCGGTGGAATAGACGTAGGCGGTGCGTTCCGTGACGTACGCCTCCACGGAATCGAGTATGACTTCCCCTTTCTTGCCCGCGGCGCGATAGATCTGCAGATTCAGTGTCTCCGGATTCACCTCTTCGTTCAGAGGGAGCGTCAACCACACCATGTGCGATTCACCGTCTCCCGGATGCCATGCGCGCTCCGCTTTAAACTCTCCATTCTTGGTGAGATATGCCAATTGAATGCCGAGCAGGCCGGGCTCGCTGGCCCGACCCCACACCGCCGCGGCGGCAAAGTCGCCGTCTGCACAGCGGTCTACTCCGAGACCGCGCTTCAATACCGCCGTCTTCGATGCGTCGGCGGCGGGGACAAGCACGGCCCCCGAGATACGGTCTGTGTTCTTTCGAGCAGGCATTGCTTTGGCGTCGGTCAGACCCCAGCCGGTCGGCGTGGTATTTGTCCACGAATCAAACGTTGTCGAGTAGAACGACTTCAGGTGCGTACGGATCTCGGCTTGGATATCGTCCACAACGGCATCGCCTCCTATTCCTTCCGAGCGCAGCACACGAACCGTCAGCGAACCTTTCTTGATGTCGCTGCGTAACGGTTCGGCCACTTCAAGCACGTGCCATCGATTGTCGCCGGGATGGACGCTGGCCTTGGAATGGAATTTCCCATCCGTTGTGAAATACGCGATGTCGAGAGTCAACAGTCGTTCCGCTGAAGCACGGCCCCAAGCACGAGCGATTAGCATGGCGCTTTCAAGCCCTTGGGGAGGATCGATCGGGAATTTCAACACACCGGGTTTCGAGGCGCCCGAGGCGGCGTTCAGTGCCAGCGCGGTACTGCCGCCACGGCCTTCGGCTGACTTGCCATAATTTGACGCGAGAAATCCGACGGGAACCTCGCCCACCCATTCCTCAAAACCGCTGTTGGCGATGAGGGGAACCTCGGGCGTATACACGGCGGCGGCGGCCGAGAGGGTTTTGGGCTGCGCGGACTCCTCCCGGAGCCGCTTGCGCTGTGAGTAGGGCAGCGTGGCGGGGTCGACCGCGGGACTAGCGGCGTCCTCGGCGGGCGCAGTTGTGGATCGCGCGGATTCCGGCTCGGGGCGAAGCGCCGGAGGCACGGCCTTGGCCTGATCGCCGGGAGAGGCCGAGGACGAATCCGGCTGGCCGCCACACCCGGCCACGGTCGCGATTACGGTTGCCGCGAGTATTGTCTTTAGTTGGGTTTTCATGATTTCCGTCATCCTTCTCGTTGTCGCCGTCTTGGTACAGTCATTGCTCGAGGCCTCCGGCGGCCGGCGTTCATGGGCACTGTGCGCGGCGAAGGAACCGCGCGGGATTGCCCGCCCACAGCTCACCGGGCGGCACGGATTTGGTTACCACGCTGCCGGCCCCGATCATGGCGCCTTCTCCGATGGTGACCCCGCACAGGATCGTGCAGCCCGACCCGATGGCCGCGCCTTTGCACACCCGCGTGGGCTCGAGGGTCCAGTCTTGTTCGGTTTGCATGGTGCCGTCGGGATTGATCGCGCGTGGGTACCGGTCGTTGATGAACACGACGTGGTGGCCGACGAACACCCCGTCTTCGATGGTGACTCCCTCGCAGATAAAGGTGTGGCTCGAAATTTTGCACTCGGCCCCGATGACCGCGCCTTTCTGGATTTCGACAAACGCGCCCACCTTCGTGTGGTCGCCGATCGAGCACCCGTAGGCGTTGATGAACGCCGCCAACTTGACGCCTTCGCCCAGTTTCACGTCGGGCGCGATGCGCAGGTAGTTCTCCATGCGGCCCGTCCTTACAACTCGATAAGCCGCCCGTTTCCGCGCAGCGAGCGGTCGGTGGCTTCCAGCATGGCGACAATTCGCGCGCCTGCCGCCCCGTCGTTGAAAGGCGTCGCGCCCTTCTCAATGCAGTTTGCGAAGTATTCGACCTCGGCGGTCAGGGCCTCGGTATTCGAGATGACCGGCGCGTACATATCGCCGAAGCGCGGCGTCGCCAGCACGCGATACAGTCCCTCCCGCGTCGTGACCTCCATGCCTTTGTTGTAGACCTTCAGCCGTTCGTCCACGTTATTGTCGTCCCACACCAACATTTTCTTCGAGCCGCCGATCAACGTGCGCCGGATCTTGACCGGGGAAAGCCAGTTCACGTGAAAGTGCGCGATCAGATTGTTGTCGTAATGCACGGTCACGTAGGCCACGTCCTCGAAACCGGTGCCGAAGTGGTCGCGCCCCTGCGCCGAGACCGCGCGGGCCGATGGGCCAAGCAAGTAATCCATGATGGAGAAATCGTGGGGGGCAAGGTCCCAGATGACATTGCAGTCGTGCTGGAATATGCCCAGATTGATTCGGACAGAGTCATAGTAATACAGGTCCCCCAGGTCGCCCTTGTCGACGAATTCCTTCATCTGTTGCACTGCGCCCGTGAACAAGAATGTGTGGTCCACCATAAGCACTTTTTCGAGTGTGCCTGCAAGGTCGGCCAACTCACGGGCCTGTTCAAGGTTCGAACAGATCGGCTTCTCGACCCAGACGTGCTTGCCGCTCTGTAACGCGGCTTTGGCAAACTCGTAATGGGTGAAGACGGGGGTGGCGACCACCACGACATCGATGTCGGCGGCCTCGATCAGTTCGGCCGGGTCCGCGCCAACTTGGACGGCGGGATAGGAGCGCTGGGCGAGGTCGCGTCGTTTCTCGCTGAGATCGGCAATGCGCGCGAGCCGGAACGCATTGCTGGAATTAAAGTTACGAGCTAAGTTGGGACCCCAGTACCCATACCCGATAAGCCCAGCCCGCAACACGGATCCGATCACTCCTCTCCCCACGCCACTCAGCAGTGCGGGATTCCACTCGGCGCTACCCATTTTACGCGCCAAGAACCGCGCAGTTGAATTAGTAGCCTAGACTCCGAGCCGAAGACAAATCAAATCAAGCGCGAAGGCAGCGGGTGATGTCGAGTCAATAGTTGACAATAACGCCGTTTCCGTTGATACTTTACCTTTTATCGGGCAGTTTGCTCCATCCGATCGCGGGCGGTTCTATAGGCTGGATTCGTGCGCAGGCTTGGAGTTTCGATCGCAAGACAGGTTGTTCGCCTTGGGCCGGCCAGAATAGGAATCTATGAAGTTTTATCGGCAACTTTTTCGTTTGCTCGAGGTCCGCGGCAAGTGGCTGTTCGCGGCCACCATCGCTGCAGCGGTGATTTCGACAGTTCTCGACCTGTCACGGCCCCAAACCTATGTGGCTGAGACAATTCTTGGGGTGTCCGAGTTGCGCCTCGGTCGTCCCGCTTCGGGAACTCCGGGGAAGGGAATGGAAGAACTCCTGCCGCGGCCGTTGCCCCCCCCCGTGTACGTCGACTTGATCCAATCGCCTACGGTTGTCGGGCAAGTGTTGAATGAAATGATCAAGCAGGGCCTTTATCAGGAGGACGAAGCGCCGAGCGTCGATGAGTTCGCCGCGGATTTGAGCGCGGAAGTGACAGCGATTGACCGGACGACGCGGCCGATTACGTTCGCACCCCTTATCAAACTTACCGCGACAGGCCGCTCCCCGGAACTGGCGGCCGCCAAGGCGGACTTGTGGGCCAAGAAGGCCGAAGACGCCGCCGGGCGCGTGCTTCAACTGCAGGTTTCGGCGGCCAGGGAATTGCTGGCACAGGAACAGGACAAACGACGGGTGGCTTTGGACGAGATTCTGCAAGAGATTCAGAACGAGCAGGCGCAATGGAATATTAGCGTGATTGGCAATGAAATGGCCGCGCGCGTTGAATTGCTCAATCTGCTTGCCAAGGAACGGGCCCTTGTCCAGCGCGACTTGCGCGACGCGGAAGATCGACTTGCAGCCCTTCAACCGCTGTTGGAACGCGAAGAGCCGGTGCTCAAGCTGGGTAAAGCGCCTTCGGATGACGCGTACTTCATAGCGAAAGGCAAAGATGGCGCAAGCGGGATCGAGTCGAAAATTATGGTGACCGAGGAACCGAACGTGGTGTATATCGACCTCAGGAAAAAAGAGAACGATACCGTCGCCCTGGTATCCGGACTCAAGGCGAAGCTGGAACAGGTTGATCGGCAGTTACTCGAAGTCAGAAAGGAACAAGAGGAATTGGAGGCCCAACTGGCCGAGCACACCCGCATTCAGGGGAAACTGGATCGGGACCAAAAGGTGGCCGAGTTGGTGTTTTCCGAAGTGGCCACGGCGAGAGCGCTGCTGGATACCGTGGAAATGCTCTGCACGCAAGCATCGGCTGACGGCCGGATGTCCATTGGACTCAACCGTCTTTCGATGGAGGCCCATCCCAGGAAGGCCGTTCGAGTGCTCGGCGGTGCCGTGCGCGTTCTCGCTGCGGCGGTCTTCGCGTTCGCGCTTGGCGTGGTTTTCTTTATATCGATTGACATACTTCGGCCGTGGGCTGCTGCGTTGATGGATGAGTCCGGGACCAAGCTAGGGGCCTGAATGTTCCCCCCTCGGTCAGACCCGGCGGCCGGCCGAATACGCGCAATGGCCCGGTGGGTGGTTGTTTTTGCGCTTGTATCCGGACCGGCTTTGCTTGTCCACTCGGAAGAGGCAGGCGCGGCGGACCTGAGTGCCCGGTTGCGGGACCTCCGGCCGGCAATTCCCGCCCCGATGCTTCGCGTATTCGAGTCGAGTGCAATAAGCGCGCTGCCGGTCCGCTTGCTTGGGATCGATTTGGAGCAAGGCGGCGGGCAAGTACGCAATCACTCGGACCGGATCGCCGCGGATATCCCACTGGAATTGACGGCGTATTGGGAGGCGACCCAGCCCACTGCGGTACGGTTTCCTTGGGCCGTGAGGATTTCGTCTCACGACGGCAAGATAGCGAGGAATTTTAGATTCTCCGGCGGTCCTGCGGATACCACCCAGGCATGGCAGGCCGGGTGTGTGTACAAGCAGCGCGTCCAGATAGACCTTCTCGATGCCGCCCGGGCGTTTAGCGGGAAGGGGCATCTCAGTGTCAATCTGGCATCGTCCGCGGCCGCGGCCGGCGCTCCGATACCGTTACTGGCCGTTCCCATCGAATTGAAGCCGGTGCTTTCCCATCGGGACGCCAACCCGGCGGATATCAAACGCTACTTGAATGCGGCGTTCGTGGATCTCGACGTGAGTTTTCGCCTTGGATATCAGGCGGAGATCACGATACCCGTGGATCGTCCCGTGGCTGCCCGCTCCCTCGCCGTGGTTTCGGCGTATAGCTACGGTTCGGTTCCTCAGGGCGAGGCGGTGGCCGAGGTCATTGTGGGGTACGAGGACGGTAATCTGGCCGCGCTGGTGCTGGGCAGCGGCAAAACCACCGCCCGCGGCGATTATGATTTTTTTGGGCAAGACTCGCTCAATCACGACAAGATCGACATCCTCGAATCAAGGGAGGCCTCGTATCTGAGCCAGACCGGTGCGCCGTTTCAGACCCACAAGTACGCCGCCGTGTTCCAACTGCCGCGCCCGTATCGAAACGTCGCGTCCATTACCTTTCGCTCTGTCCACCCCGTGATACTCGATGTCTACGACGCGGTACTCGTGCCGGCGGAACCGTCGACGATTGTGGAAAGCGTTGCGCCGTGAGTCCGCCGTTTCGTCCGCTGTCGCCGCGGTCCGTTCTTGCCGGACTTGTCGGCTGCGTGGCCATCGCCGCCGTCCTGCCGCTCATGGGAATGAAGGCCGGAATCGCGGCCCTCGCGATTTCCCTGGCGCTACTCGCCGCGCCGCTCACCCCGTGGTTGTTCATGGTCTTTCTTGCCGCCCTGCTCGGACTGTGCGCGTTGATGAGTGAAAATTCTGTGGAGGTGGGCGTCAAGGTGTACGGTGCGGACGCCCTGGTCTTTTTTTTGTTCCTATCGATGGTGTCGGCGGCCCGCCGGCCCGGGCTGGAACACGGATCGGTCGACCATCCGGCGGGCGAGCGATTGATCGTTGCGCTGTTGGTGCTGGGCATCGCATACGGAGCGGCGTCGACCGGTTTGGGGCTCCTTCACGGGTTTTCCTTCAACGATTCCCTCGGGGATTTTCGGCGTTACTATTTTTACCCCCTCGCCATGCTGCCAGCGCTGCTGCTGCGATTCGAGCGAAAGCAACTGCGGCTGCTCCCGTGGGCCATCGCCGCAGGCGCGGCGCTGGTCATACTGACGGGCTGCTATCGTCTCATGACCGGAAGGACGTGGCAGGAGGAGTATTTCTTAGGCGAACCCGGCACCGCCTGGACGATCCAGTTGCGGCTGTTGTCGCAAACCGAAATCACGACGCTGGGCTTGGCCCTTGCATTCTTTCTCGCCGAATTTCAATCTCCGCGGAGGTGGCCGCTTCGCGTCGTCAACGGTGCGGCGGCGGGCATTACGTTGATTATGCTGGTGCTCAGCGGATGGCGGCTGGCCCTGTTGTACATCGCGATCGCGCCGCTTGCCGCCCTCTACCTTCTCGGCCGGATACGGCAACAGCCGTTGACCTCGCTGGCGATGGGGGTTCTTTCCATCGCCTTGGCGGGCGCCGCGGCGGTGGCGGGCGCCGCACTCCTCGTTCCGGATATGGTCACCGAAACCATCGAGACCCTTCGCCAGCGCACGGTCGAGCGGGCCATCAGCGAGGATCTCCGGTATTACGCGTGGGCCGCGGCCTGGCAGCATTTCACCGAGAATCCCGTTTTCGGCACGGGACTCGGCCACCAACTGGGTTATTACGCGAAACTGAGCAATGGGGAATTCGCCTACGTCGAATCCACCACGCACAACGCCTACCTGACGCTGCTGTATCGCTCCGGCCTCATCGGCTTCGTCTTTTGGGCGGGACTGCACCTCGCATTTATTGTGCACGTTCATCGACACCTTCGCGGGCTTGCCCCCGAGTTCCAATCCTCGATGGTCGGAATCCTGGCCGGATACGCGGCCATCGCGGCCGTGCATTTCGTGCAGCCGCTCCAGACCGGCGCGGCCGTCTCGTTATACCTTGTAATGGGTATCGCCATGCGGCTGGTCCGCGACACGGCCCTGCGCAGGCAACCCGTCACCGCACCCCCTTCACCGGATGAGAGGCTGCCGGCCACGTGCCAAGCGTAAAACGCACCCTCGGGCACACCCTCGTCTACATGCTTGGCATCCTCGCCAATCGCGGCATCGCCTTTCTGCTCGTCCCCGTGTACACGCGCGTGCTGCCTCCCAGCGAGTTTGCGAAATGGGATCTTTGCACCACTACCATCCTGTTTCTACTGCCGGTTTTTGAGATGGGCATGGCGACAGCCCTGCTCCGCTTCTATCACCTCGTCGACTCCGAGGAGGAACGCAGGCGCGTCTGCCAGTCGAGTTTTACCTATGTGACCGCCAGCGCCGTCGTACTCTCCGCGTTGATGATCGGGCTGGCGGCGCCCCTTGCCCGCGCGGTGTTCGGGGATGCCGAGGACGCGGCGCTGGTTCAACTCATCGCACTGACGGCGGGCGTCATGATCGTGAACAACCAAGTGCTTGCGCTTCTGCGGGCCCAGTCGAGAAGCGTTCTTTTTTCGGTCCTCAACGTTGTGCGCGCCGTCGTCGGCCCCGTCCTCATTATTGTGTTGGTCGTGCGATTTCACTGGGGACTGGCGGGCGTTTTGGTCGGCGATCTCGCGGGTCTGTTCGGGATGACCGCCATCGGCGTGGTCGCCGGGCGACGGTACTTCGGCATCCTGCCGTGCCCGGCCCTGCTCAAACGTATGCTCGTATTCGGGGCGCCGCTGTTCGTGGTCGCCGTCGCCTCCCCGATCATCAACTACTCGGACCGCTATTTCCTGCGGCTGTGGGTTGGACTTGACGAGATGGCGGTGTACAGCCTGGGGTTCAAGATAGCCATGCTCCTGGGACTACTCACACAGGCCTTTCAAACCGCGTGGCCGGCATCCGCCTTTGAACTGGATAAAGACCGGCACGGCAGCGTCAAAATGGCGCGAATCTTTCGAATCATGTTGACCGGTATGCTCGGCACCGCGCTTATGCTTTCGCTGCTCGCTCCCGAAATGGTAAGGGTATTCGCCGGCTCGGATTTCTATCGGGACGCCCGGTCGATCATCCCTTGGATTTGTTTCGCCAATGTCTCCTATATGGCGCTCCTGTATATCTTGACGGTGGTCACGATCGCCAACAAGACCCTGTCTATCTCGCTCATCGTCACGGGCGGTTGCATCACGAAAATCGCCCTGAACTACGCATTGATCCCCAGCCTGGGCATATTGGGCGCGGCAGCTTCTACGGTTATTGCGACGTGGGTCGAACTGGTTCCCGCGTATCTTCTCGCCCAACGCGTACGTCCCGCACCCTACCGCCTTGACCGCGTACTGCCTTTCACCGTGGTAAGCGCGGGCGCACTGTCTGCGTCGGTTTTCGCGGGCGGCCTTCCGCTGATTCAAAGTGCATCCCTCCGGGTGATGATCTTGGTCGGCTTTGCAGCCGCGACGTTGCTCTTGCGGATGATCACGCCGGGCGAAGTCCGCGAAATCGGGGACCTTGCCGCAGGGCTGTTTAGACGCCTGCGAGTTGTCTTGCTAGTGCTGGCCGCCGGAGTCACGGCCCATGCACAGGAACCGATAGCGCTCTCCCGTCCAGTACCGGCGCGCCCCCTTTTGGAACGCATTCGACAACCGGTGGCATGGTGCGAATTGTCCGCCCTGGAGATCGCGGCCAATGGAGAAGTTATCGGCGGCAGGGTTCCCCGTTTGCGGGAGGGAAGTACCCTTGTCTTTCGGCTCGACCTGCACCCGATCGGCGTTCCCGGAAACAATCCGCAAGTCACGCTGGCCATCGAAGGATCGGGCCCGATTCGTCAACAAGCTGCAGCGGTGAGGACCGACACTTGGCCGATCGGAGGGACTATCACACAGGACGTCACATTCCCCTTGTGGCGTGTACATTGCTCCGGCGACGCGATAGTACGG
>BTUX01000063.1:0-19608 GCA_045863315.1 Candidatus Hydrogenedentota bacterium | reverse complement strand
CCGCGGCATTCCAAAGTTCACCAGTAATCCGCGCTGCAACCTGGTAGCTTTTAACAGCTTCTAACAAAAAACTAGCGATCATTGTGGTGCGGCCATCTTGGCTGCCTCCCCCGGAAGCCGAGTATGCAGGCAAAGATGCCTACACCACAAAGTCGGATTGGTGTATTTGATTTTTTGTTAGAAGTTCTACGTAATTGATAAGTTGACTTCGATGGGCATCAGCCAACTCATCGACGGCCTCCGCTTCCCAGATCTCTTCATCAAAGCAGATAAAGTCCGCGAAGTGCTTGCAATCCAATTTGCGCCACTCGTAAAGGACCTCGAAAGGCACTTCCCGCCGAAATGGTATTGCCCGGAGCTCACACTCGATGGCCAACGAGTCCGCATATACCTTCTCGTGGAACCCGCATCCGTGAACATTGTGTACTTCCATGCACGCGCCAATCATGGCGTACGTTTGCGGATCGCGAATGTCTTCCATTATTGAGTCCGCAGATTGCGCAGATGAACGCGGATTTTTAAAGTTCAGGAGGTCCATCAAACGGTTTCACCAAAACTTGTCGAAGGGGTGTTTGAATTGACCCCTTTTCAACTCACTCTCGAGTGATACTGGGGAACGAGTTGAAAACGAACAATGGAAACGAGGCAATCGACGCCGAACATCCTTCCAACTCCCGTGACAATGGATCTTTCAAAACCATGTTGCGCAGATGTTACTATTCTGTCCGATTGGGGTTGCAGTTCTTTCTCATCTTTCGATTTTCCATCTGCATTCATTAGCGCAATCTGCGGACAACTTCTTACTGGCACGCTTCGCAGTCGGGGTCGAGTATGCTGCACGCTTTTGGCGCCGTAGCGGTGGTGGCCATCGCGTCTTCCCGTTGAAGTTGAATATTGCTCGACGCGCTCTTGCTTTTCATCCAGCGCGGCTGGATCCCGCGCTTGTTGATGTCCACCGTGGACTTCTCGACCTGCGTGGCGCCGAGGCTGCGCAGGTAATACGTCGTCTTGAGTCCCTTGCGCCACGCGAGCAGATACATCTCGCTCAACAGTTTTCCACTCGGCACGCCGAGGTACAGGTTCAACGACTGCCCCATGTCGATCCACTTCTGCCGGCGGCTGCCGCATTCGATGAGCCATTTCGGCTCGATGTCGAACGCCGTCAGGTACTTTTCCTTCAGGTGCCGGGGAATGCGTTCGATCTCGTTCAAACTGCCGTCGTAGTACTTCAGGTCTTCGACCATTTCCGAGTCCCACAAGCCGAGCGCTTTCAAATCATTCACGAGGTGTGTGTTGACCCAGGTGAACTCGCCGCTCAAGTTCGACTTCGCGAACAGGTGCTTGTACATCGGCTCGATGGACTGCGTGACGCCGGTGATGTTCGAGATCGTCGCCGTCGGCGCGATCGCCATCGTGTTGCTGTTCCGCATGCCGTTCCTCTTCAACGACGCCCTCACCGCGTCCCAATCCATTCGCGCCGACAGGTCCACTTCGAAGTAGCCGCCCCTCTCTTCCTCAAGCAGCTTCAGCGTGTCGATCGGCAAGAGGCCGCGGCTCCATTTCGATCCGTCGTAGCTCGGATACTTCCCTCGCTCCGCGGCCAGTTCCGACGACGCGAGGATCGCGTAGTACGAGATCATCTCCATGCTGCGGTCCGCGAACTCGACCGCCGCCTCGCTGGCGTAGCTGATGTTTTGCTTGTACAGCGCGTCCTGAAAGCCCATGATGCCGAGGCCGATGGGTCGGTGCCGCAGGTTGGCGTTGCGCGCCTCGGCCGTCGGATAGAAGTTGATGTCGATGACGTTGTCGAGCATGCGCACCGCCGTGCGGACCGT
Organism: Candidatus Hydrogenedentota bacterium; assembly: GCA_045863315.1. Classification (GTDB taxonomy): domain Bacteria; phylum Hydrogenedentota; class Hydrogenedentia; order Hydrogenedentales; family SLHB01; genus JABWCD01. The sequence goes on along the minus strand of BTUX01000063.1, from coordinate 17,773 downwards.
GCTTGCAAGCAATTCTTCGTCAAGTCCGTTCTCGGTTGTATGCGCGGCGAGGTTCACGGAACCCAGATTGCACACCGCCGTCTCTTCCTTGGACGTATTCAGCAGAATTTCCGTGCACAGGTTCGAACAATGCACGACGCCCACGTGGTCCTGTGGCGAGCGTACGTTCGACGGGTCCTTGAAGGTCATCCAGGGATGGCCCGTCTCGAACAACATGGACAGCATCTTGCGCCAGAGTTGTTGCGCGTCGACCCGTTTCGACTGCTTCATCTCGCCGCGCTCGGCCATCGCTTCGTACTCGAGGTAACGCGCCTCGAACTTTTTGCCGTACAGGTGATGCAGGTCCGGCGTCTCAGACGGATTGAAAAGCGTCCAGTGGCTGTTTTCCGCCACCCGTTTCATGAACAGGTCCGGAATCCAGTTCGCGGTGTGCATGTCGTGCGTGCGGCGGCGTTCATCGCCGGTGTTTTTGCGCAGCTCGAGGAAATCTTCAATGTCGAGGTGCCAGGTCTCGAGATACGCGCACATCGCGCCCTTGCGCTTGCCGCCCTGGTTCACCGCGACGGCGGTGTCGTTCGCCACCTTCAGGAACGGAATCACCCCCTGGCTCGCACCGTTTGTGCCTTTGATATAGCCGCCCGTCGCGCGCACGTTCGACCAGTCGTTGCCGAGTCCGCCCGCCCACTTCGACAACTTCGCGTCGTCAGAGATCACCTTAAAAATGTGCTCGAGGTCGTCTTCGATGGTCGAAAGGTAGCACGAACTGAGCTGCGGATGGAGCGTGCCGGAATTGAACAAGGTCGGCGTGCTCGACGTGAACAGGAATTTCGACAGCACCTCGTAGAATTCAATCGCCCGCTCGGTTTTTTGCTCGCTTTCGTTCAGCGCCAGGCCCATCGCCACGCGCATCCAGAAGTATTGCGGCGTTTCGATCCGCCGCCCGCGGTCGTGAATGAGGTAGCGATCGTACAGCGTCTGCAGGCCCATGTACGTGAATTGATTGTCCCGGTCGAGCTTCAATGCCTGCGCAATTGCGTCGAGATCGAAGTCGAGCAAGTCGGGGCTCAACCGTTCCAGACGCACGCCTTCCGCGATGTAGTGTTGGAAGTGCGAACGATGGACCGCCTCGAGCGTACCCACTTCGATGCCCCGCGGCAATACCTCGGTGTAAATGACATTCAAGAGGAGCCGCGCCGCGACGTAGGTGTATGCGGGGTCGCGCTCGATTCGGCCCTTTGCCGCGAAGATACACGCCTTGGCGATCTCGTTCGGGGTGATGCCCTCGTACAGAGTGGACATCACCTCCTGGCTCATCTGATCAATAGAGACCAGTTCCTCGTAGCCTCGGCTCGCATCCACGATTTTCCGCTTGATGCGCTGCGGCTGCAGCCGTTCGCGCGAGCCGTCCGGCATCGTTACAAACAGCTCCGCCTGAAAATGGCCGTGAAGGTCGGTGTCGCCGCGGAGTGCGCGCGCTTTCTTCCGGTCTTCGCGATACACGATGTACCGGCGGGCAACCGCGTAGTCCCCGTGCTTCATGAGCGTGCGCTCCACGCAGTCCTGGATTGACTCGACTTCCAACTGCTCGCCGGCAAGCGCCTGCTCGAGGACCTCGGCAATGACAGCGTCCGAGATTCCCTTCACCCGCGCCAGGGTCACCTCGTCAAGGGATTCGCTCGGCCCCCTGCCCAATTCCGCCTTGAAGGCCTTCTCAATGGCGCGAAGAATCCGCTCGCCGTCAAACGACACGGAACGGCCGTCCCGTTTCACTACGGTCTGTGCCGGCTGCCTCTCAATCACGTCCCGTCACCCTCCTTCTCGTTCCAGTTCAGGTCTGCCTCCCGCACGAGGACAACCGAGACCGGATCACATCAATCCTTGAATCAAAAAACTAAACACAACCGCGCAGGCAGGCGACCGCCACTCCCGCAACCACTACTGGTTCGCCCGAATCGCCTCTCACGGCACGAGCGAGCCGCCTCCACGAATAGGCACACTTCACCCCTGTGATGCTTCAATTGGATAGGGAAATGCCCTACGAGAGCCATCCCCTTCGCCCTGGATCGACCCCGACAGCCTCGTGTCGTCCCGCCCAGGAAACTTGGGCCTGGCTTCGGCAAAACACACAATATCCTGTGGTATGCGATCTTGTCAATACCAAATTTAGCGTATACGGGTTTTATGGGAACCGGTGAAATTCCAGTACAATTTGCGGCCCCTTAGCTCTCTGTTAGTCAACTGTTAGCCCTCCAGTTCCTACCCGTCATCCCCTCTACGGGGGCGAGTCGTAAACGATGCGTTGGGGAAAGCATCCGGGTGAATTTAGTCAGGTTCTTCACACCTGCGACCGGTCCTATCGTGATGCCCCGTACCCACGCATAACAGTATGCGCTGTAAGATGTTGCAGCGTCTAACGGGCGTTGGTGCGAAAAATCGGGGCTGGTCTCCAATCGTCGGCCTCCAAAGATCCCGTCGTGACATCCCTTCAACGTAGCACCCCCTCGCCGGCAGCGCGCCGGGTCACGCCTGGCTGCGGCAACGGCGAATTTTTGCTTGTCAAATCCTCCGGAGTGTGGTGAAATGCAGCGTTGCGGCAGGGTGTTACTACACGTTGGCCGCGCCAAGACATAGGAACGTAGTGGGTTTCGCTGCACGAGTCCCGTAACGCGGGGCTCGTGCATCGTGCATATCGGCACTTTCGCGGTTGGTTCGGGCCGCACGGCATGAGAGCGGCCGGTCTTTGTCGGCCGGTCTGCGATACCGGCATGGGTGGTTTAGCCCGCATTTCTCACCAGTCGCCCCCCGTCAACGGGGGCGACTGGTGAGAAATGCTCTGGAGAAAGCATGTGAGTGATTTGGGTGAGGATTTTTCACACCCACCGTCTATTCTGCCCTGCCGCGCGGCGACGATGCATAACGGTGCGCACTGTACCATGTTGAATCCTCCAACGCGCGTGGGTGTGAAAAATCCGGACTAGGGAATCGTTGGAACGATGCAGAGAATTCATTGCGGAGTGGATTTCGGGACAACGAACTCGAGTGTGGCCGTCTCGGATGGGGAGCGCGTGCGGGTGCTCGAGTTGGATCCGTTGAACGACAGCCCCAAATCGCTGCCATCCCTGCTCTATATGTCGCGCGAGGGCGAAACCCTGGTGGGACGGGCAGCCGCAAACGCCTTTATCGAACGCAATATCGACCGCGAGGTGATGCTCCAAAAGGTCGATCTCGGAATCAGCATCGAGGGCTACGTCGGTTCGGAACCGGACAAATCCGAGGGGTATCGTCCGCGCGAGGAAGGCGATCAGATTCGCGAGGCGGTGCGCGCGCACGCCATGGTGGAAGTCAACTCCCCCGGCCGCCTGTTTCAGTCCATCAAGAGCAGTCTGCGCTTCAAGGACTTCAAAGGAACGGAGGTCTTCGGCACCCAGTACCAGATTGAGGAATTGGCGGCGATGATCCTGATGAGGATCAAGCGGGCCGTTGACGAGCTGGCGGGCGAACCGGTGGAATCGGCGGTGTTCGGGCGGCCGGTCCATTTCTCGACTCGGGAAGGGGAAGACGAGATTGCCGAGGCACGACTTCGCCGGGCGGCGGCGTTGGCCGGATTCAAGGATGTGGTGTTCTTCTACGAGCCGGTGGCGGCGTGCGTCGAATACGCCGTGGGCACGGAATCCAGACAACGCCTTATGGTGGTAGATATCGGGGGCGGCACCTGCGACGTGTGCATCATGGAGTTTGGCGGGGCGCATGGCGCTGCGGACCGGCTATCGGAAAGCCGGATTCTCGGCGTGGCGGGCGTGCCCATTGCGGGCGACGCGATCGACCGGGAAATCATACGGGCGAAGGTGTTCCCCTGCCTCGGCAGCCGGTCGAGGTACGGCCCCTCGCGACTGCCGATGCCCCAGTTCATTTACAACGCCATCATCGATTGGCAGAACCTGTACAAGCTGAACACCGAGGAAACGATCAACTGGCTGATCGCGACCGAGGCGAGTTCGACGCAGCCGCAGGCCATTCGCGCGTTGCGCACCCTGATTCAGCGAAACTACGGTTATCCCGTGGTGCGCAAGGTCGAAGGGGCGAAAAAGCTGCTATCGTCGGAGTGGGAGGCGCCGCTCGAGATCCACAAGGAGGCGATTCAGATCAGCGAGCTCATCAGCCGCACCGAGTTCACCCATATCGTTGAGCCGACCCTCGAAGAAATGTTGGCCAGCATCGATGAGGCGGAAACGCTGGCACAAGTGACTTCCGACCAGATTGACTGTGTTCTGACGACCGGGGGCACCAGCCTGATTCCCGCCGTGCGGCGAATGCTGGCGCAACGGTTCGGCCACGACAAGCTGCTGGAGCGCGATACATTCACGAGCGTGGCCAGCGGACTGGCGGTAGTCAGTCAGTTCGTGTGATGGCAGGCCCCGCTTCGAGCTTGGTTTCCTCGTGTCGGGTTTCGCGGTCGGCGGCTTGCCCGGGTTGATCCCCGCCAAATCCGGCCATAGAATCGCGTCCTTGTAATCTCCATCAACCGGACGGCCTCCATGCGACGCCACACCGTCACTTCCGCCTTGCCGTTGATCACCCTCCTGGTCGCAACCCTATGCCCGGCCTACGCTGCGCTCCAAGTCAGTCGCGACCCCCGCCTCGTCGACGACACGTACATTACGTTGACCTACGTGAAAAATCTTGTCGCCGGCAATGGCTTCGTCTTCAATCATCCCCCGCCGACGCTCGGCACAACCACGCCGTTGAACACCTTTGGGCTCGTGGCGCTCGCGAGACTATTGCCTGATACCGATATTGAACGGCTCGCCGTTGTGTTTTCCACGGCGTGCTGGGTCATGGCCGCATGGCTCTTCTATTGGTTCCGCCACAGTTGGGGCCTTACCGCTTGGCAGGCGTCCCTTGTCGGCGTCATGGTCTCCACTTGGGACAACATTGCGTTTCTAGGCACGGAAGCCTTCCTGTTCGCGATGCTGCTGATCCTGGCGTCTTCGCTCTTCTTCGCGAAACGGTACGCGCTTGCCGGGTTTGTAGGCGGGCTGATGGCCCTCACTCGAGGCGAGGGCATTCTCGTGTTGCCCATCATGATGGCGTGGTGCATCGTAGCGGCGCGGTGGCCTGCGCTCGCGCATGTTGCCACGGCTTCGGTCGACAGCGATCGCCGCGGGACGAAGAACGGGAACAGGCGCCGCAGACTCGCCGGTTCTGATGTAGTTCCCCTATTGAAGCTGGCCGCTGGTTTTCTGCCGCCTATCGCCGCATGGTGCGTCTACGCCTATTCGACCTTCGGATACGTCCTGCCGAATACGCTCGCGGCAAAACAGGCGCAGGTTCGCAGCGGACTGTGGCCCTCGTTCCTGTCCGAGCTGATTTACACGTGGCCAAAGGAATGGGGCGAGCCGTACGGGTTGTATGGGGTTTTCGGGCGCGTGTTGTGGTGGGCGCTGGCGCTCATCGGCCTGTACGCCATATTCACCCGCAAGCGCCGTTTTCTGCTGCTGGCGCTGTGGACCGCCACGTACACCGCCGGCTACATAACGCTGTACGTCGCAGGATACTGGTGGTATCAGACGCCGATTGTTTTCCTGCTCACCCTCTGCGTCGCACTCGGCGTAGTCACCTGCATCGATACCGTATTGCGGCTCCGCGTGCCCCGGCGCAACGCCGTCGTCGCGGCCTCGCTTATGGCGGCCGGCAGCGTTTTCCCTTTCGCGCTGTTCCTTGTCGAAGACGCCGCGTTTTACGAGGGCGACAAACGCGCCCGGTTTTACCACAACCTCGCGCGCTGGGTCCGCGAAAACACGCAGCGCGAGGATTCAATCGGCTACATCGAAGTGGGGTATCTCGCCTACTTCACGGGAAACCGCATCGTCGATTTCGGCGGACTGGTCACGCCCGGCATGACTCCCTACGTCAGGAAAGCCGATTTTGCGAACGCCCTGTTCGAATTCCTTCCGGATTACTACATCGAATCGACGACGTTCGACCCCTGGCTACACGCGATTAAGGAAGATCCCCGTTTCCCCCACACTTATCGGTACCTCGACAAAATGCGCGGCCCCTACAACTCGATTGTGACGTGTTACCGCCGCATCGACTGAAAACCTGCAAGCGGTGGCATCTGCCACGGGCAAAAGCGGCCGGATGTAAGCCAATTACTCGACAAACCAGATCGGACTTGTCCACGCCGTATCGTTCAAATTATCTCGCTTCTTGTCGCTGCCCGCGGCGCCGGTCTCGTTGATCACTTCGTCGGCGCCGTCGCCGACGGGGTTGTCTTTGCCGCCTTCCTCGACGACCTCAAGAAACACATACTCTCCGCGGACCACCTCGAGGGGAATCGCCGTCAGGGTGCCGGCAGCGATATTGCGGAATTCAGACCGGACGGACGCGCGGCTGCCGTTCCCGGCGCCGTCGCGGTCGCTCCAGACCTTTACAGTGTAAGGTCCCTCATCTGTCGGGTCGCCATCGGTGCCGGCAAGCTGCCAGAGTTTGACCCGCACCATCACATGGCCGATCAGGCGAGGGCCGAGCGGGACCGACTCTCCCATCCAGTAGGTGCGGTTCCCGTGGCGTACCTGGAACACGACCGCCAACTCGTCGTCCTCCGTCGCGTACACGCGGTTGGCGCGAAACGCATTCATGAGCTTCGGGTAAGTCAACTCGTCGGTCCACACGGCGGTGCGCGCCGCGGTCACCGTGCCCCAATTGTTCCCGTGTGTGTCCTGGTTGGCCGCGGGTGAAAGGCGGAACCCCATGTTCAGATAGTCCAGGAAATGACCAAAGTTCTTGAGGCTCGTCTCGCGATGCGTTTTCTCCTTGCTGTGCCTGTGCGGGCCCGAGATGTGCCCGCCTTTCACGGACGAAATGACGGAAATGGTTTTCGCGACGGGGTCGGCATGATTGACGAACGCCCGCGGGTCCGCGTACAGCGCAATTCCGAAGTTTCCCACGCGCAGGTTTCGCCGACTCTGGCCCGCCCAACTGTCGGGATGATTGAACTGGACGAACTCGCAATGGGTCCGCGCCCAATCATAGAGTTTGTCGTAGTCTCCGTCGCGGATCGTGTCGGGCGGCAGTGCGCGCGCGCCGATGAGGTTGACGTGGTTGCCGGTCGCTGTGTTTCCCCACTCGAGGCCCGGAATCGCCACGAACTCGCCCCGGCGTCTCGCGTTGTACTTCATGGCCGCCTCGTAGAGCTTCTCCTTGTACTCGCGTTTCTCGAGCGCGAGCCGGCGCGGGGAATCTATCGCTTGATGGTGGTCGGTAATCGCGAGGAAGTCCAGACCCGCCGCGTCCGCCGCCGCGAAACCGTCTGCGGGCCACATATTGGGCAGGTTCTTCCTGACGTCGTCGCTCAATCGGGAGTGGGCGTGCAGATTGCCGAACGCGACGATTTTCCCGTCGTGCGCGCGATCCTGTGCGGTCGCTTGCCATACGAAGATCAGAGCGCAGCAATATGTCGCGAGTCGTCGGACCCCTCCCACGGCGCGTTCTCCTACTCTGCGGAGCGTGTCACAGAATAGTACATGAAGGGTCCGCGTCCTCAACAACGAAACGGCGGGTGGACGGCGCGGGAGGTGCGCAGACCCGAGTCAGACAATCGGACACGAGGGGAATAGCAATGGCGGAGAGGGCGGGATTCGAACCCGCGGTACACCGTTAAGCATACACACGCTTTCCAAGCGTGCGCCTTCAACCACTCGGCCACCTCTCCGCGTGAGAGCGGATTGCGGAATGCGATTTCACGCGAATTGCGCGGCGCGGCAAGTCCCGCGCGCAAAAGGAAATCTTAGCCGTCGATCCGCTGTGAAGTCAAAGGTGCGGCGGCTGACGTAGTAGGCACGGCGAATGACATCGACGCGAAACGGTACGCAACGAGCAGAAAAAACTGGAGGCCGAACAGCACGGCGCCAAGCAGCAGGTGCGTGGGCTGCAGCCAGGCCGGCATGCCGAGGTAGTAAAGCCCCGCCCCCGCCGCGATCTCGGCGAGGATGACACTGATTAGCGCAACGGCGCCGTTTCGCAACGCCCCGGGTCCGGCGGCTTTCCATAGCGCAGCCGCAAGCGTAACGTTGACCGCGAGGAGTAGCAAAGAAAAAGTGCGGTGTACATAGAAAGTCGCTCCAAAGTGTTTGAACCAGAGGTCTCGGTTCTCGTTCCCGAGGTTGACGGCAATCTCGTCGACATGTTCGCGCACCTGCGTGCCGAGCAGAATCTGAACGAGCGACAGCACGAGCGCAGCGAAGAGCAATGGCCTGCCCCATCCACCCGTCGTGCGCAGACTGAGCGACAGGGAATCGCGGTGGGTGCGCGCGACGGCGAAGATCAGTACGCACACGAGCACCAGCGCGGCGACCATGTGGAGGGTGATGATAAACGGCACGAGATTGCTCGCCACGACCACGGAGCCCAGCCATCCATTGAACGCCACCAGCGCGAAGGACAGCCCGCTCAGGAGGACGGTCGGGCGGTCGGTGGTCCAATAGGCGAACGACGCGATCAAGGTGAGGAAAACGAGCAGCCCAATCGAGGCGCCGATCAGTCGATTGATGTATTCCGTCCAGGTCTTGACGGCGTTGAACTCGGTGTCCGCGTATCCGCGGTGCGCGTAGATTTCCTGGTAGTCGGGGGGAAGTTGGGACACATTCGTCGGCGGAATCCATTGTCCGAAACACTTCGGCCAATCGGGGCACCCCATTCCCGCGCCGGATGCGCGCACGACGCCCCCCACGAGAATGAGAAAGTACACCGCCGCTAACGTCACGATCGCGAGGCGGCGAAACGTCGTTGGAGTGATAAAGGCCCGCATGGCGCTGCCGAAACATCCAGGGAGCCGACCACCGTACGCGCGCGGCGCCGGGCCCGTTGTGAACTGCGAACTGCGCGAGCCGGCATTGTATCAAACGGCCGCCGCCGCGTCGATTGGCTGCGAGTTCCAGAACGTTACCCGTCTTGCCGCAATCCCGCCGCTTCGATATAGTCAGCGGTGCTCCGTCGCAGGGGGTGGGGCCTCGCGCGGGGCGTTGGGTCGGCGCAAGCCGATACGCGAACGTGAATCGTTCGGCGGGTGAATGGGTGATTACTCGACGAGCACGGTATACGATAGAACGATACGTAACAACGCAAGGCGAGCCGCCGGACGGGAACGCGCCGCGCGGCACGGAAAGTAGATGGGGAAATGACAGGCAAGAGTCATATCGCCGTCCTGATGGGCGGAATCAGTTCCGAGCACGACGTGTCGCTGAAAAGCGGGGCCATGGTCAGCGGCAATCTGGATCGCGGCCGCTACGATGTCTCCCAGGTCATCATCACGCGGGACGGCTTATGGAAATTTCCGGGAGAAGAACTCAGAGATATCTATGCGGCGCTGCCCCGCCTGCGTGAAATCGGGGTGGACTGCGTGTTCATCGCGCTGCACGGTCCGTTCGGCGAAGACGGCCGCCTGCAAGGCATGTTCGACGCGTTCGGAATACGGTACACCGGTTCGGGGTGCGCGGCGAGCGCGTTGGCCATGGACAAGATCCACTCGAAGGCCGTCGTGCGGCAGGCGGGTGTCCGCGTCGCGGACCAGTTCATCCTTACGCGGGCGGAATGGGAGGCCGGTAACGACGGCGTGCTGGGTCGTGTCGCAGTGGAGTTCGGATTCCCGTGCCTGATCAAAAGCCCCTGCCAGGGGTCGAGTCTGGGCATGGCCGTTTCGAAGAGCGCGACAGTGTTTCGAAAGGACTTGCTTGATGTGTTCGCGTTCGACGACATCGCGATGATTGAACGGTTCGTGAAGGGGACTGAGGTCACCTGCGGCGTACTCGATGTCGAACCGGGCAAACCGCCGCAAGCGCTCCCGGTAACGGAGATTTGTCCGGTGGAGTCCGAGTATTTCGACTACCACGCGAAGTACACTCCCGGCGCGTGCAACGAAATCACCCCGGCCCGCATTTCGTCGGCGGCGACGCGCAAGGTGCAGGCCATGGCCGAACGTGTGCATACCGTCATTGGATGTAAGGGATTCAGCCGCAGCGACATGATCCTGGACGGCGAGGACCCGGTGTGGATCGAGGTGAACACGATCCCCGGAATGACCGAGACGTCACTGTATCCGCAAGCAGCGGCCGCAGCGGGCATCTCGTTTCCGCACTTGTTGACGCTGCTCGTGGAGGAGGCCTTGGGAAGGGACAGATATGCCTAAGATCCCGAAGAATTCGCCAACATCGATAGGCGGGTGTTGGCGCTCACGCTACGATTCGGCCTGTCGGTGCACCCATTTGAATGGTACAGCGGACCTCTGCAGACTATCGCCATGTTGACACGCTTGCGTGTAAAAAATTTCAAAGCTTTCGACCAAGCAGATATTGAGTTGGGAAGAGCGGTAGTCCTCATTGGACCCAATAACTCCGGAAAGACAACCGCACTGCAGGCCTTGGCGCTCTGGAACGTTGGTTTGCGTAAGTGGAATGAAAGACGCAGTGGAAAGAAGTCACCTGAAAAAAGACCGGGCGTAACCATCAATCGACGCGACCTCATTTCGATTCCTGTTCCCGATGCCAATCTGCTGTGGCGAGACCTCCACGTCCGCGACGTAAAGCGTGTCTGGAATCAAGAGCAGAACAGAGACAAACTCGAAACAACGAACGTTCGAATCGAAACGGAAGTGCATGGCGTTACGAATGACACGGCGTGGCAATGCGCTTTTGAATTCGACTACGCCAATGAGGAGTCTTTTTATTGCCGTCCGTTGCGTATCGGCAACGACGGCAAGTCAGGTCGATTTGCAGTTCCCGAGGAGGCTGCTGACGTTAACGTTGCTTACTTGCCGCCTATGTCGGGGCTTGCGGCCGTAGAACCCAAGTGGGAGCCGGGTCGCATAAACGTCCTCATCGGCGAAGGACAGACGGCCCAGGTGTTGCGAAACCTGTGCTTTCAACTTACAAATGGGGATACAGACCGATCTCACTGGGACTCGATAGTCGAACGGATGCGCGAATTGTTCGGCATCGAATTATTGGAGCCGAAGTATGTAGCCGAGCGTGGCGAGATTACGATGGAATACAAGAACCCTTCTTCTCGTACAACCCTCGATCTCTCGTCATCCGGGCGCGGACTTCAACAAACTTTATTGCTCTTAGCCTATCTCTACGCGAATCCGCGCACTGTCTTACTTTTGGACGAACCAGACGCTCATTTGGAAATTTTGAGACAACGTCAGATTTACACGCTTTTGACGACGATTGCGGCCGATCAGGGCTCCCAAGTGATCGCGGCGAGTCATTCGGAGGTAGTACTAAATGAGGCTAGTGGGAAGGACACAGTAATCGCATTTGTGGGAAGGCCTCATCGGATCGACGATCGCGGATCCCAAGTACTGAAGTCTTTGCGGGACATTGGGTTTGACCAGTACTACCAAGCAGAACAGACGGGATGGGTATTATACTTGGAAGGGCCGACCGATCTTGCAATCTTGCAAGTATTTGCCAAACTACTCGGCCACGACGCTGCGGCCAAGCTCGAGCGTCCCTTTGTACATTATGTGGCAACCAATCTGCCTGCGCGCGCAAGAGAGCACTTCTACGGCCTCCGCGAGGCCAAGCGCGACTTGAAAGGCATCGCACTGTTTGATCGGACGGATGCCGAACTTGAGCAGACCGGTCCGTTGGTGGAGTTACAGTGGAGAAAAAGAGAAATCGAAAATTACTTTTGCATGGAGCGCGTCTTGATACAATACGCCCGTTCGGAAACTGACGACGATCTGTTCGGTTTGGCTGAATGCGATCGACGTGAATCCGCAATGCGCGACGCAATACACGAGATAACCGATGCTCTTAGCAAATTGAATAAACCTACTCCCTGGTCTGACGGTATCAAAGCATCGGATGAGTTTTTAGATCCGCTTTTTCAAGCGTTCTTCAGAAAACTTGGATTACCGGTTTTGCTGCGTAAGTCGGATTACTATCGATTGGCCCAACTGGTACCAGCAAGCGACCTTGACCCCGAGGTTGGAGAGAAACTGGATCGAATCGTCGAGGTGGCGAACCTTGCGGTTCCCGCCGCGGACCTTGGACGTTGAGAACATGTACTCATCCATTCACTACGCGAAAGCAATGCTTGCCACAAGCTTTCGACAATTCCAGTGAGACACCTCGTGTGACGATTACATTCACGAAAATGCACGGTCTCGGCAACGACTACCTGTTCATCGAATCCGAGAGGTTCCCCGTTGCCGATCCGCCGGCCCTTTCCCGCGCGATGAGCCATCGCCACCTCGGCGCGGGCGCGGACGGCATCATTCTAATTGAACCCGGCCGCAACGGGGCGGACTTCTCGATGCGCATATTCAATGCCGACGGGAGCGAAGCGGAGACCTGCGGAAACGGCATCCGCTGCTTCGCGAAGTACGTGTATGAGCGCAATCTGACGAACAAGCTCGAATTCGTGATCGACACGCTGGCCGGGCCCAACCGCGTGACGTTGACGGTCGATGGCGGCGTGGTCACCAGGGTTCGCTCGAATATGGGGAGACCGAAGTTCGAACGCGCGGACATCCCGATGATCGGGCCGCCAGGGCGCGTGCTGGAGGAGGAGCTCGAGGTCGGCGGCGCCACGATGAAGGTGACCTGCGCGAACATCGGAAACCCGCACGCGGTGTTCTTCGTGGACGACGCGACGACCGTCGATCTCGCCTCGATTGGACCGAAAGTCGAACACCATCCCAGTTTTCCCCAACGCACAAACGTCGAGTTTGTGACGGTCAGAGATCGACAGAACATCGTCATGCGAATATGGGAGCGCGGCAGCGGCATCACAATGGCCAGCGGCAGCGGCTCGTGCGGATCGGCGCTGGCGTGCATGATTACCGGCCGAACCGACCGACGGGTGAATGTCCACCTTGTATACGGCGCGTTGACGATCGAGTGGGCCGAGGACGGATTCGTCTATCAGGAGGGCCCCGCGACCGAAGTGTATACGGGGACCTGGGACGTGTGAGACGTCCGGGGCAGGCGTCCATCGCACACAGCCCGAGAAGGGGAACCGGCGCGCCGCGCAGGGCAGCGCGGATAATCGCCCGCGGTGCCGTATTGCATCCCGAGTTTTTGCGGGAAGGGGCGGAAAAGTGGTAAGATAAGCATCGATTATTTAGCCACGCTCTGCGGGTTATTGGCCTCAGGGGGACCCGCCCGCACCGCAATACTCAGGAGATGTCAACTCATGCCACTGGTACCTATGCGACAGATTCTCGACGAGGCCGCGAAGGGCGGTTACGGGGTTGGCGCCTTCAACGTCAACAACATGGAACAGATTCAGGCGATCATGGAGGCGGCCAACGAGACGAAGAGCCCCGTGATTATTCAGGCGAGCCGGGGCGCGCTGAAGTACAGCCGCATGATTTATTTGAAGAAGCTGATGGAGGCCGCCGTGCTCGAGTATCCCGACATCCCCGTCGCGCTTCATCTCGACCACGGCAACAGCGTCGAGACGTGCAAACAGGCGATCGAACTGGGCTTTACCTCCGTGATGATGGACGGATCGCTCGACGAAAGCGGCAAGAAACCGAATACCTACGAACAAAACGTCGAGGTCACGCGCGCGGTCGTCGAACTGGCCCACCCGCTCGGGGTCACGGTCGAGGGCGAACTCGGGTGTCTCGGCGGAATTGAAGACGGCCACGGCGCGGGGCTGGCCGCAGACGACACCGACCACCTGACCAACCCGGAACAGGCCGAAGAGTTCGTGGCGCTGACGGGCGTCGATGCGTTGGCGGTGGCCATCGGCACGAGCCACGGCGCCTACAAATCGCTGCGAAAGGACCCGAAGACCGGCGAGATGCTGCCGCCGGCGCTGGCCATGGAGCGCATCCACGAAATCCACGAACGTATGCCGAACTGCCACATGGTGATGCACGGTTCATCGAGCGTGCCGAGGGAATTGGTCGACATCATCAACCAGTACGGCGGCAAGATGCCGGGCACGTACGGCATCCCCATCGAACAAATCCAGGACGGCATCAAGCACGGCGTTCGCAAGATCAACGTGGATACCGACAGCCGCCTGGCGATGACGGGCGCCGTCCGCAAGGTGCTGTGGGAGCATCCGGAGAAGTTCGATCCGCGCGATTGGCTGGGACCGGCGCGCGAAGCAGCGAAACAGGTCTACATCAAACGGATGACGGCCTTCGGTCAGGCCGGCCACGCGGGCGACTACAAGCAGATGACGCTGGAGGACATGAAAAAGCTCTACGCCAACGGCGGAGTAGCCGCCGCAGCCCGGTAGATACGTAGATACGGACATCCCGACGCCCTCAAGTCTGTTTGGGGGCGTTTATCTTTTGTAACCGACGCCTACCGGACGCTCGTCACTCCGACGGTCCACTGAGATGAAAAGCCTGCATCAAGAGAAGTCACACCGACGGATCGATGGCCGCCGTTGCCACTCCGCCCTTTTAGCCTGTGGACGATTTCAGTATGGGAAGGGTCGTTGGAAGACCTCCACCCTATGACCGTTTCACCCGGGGATACCGATCGGTCACCGCGCGTCTTGCGGCGTCGTCCCGTGCGCTCTTTGTTTCGGACTGGCGAATCCACACGAGATGACGCAGATTCGGGTTTGCGCGCAAGGCGCGGGCGCTCGGCATGGTGCCCCCGTCTGCGACACCCTCGCAGTACGCCCCCAACGGGGGCATCGTCCCTCGCGACATCAAACCCGAAAACTTCCTCATCGATCGCAAGGGCCGGGGGAGAATCGCCGATTTCGGGCTGGCCCTAATGCGCCGGGGCACGGACTCCGCGCCTACTTCACTTCACTCGCGCTTTTCACGATGCGCGAGACGATGCCGTACTTGACGGCTTCCTCGGCGGTCATCCAGAAGTTGCGGTCGCTGTCGGCGGCGACTTTTGCGACCGTCTGGCCGGTTTCTTCGGCGATCATCTTATTGATGCGTTCGCGAATGCGCAGGATTTCCTGGGCCTCGATGCGGATGTCCTGTAACTGCCCGCCCGCGCCGCCGCTCGGCTGGTGCAGCAGAAAGCGCGTGTTCGGCAGTGCCAGCCGGTTTTGCTTCTTGGGCGCGCCCAACAGAATCGGCACGCCGATGCTGGCCACCCACCCCGCGCCGATGGTAAAGACCTCCGACTCGACGTACCGCAGCACATCGTGTATCGCCAACCCCGAATCCACGTGACCGCCCTGTGACGTAATAATCACGCGGATCGGTTCCTTCGATTCGCTGTCCAGCACCACCAACTGCGAGATGACCCGTTCCGCCATTTCCTGGTCGACCTGTCCCGACACGATCACCGTCCGCGTCTTCAATAGGTGGCTGATGATGCCGTTCCGTTTTCTCTCCTCGTCTCGTTCCGTGGTTTCAGGGGTTTCCATCCAATTCCTCACTTTCTGTCGCTTGACAACGCGCGAACCCGCGCAGGGAAGGTCGCCTCGAAGCGAATCGATTGTGCCATTCCGCGCCAAATCAGTTCAATTCGCTTGGGCGCCTGCACCGCGTTAGAATGACGGTGCCGTGTCGCGCATTTGCGGGGAGAATATGGCTCCGTGCCTGATGTAATCACCTGTCACATGAACGACGCCGAGTTCTTTGACGAGGTCCGACGCGAACTCGACGCCCGCTTTCCCACGCTGCGGTTCGGACGCCTCACGCTCGATGGAGAGGAGACTGAACTGCGCAGCGAGCACGGCGGCCAGAGAATTTTCTGGTTATACGAAGGCAGCGGAGAAGCCTTCCTTCCGGCCGGTCATCGCACGCAAGAGGGGGACGGGCATCGCCTGCCCAAGGAATACATTCCCGAACCGATCGACCCCGCGTTCGCCGGCGCCTTGCGAGCGCTGCGCGATGCCATGCCGCGGTTGAGGTCTGAAGCCCGGGTGCCTGTTGATTCCGTTCTGTCGCGCAGGTACGGCGACGCTTACCTCGGGGATTACGCAAACGACCTGTGGAAACTTGAACACACGCCACGCCCGTGGTCAACGAGTGGTCGCGCCGAGAAACTCATCGAATCGCTGTGGTCATACTGCGCCCGGGCGGGGTACTCGGTAAAGGCGCGGGACTCGTGGGAGCCCCTCATCGAGGGCGACCAGCTTGTCGTCGCTCGCGGCGAATCGATGCGCGTGCGCGGCCGATTCTCCTGCCTGACGCTCGAGCACGCAGGCCGACCGGAACGGCACGTCCCGGCCGTCATGCGTCTGCGCTATCTGCGGGACAGTTCCGGCGGCTGCAATTTTGACTTTGATCCCTTCCGACGGCTGCCACTGACGTGGAGCATGTCCCATGCCGGCGAGACCGGCGACGGCATCAACTTCGCCAACAGTCACGTCGTGAACATCGCTAAAGAGACCTCGCCTTCGCATTTTCATCCCGTATGCGCTACGGGCGGCGGACTTCCCCAGACCGAGTTCTACCTGGTGCTCGATCCCGCGGCATACAACTTGCACACCCATGGCCGCGAGGCCTCGCTGATCGTCTTTCCCGATCTGCGCGACTTTTCCACGTACCGGCAGATTCCGCTGCGGCCCGGACAGTTCGTGGTCATCCCACCGGGGACGGGCCACCGTGGAATCGACGTGTTCGTCAACGTCATCACCGTTCCCGGCTTCAAACCCCATAACGAGTACTATCTTGATCGCGAAATCATGGAACGCGGAAACGCCGCCCCGTACAACGAAAATTTGTTGGATCTGAAAAACTACACGGAATTTGAAACCCTGCTCGCATGAGGACAGCGCCCACAGCAACTGCAAACAAACTTCAATCGACAATATGGAGTGCGACAGCTTGCTGTCGCCGCTCGCCCGCCCGCTGTCGCCGCCCGCCCGCTGTCGCCGCCTACGTGCTGCCGCCCGCCCGCCCGCTGTCGCCGCCCACGTGCTGTCGTCGGCCCAAGTGCTGTCGCTGCTTCCACGCGGACTTTTTCGCGGCGGATTTCATGTCGATAAGACGTCAGCGCCAATGGTTTCGCGGGAAGTCTTCGGCAAGGAGAATGGATGCTGGGTTCACTGAATTAGCCCGCATTTCTCACCAGTCGCTCCCGATGAAGGGGGCGACTGGTGAGAATTGCTCCGGAGCTAGCATAGAAGTCAATCGGGTGAGGATTTTTCACACCAACAGCCCGTTTTCCCTGTCGCTGCATAAAGGTATGTGTCGCACGAAGCTGTATCCTTCATTGCCCGCGGGTGTGAAAAATCCGGGTTAGCAGCGAGAGTGAGCGGCAGCGAGCTGCCGCAGCCCAAAATCCACGCCACCGATCAGAACTCGTCGGCTTCCGCTCGGCGGTCGATCTCGTGCTTCTTCAGGCGGTATTGCAGTGTCTTATACGTGAGGCCCAGTAGCTCGGCGGCTTCCTTGATGGAGCCGCCGGACCGCGCCAACGCCTGCTTCATGAGGTCCTGCTCGAGGTCTTCAAGCACAATTCCGCCCGGCGGAAGCGCAAACCCGCCGGACTCGGGCGTGCGCACGCGCAACTTTTCCGGCAAGTCCTCCGCGCGGATCACCTCGCCGTCACACAGGATGTACAGCCGCTCCAGCGCATTTTCGAGTTCGCGCACGTTTCCCGGCCAACGGTATCGGCGCATCGCTTCCAATGCATCGCTACTCAACGTGGGACATTTCTTTCCAAGCCGCGCCGACAACTTCTCGCGGAAATGGCTCACCAGCAGCGGCAGGTCCTGCATCCGTTCCCGCAACGGCGGTATGCGGATGGGCAGCACTTCGAGCCGAAAATACAGGTCTTCACGAAAGTCGCCGGACTCGACCAGTTTCGCGAGGTCTCGGTTG